>NZ_KB890603.1 GCF_000373145.1 Thermus oshimai DSM 12092
AGGGAGGCGCCCAGGGTAGGGCTCGTGACTGGGGCGAAGTCGTAACAAGGTAGCTGTACCGGAAGGTGCGGCTGGATCACCTCCTTTCTAAGGAGCATGAAGCCCGAATCCTGCGCTTTGGATCCCCACCCCCGGGACCCCCGGGGGTCTTTTTTTTACCCCTTTAGCGCCCGGGCCACCACCGCCCCCAGGAGGAAGACCCAAAGGACCAGGTAAAGCCCCAGAAGGGCCAGGACAAACCCCGCCAGGGGACCGTAGAGGAGCTCGTACTGGGAGCGGGGAAGGAGCCTGGGAAGCCCAAGCCGCACCGCCTCAAAGAGGGAGGCCCCCACCCCCGCGCCGCTGGCCAGGGGGAGGAGGTCTTTTAGCCTTCCCGGCCGGGCGAAGAGGCCGTAGACCAGGAGGAAGAGGAGAAAGGCCAGGAAAAGGGGGAGAAGGTCTTCCAAAGGCCCCAAAACCCCCCTCCACTCTGGGGGAAGGAAGCGCACCACAAAGCCCAGGGCCAGGCCCAAAAGGGCCAGGAGGATGAGGCCAAGCCCCAGGAGGAAGGGCATGGCCAGGGCCAGGAGGCGGTTTTTGACCCCGGCGGGCACGCCGAAGACCAGGCCCAGGGCGTAGCTCAAGGCGGCGAAGAAGTTGCTGGCGGACCAGAGGAGGAGGAGGCTCGAGGCCAGGGTGAGGGGAAACGCCCCCCGGGTGAGGAAGCGGAGGAGGTCGGCCCCCAGCTCGGGCCGGGTGGGGAAAAGGGCCAGGGTCACCCCCTCCAGGGCCTCCAGGACCCCTTCTTTCAAGGCCGGGTTCCCCTGGAGCAGGAGGCCGAAAACCCCAAGGAGGAGAAGGAGCAAAGGCGCTAGGGAAAGGAGGGCGTAGTAGGCCAGGGCGGCGGCGAAGAAGGGCACGTGGGCCTCCTGGTAGAGGCGGAAGGCCTCTTTAAGGGTTTCCCATCTCCTCGGCCCCACGGGGATCTCCGGCCTCTAGGAAAAGGCGCCGGGCGGCCTCCCAGTGCGCCTCGGCCGCTTCTGGGCTCCCAAAGCGCCGATGCCATTCCCATAGGCCCCGGTGGAGGGGGGCCATACAGGCCGGGTCCCCTGCCGCCTGGGCCAAGCGGAGCCCTTCCTCTAGAAGGCTTCGGGCTTCCCCTTTGCGACCCATGAGAAACGCGGCATACCCCTGTTCGTAGAGGTTGACCGCCCGCTCCAGTGGGCCCAAGGGCAGCCTTGCCTCCTCCTTGAAGACGGCCAGGGCCTCCTCCAAGCGGCCCAAGAGGCGCAAGACGAAGCCCGCCTGGTGGAGGGCCTTGTGGCTGCCCGTCTCCCGATAGAGCACCTGGTAGAGGGCTAGAGCCTCCTCGAGGCGGCCCCCAAAGGCCAGGGCGTAGCCCAGGACAAAACGGGCCTCCGGGGTGGGGTCTTGGCGCAAGCAGGCCTCCGCCTCCTCATAGCGGCCCGCCTCTATCAGCCCCCAGGCTTCCTGCAGATCCTCCCTCACGGGCCTACCCCCTCTCCTGCCCCTCCCCCAGGGCGATCCACTTGGTGGTGGTGAGCTCCAAAGGCCCCATGGGGCCGTAGGCGTGGAGCTTGGAGGTGCTGATGCCGATCTCCGCCCCCAGGCCCAGCTGGAAGCCGTCGTTGAAGCGGGTGGAGGCGTTCCAGAGCACCAGGCTGGCGTCCACCTCCTCCAGAAAGCGCCAGGCCGCCTTGGGGTCCTCCGTGCAGATGGCCTCGGTGTGGCGGGAGCCGTAGCGGGCGATGTGGGCCAGGGCCTCCTCCAGGCCCGCCACCACCTTGACCCGGAGGATGAGATCCAGGTACTCCTGGTCCCACTCCTCCGCGGAAGCGGGCACCGCCCGGGGGAGGAGGGAGAGAGCCCTGGGGCAGGCCCGGAGCTCCACCCCGTGGGCGGCCATGGCCTCCTCCAGGCGGGGCAGGAAAAGGGGGGCCACCCCCTCGTGGACCAGGACAGCCTCGAGGGCGTTGCAGACCGCGGGGCGCTGCACCTTGCCGTTTAGGGCCAGGCGCAGGGCCATGTCCAGGTCCGCCTTCTCGTCCACGTAGAGGTGGTTCACCCCCTTGGCGTGGGCCAGGACGGGGACCCGGGCCTCCTTTTGCACCAGCCGGATGAGCTCTTCCCCACCCCTGGGGATGAGGAGGTCCAGAAGCTCCAGCCGGCACATCTCCAAGATGGCCTCCCGGTCCGTGGTGGGCACCAGGGTCACCGCCTCTTCGGGAAGGCCCGCCTCTCCCAAGGCCTCCCGCCAGAGGGCCACCAGCGCCTGGTTGGAGCGGAAGGCCTCCTTCCCTCCCCTTAGGAGCATGGCGTTCCCCGCCTTCAGGGCCACGGCCACCGCCTCCACCGTGGCCCCGGGCCGGGCCTCGTAGATGAAGCCGATGAGGCCCAGGGGCACCCGCATCCGCCCCACCCGGAGGCCGTTGGGCCTCTTGGAGAGCCCTTCAATCCGGCCCAGGGGATCAGGGAGGGCAGCAATCTGGTGGAGGCCCTCCACCAGGGTCTTTAGGTCCTTATCCCGGAGGGCCAGCCGGTCCAGCTTGGCCCGGGAAAGGCCTGCCCTCTCCGCCTCCTCCAGGTCCTCCCGATTGGCCCTTAGGACCTCCTCCCACCTGGCCTCCAGAAGCTGGGCCATGGCGAGGAGGGCCCCGTCCCGGTTGCCCTTCGCGATCTCCGCAAGCCGCGCCCGCGCGCGCTCGGCCAGTTCCCGGATCATGCCTCCTCCTTCAAGACCAGGTGGTCCCGGTGGACCACCTCCTCCGTGTAGCGGTAGCCCAGAATGGCCTCAATCTCCCGGCTGTGGCGCCCCTTGATGCGGGCGATCTCCTCCGAGGCGTAGGCGGCAAGCCCCAGGCCCACCTCCTCTCCCCTCTCGGAAAGGAGGCGCACCACCTCCCCCCGCCCGAACCGCCCCTGCACCTCCTTGACCCCGGAGGGGAGGAGGCTCGCCCCCCGCTCCCTTAGGGCCCGCACCGCCCCCTCGTCCAGGACCAGCGCCCCCTTGGGGCTCAGGTTCTGGTAAAGCCAGGCCCGCGCCCCCCGGTAGCGGCGCTGGGCGTGGAAGTAGGTGCCCAAGGGCTCCCCCCTAAGGGCCGCCAGGAGGACCCCCGGGCGCCGGCCCGGGAGGAGGAGGGTGGGGATCCCCACCCGGGCGGCCATCCCCGCGGCCAGGAGCTTGGAGCGCATGCCCCCGCTCCCCAAGGGGTTCCCCTCCCCCGCCAAAGTCAGGACCTCCTTCACCGAGGCCACCTCGGGGATGGGCCTCGCCCCAGGGTTCTTCTTGGGGTCCGCCTCATAGAGGGCCTCCACGTCGGAAAGGAGGACGAGGAGCCCCGCTTCCACCAGGGGGGCCACCCGGGCGGAGAGCTGGTCGTTGTCCCCAAAGCGGATCTCGTGGAAGGCCACGGTGTCGTTCTCGTTCACGATGGGCACCACCCCAAGCCCAAGAAGGGCCAGAAGGGTGGCCTTGGCGTTCAGGTAGCGCTCCCGGTGGGCCAGGTCCTCGGCGGTGAGGAGGACCTGGGCCACCTCGAGGCCCTCCGCCCGGAAGGCCTCCCGCCAGGCCTGCATAAGGAGGGGCTGGCCGATGGCCGCCAGGGCCTGCTTCAGGGGCATGTCCTTGGGGCGGGGCAGGCCCATCGCCGCCCGGCCCGCGGCCACCGCCCCCGAGGAGACCAGGATCACCTCCCGCCCCCCCCGCCTGAGGAGGGCCACCTGGCGGGCCAGCTCGGCCATGACCGGCCTTTCCAAGCCCCCCTCCCCGGCCAGGACCGCGCTCCCCACCTTGACCACAAGTCGCTTGGCCTCGAGGCCCGCCCGCATTAAGGCCTAGGATAGCACCTCTCATCCATAGGCCCCTTCCCCCTGCTAGGGTTGTCGAGGCATGAGACCCTTGTGGGTAGCCCTCCTCCTTACGGCCTTGCTCCTTGGCGGGTGCTGGCAAGCCCCCGCACCGGACGTTGACCTCCGCCTAACGCCCTCGAGTCTGGAAGTCCAGCAGGGGGGCACCGGCACCCCCACCCTCACCCTCACCCCCCAAAACGGCTTCACCGGCACGGTAACCCTGTCCCTCCAAGGAGCCCCCAGCGGGGTAACCCTCTCCCCCACCAGCGTGAACGTGACAGGGCCTGGCCCCGTGACCAGAGTCCTGACCCTGAACGTGGCCTCCTCCGTGGCCCCGGGCCCCTACCCCCTCACCCTCCGGGCCACCTCAGGCAGCCTCACCAAAACGGTCAACCTCAGCCTGACGGTCACGGGAGCACCCAACTTCACCCTCAGCCTCAACCCCACCAGCCTCAGCGTGCCGCAAGGGGGTAGCGGCACCCCCACCCTCACCCTCACCCCCCAAAACGGCTTCACCGGCACGGTAACCTTATCCCTCCAAGGAGCCCCGGCGGGGGTGACCCTCAACCCCACTCAGGTGGCCGTGAACGGCCCCACCACCCAGACCCTCACCCTAAACGTGGGCACGGGGGTGAACCCAGGCACCTACCCCCTAAAGGTCCGGGGCACCGCAGGAAGCCTGGTGCGGGAGGCCGACCTCACCCTTACGGTTCAGAGCACCCCCTCTTCGGACTTTTCCATGGTCCTGGAGTCGGACACCCTTTCCCTAGCCCCCGGGGGGACGGCCTACGTGCGCCTCTCCGTCACCGGAAACGGGGGCACCCTCACCCTCCAGCTGGTGGACGGCCAGGGGAACCCCTTCACCCCTGTGGCCCTTTCCCCCACTTCCACACCCATCCCCTCCGCGCCCAACCTGGAGCTTCAGGCAAGCCCAAGCCTGGCCCCCGGCACCTACCCCTTAAAGGTCCACCCTGACCAAGGAAGTGGGCCTCACCCTGCAGGTCAACGGGCAGACGGGCCAAAACCTTTCCATCGGCAAGGTGGAGTGGGGCCAAGGCGTCTTAAAGGAACGCCTCCGCCTGGTTTCGGGGAAGGAAGCCCTCCTCCGGGTGCACCTAGTGGCAAGCCCTGACCCGATAAACCTCTCCACCCCCCTCTCGGGGGCGGTGTACGCGGGGGGCACCTTCCGGGGCAACCTCACCTTCACCTGCCCCAACCCCCTCCCCACCGCCACCCTCCAGGGGGACCTCACCACCACCTGCCGCGCCACCCTGCCCGCCTCCTGGATGGCCCCGGGCCTCCGGGTGGAGCTTTTGGCCGACCCAAACAACCAGGTGGCGGAAACGAACGAGGCCGACAACGCCCGCACCCTCACCCCGGAGGTGGGGGCGGGCACGGTCCTCCACCTCACCCTGGTCCCAGTGGTCCACCAGGGGGTTACGGCCACGGTGCCCAGCTTTTCCGAAACCCTTCTTGCGGTCTGGCCCCTAAAGGACGTGAACTACACCACCCGGGCCCCCTACACCTACGCCGGCACCCTAAGCGCCACAGACGGCTCCAGCTGGTCCGACCTCCTGGATGGACTAAGGCTCCTCCGCCAGGCGGACGGCAGCGGGCGCTACTACTACGGCTTCGTGCGGGTGGGCTACACCTCGGGGATCGCGGGGATCGGGTACCTCGGCTTCCCCGTGGCCGCGGGCTGGGACTACGCGAGTAGCGCCCCCGCGGTCATGGCCCACGAGCTCGGCCACAACTTCGGGCGGGAGCACGCCCCTTGCGGGGTTTCCGGGGATCCCAACTACCCCTACGCGAACGGGTCCATCGGCACCTGGGGCTACGACCGCAGGAACGGAAGCCTCAAAGACCCCAGCACCTACCGCGACCTCATGAGCTACTGCAGCCCCTTGTGGATCTCCGACTACACCTACGAGGGGGCCCAGGGCTTCCTCGAGGCCAACCCCCCAAGACCCCAAAGCCTAACGCCCTTGGGAAGCGAAGAAAACCTCCTCTTCACCGCCTTGGTGGCGGACGGGCAGGTGCGCCTCAGGCCCCCCCTCCTTGGCCCCTTCCGCCCCGAGGGCCGCCCCTCTTCCTACCGCCTGGAAGCGGATGGGGTCTCCTACCCCGTCTACGCCCTGGAGGACAGCGAAGGCCACCTCCACCTGGAGGCCCTCATCCCCGTGGGGACCTACCGCCGGCTGGCCCTCTACGAGGGAAGCCGCCTCCTCCTGGAACGGACCGCCCCCCTCACCCCCCAGGCCGCGCCCCAGGTGGACCTCCGGGAGGAGGGGGAGGAGGTGGCGGTCCGGGTCCAGGGGGGGACCCACTTCCACCTGGCCCACCTGGCCCCCGACGGGACCCGGACCACCCTGGCCCTCTTCCACCCCACCGGGGAGGCCCGGTTTTCCATCCGGGGCCTTCCCCCGGGAGGGCGGTACGAGGTCCAGGTGACGGAAGGCCTACGGGTGGTGCGCTTCCTCCGCCCGTAGAAAACGCCCTTCCCGGTAGACCACAAGCCCCCGGCGGCGCATCCGCACCAAAAGGCCAAAGAGCCGGGCGCGGCTTAGGCGGGGAAAGCGGGGCTTGAGGGCCAGGAGGAGGGCCTCGAGGTCCTTCCCCTCCCCAAGAAGGGCAAGAATCGCCGCCTCCAACGAGGATTCCCGCATGGCCCCCATTATTGACAGTAGAGGCCTTCCCGTGGTAGGGTGATGCTTGGCTTGGGCCCGTAGCTCAGTTGGATAGAGCGGCTGACTACGGATCAGCAGGTCAGGGGTTCGAATCCTCTCGGGCCCGCCAAGGTGACCCCGGAGGTCCACACTCCGGGGGCTTTCCCTTTACAATGGCCCCATGAAGATCTACACCAAGACCGGGGACGCGGGGGAAACCGGCCTCTATGGGGCCGAGCGGGTGGTGAAGGCCCACCCCCGGGTGGAGGCTTACGGCACCGTGGACGAGGCCAACTCCGCCATCGGCCTGGCCCGAAGCCTCCTCCCCCCCGAACAGCTGGACCTCCAGGACCTCCTGGAACGCATCCAAAACGCCCTCTTTGACCTGGGGGCGGACCTGGCCACGCGCATGGGCAGCCCCTACGAGAAGAACATCGCCCGCATGGACGCGGAGGACGTGGAGGGGCTGGAAAAGGCCATAGACCGCTACCAGGAGGAAAGCCCCCCCTTCCAGGGCTTCATCCTCCCCGGGGGGCACCCCGCGGCCGCCGCGCTCCACCTGGCCCGCACGGTGGTGCGCCGGGCCGAGCGCAAGGTGGTGGCCCTAAGCCGGGAGGAGCCCGTAAACCCCGAGGTCATCCGCTACCTGAACCGGCTTTCCGACCTCCTCTTCGTCCTGGCCCGGGTGGTGAACGCCAGGCTCGGGGTGCGGGAAGAGGGGTGGCTGGTCAAAAAGCGGCGCTAGGCCCAAGGCTTCCCGTACACCCGCACCTCCGCCTGGGGGAAGGCGGTCTCCAAAAGCTCCTTGAGAAAGGCGGCCGCGCTGGGGAGGAGGCCCCCACAGGGGCCTTCCATGTAGAGGAAGAGGTAGCGGGGCCTTCTCGGGGACTGGGAGAAGCCCAGACAGCCCTCGTACTCGGGAAAGTACTCCAGAAAGATCCCGAGGAGGTCCTCTACCAGGTCCCTGGCCTCGGGTAGGGCCTCCACGGAGCTTTTGGGCTTCACCCAGAAGGTCATGGCCTTCATGCCTACCCCCATTATGGGGCGCCGTCTACCCTCTTGCAAAATGATATCACCATGTTAACATGCAGGCATGGTGGAGGCCAAAGGCTTGGAGAAGCGCTACCCCAAAGCCCTAGCCGTAGAGGGGCTGAGCTTTAGGGTGCAGCCGGGGGAGGTCTACGCCCTCCTGGGCCCCAACGGGGCGGGCAAGACCACCACCTTGCGCATGCTGGCCACCCTGGTGCGGCCCAGCGGGGGGGAGGCCTGGGTGGCGGGGTTCCACATCCTCAAAGAGCCCCTCGAGGTCCGCCGGAGGCTGGGGCTGGTGAACGGGGGCATGCGGGTCTACGAAAGGCTTACGGGCCGGGAAGTGCTGGAGTTTTTCGCCGGCTTCTACGGGCTTAAGGGCCGGGCCTTCCGGGAGGCCCTGGACTGGGCGGTGGAGCTTCTTGGCCTGGAGGAAACCCTGGACAAAAAGGTGCTGGAGATGTCCACGGGGATGCGGCAGAAGGTGGTCATCGCCCGGGCCATCCTCCACCGCCCACCGGTCCTCATCCTGGACGAGGCCACCGCAGGGCTGGACATCTTCGCCCGCCGGGCCCTTCTGGACTTCGTGAAGGCCTACCGGGACCTGGGGCACACGGTGGTTTACTCCACCCACGTGATGGCGGAGGCCGAGGAGGTGGCGGATCGGGTGGGGTTCCTCCACCAAGGGCGCCTCCTTTGGGAAGGGGAGAAGGCCGAGGCCCTGGCCCTGGGCGAAGGAAACCTAGAACGGGCTTTTGTAAAGGTGGTGAGGGAAGGATGGAAACGGTAACCCGCATCTTCCGCAAAGAGCTTTTGCAGGTGTTCCGGGACCGGAAGCTCGTCTTCTCCACCCTGGTGCTTCCCGTGCTCCTGATGCCGGTCTTTGCCTTTGGCCCCACCCTCTTCTTCTCCCGCATCCTGGAGCGAAGCGCAAAGGAGGTGCAGGAGGTGGCGGCGCGGGGGCTTCCCCAAGAGGCCCTCCAGGCCCTTGAGGCCCAGGGGCTCAAGCCCGTGCCCGTGGAGGACCCAAGGGGGGCGGTGGAGAAGGGGGCCTACCCCGCGGGGGTGGAGTACGGAGGGGGGGCCTACCGGGTCTACGGCCGCCTGGCCGGGGGGCCCGGGGAGGGCCAGGTGGCGGTGGGGAAGGTGGAAAAGGCCCTGGCCCTTTTGAAGGAGGAGGCGGTGGCCGAAGCCCTAAAGGCCAAGGGGGTGCCCCTGGAGGTCCTCACCCCCTTCCGGGTGGAGGTGGTGGACGCTTCCCCGGAGAGGGAGCGGGCCGCGGGGCTTCTCGGCTTCCTCCTCCCCTTCTTCCTGGTGATCTTCATCCTCTCGGGGGGGCAGGTGGTGGCGGTGGACGCCACCGCCGGGGAGAAGGAGAAGGGCACCCTCGAGGCCCTCCTCTCTGCCCCCGTGCCCCTCCCCCACCTGGCCCTAGGCAAGGCCCTGGCCACGGTGGCCATGGCCCTCCTCTCGGGCTCCGCCGGGCTTTTGGGCCTGGCCTTGGGGGGGCTCTTAAGCGGAAGGCTGGAAGGGGCGATGGAGCTAGGGGGGCGGGTGGCCCTGACGGGCGGGGAGTTTCTGGCCCTCTTCGTCACCGGCTTCCTCCTGGCCCTCTTCATGGGGGCGGTGATGGTGGCCCTGGGGCTTTACGCCCGGAGCTTCAAGGAGGCCCAAAGCTACATGGCCCCCCTGCAGCTCCTCGTCCTCTTCCCCCTGCTCTTCCTCCAGTTCAGGGGCTTTTTCACCCTCGAGGCCTGGCACCACCTCGTCCCCGTGCTCAACGTGGCCCTCCTCATGGACGGGCTCTTCCGGGGGCAGGCGGAGCCCTTGAGCCTGGCCCTCACCTGGGGCTCCACCCTGGTGTACGCGGCCCTGGCCTTCCTCCTGGCGGTGGGGGTCTTCCGCCGGGAGGAGGTGGTGTTCCGAAACTGAAGGAGGCGGTATGGAGATCAAAGAGGTTCGGGCGTGGCGGACCAGCGGCTTTTTGGGGTTAGGGGCTCTCCTCCTCGGGCTTTTCTGGGCGGGGTGGGCCCTGAAGGAGGGGTCGGCGGAGCGCGAGGCGCTTTATCTTTTTCACCTCATCGGGGGCCTCCTCCTCGCGGGCCTCGCCGGGGCGGGGCTCATCACCGTCCAGCCCAACGAGGCCCGGGTCCTGACCTTCCTGGGGCGGTACGTGGGGAGCGTGCGGGAGGCGGGGTTCCACTACGTGAACCCCTTCACGGTGAAAAAGCGGGTCTCCTTGAGGGTGCACAACTTCAACTCCGACCGGCTCAAGGTGAACGACGCCCACGGCAACCCCATTGAGATCGCCGCGGTGGTGGCCTGGCGGGTGGTGGACTCGGCCAAGGCCCTCTTCCAGGTGGAGGACTACGCCAGCTTCGTGGCCATCCAGTCCGAAACCGCCCTAAGGGCCCTGGCGAGCCGTTACCCCTACGACGGGGAGGAGAAGTCCTTAAGGGGCAACCCCGAGGAGCTGGCGGAGGAGCTAAAGGGAGAGGTGGAAGCGCGGCTCAAGGTGGCGGGGGTGGAGGTCTTGGAGGCCCGGCTCACCCACCTGGCCTACGCCCCCGAGGTGGCCCAGGCCATGCTCCGCCGCCAGCAGGCCCAGGCGGTGGTGGCCGCCCGGAAGCTCATCGTGGAGGCCGCGGTGGGGATGGTGAAGGAGGCCCTTATGGGCCTCGAGGCCGAGGGCATCGCCCTGGACGAGGAACGAAAAGCGGCCATGGTGAACAACCTCATGGTGGCCCTGGTCTCCGAGGCCCAGGCCCAGCCGGTGATCAACGCCGGCACCCTTTACACCTGATGGGCGAAAGGGGGCGGGAAAAGAAAGCCTTCTTGCTCCGGCTGGACCCCAGGCTCTACCGGGTTCTGGAGAAGTGGGCCCAGGACGAGCTGAGGAGCGTGAACGCCCAGATCGAATACCTCCTGAAGGAGGCCGCGAAGCGGGCGGGGCGTTGGAAGGATGCGGATGAACCCCAGGAACCCTAGGCCCCTCCTCGCCTGGAAGGAGACACGATGAAAGCGCTCTACTGGACCTTCGGCCTCTCCTGGTCTTTGGCCCTTCTCTTCTGGCTTTGGGGTGGGGGGGTGGGCACCCCCGCCTACATCGCCTTCAGCGCAGCCTACATGTGGGTTCCGGGCCTGGTGGCCCTCTACTTCAGCAGGAAGGAGGGGCTCCGCCTGCCCCTCGCCCTCAAGCCCAACCGCCACTGGCTCTTCGCCTGGCTCTTCCCCGTGGGGCTCACCCTCTTTTCCATCCCCTTAACCCTTCCCCTCGCCCCCTGGCGGGGGGCAGAGGCCCTGAAGGCCACCCTCCCCAAAGAAGCCCTGGCCATCCCCGAAGGCGCCCTCCTCTGGATGGCGTTCTTGGGGGGCATCCTGGGGGGGCTCCTGGCAGGGGCCACGGTGAACCTCCTCTTCGCCCTGGGGGAGGAGCTCATGTGGCGGGGGTACCTGTGGGCGCGTTTAAAGCCCAAAGGGTTCTGGCCCGCCTCTTTGGAAATCGGCCTCGTCTGGGGGCTCTGGCACGCCCCCCTCGTTCTCATGGGGCACAACTACCCGAACACCCCCATCCTGGGCGTGGGGGCCATGACCCTCTTCACCCTCCTCCTCACCCCCGCCCTCCTCTACGTCCGGGAAAAGGGGGGAAGCCTTCTCGCCCCGGCCCTCCTCCACGGAACCTTAAACGGGGTGGCGGGGCTTTCCCTCCTCCCCTTTGAAAGGACCCACGACCTCCTGGTGGGGGTCCTGGGCCTGCCCGGGTTCTTCCTCCTGGCCCTTTTCAACCTTTGGTTGAGGCGGAGCGTTGACAGGGAGGGCGCAGGCCCCTAGGCTTAGAGGAGATGAGCGCCCGGGGCAAAACCTAGAGCCCGCCTGGGAAGCCGAAGCTTCCCGGGCAGGCCCCGGGGCTTTTCTTTATAGGGAGGGGCCATGAACGTCACCCTGGAGAACTGGCGGGCGCTTCTTGAGGCGGAAAAGGAGCTGGACACCGGGGTCTACACCAAGCACGACCTTCTCCTGGTGCGGGGGGAAGGGGCTAAGGTGTGGGATGCGGAGGGGAACGAGTACATAGACTGCGTGGGGGGGTACGGGGTGGCCAACCTGGGCCACAGCAACCCCGAGGTGGTGGAGGCGGTGAAGCGCCAGGCCGAGCTCCTCCTCTCCATGCCCCAAACCCTGCCCACCCCCACCCGGGGGGAGTTCTACCGCACCCTGGTCTCCATCCTGCCCCCCGAGCTCAACCGGGTCTTCCCGGTGAACTCGGGCACGGAGGCCAACGAGGCCGCCCTCAAGTTCGCCCGGGCCTACACGGGAAGGAAGAAGTTCGTGGCCGCCATGCGGGGCTTCTCGGGCAGGACCATGGGGAGCCTCTCCGTCACCTGGGAGCCCAAGTACCGGGAGCCTTTTATGCCCCTGGTGGAGCCCGTGGAGTTCATCCCCTACAACGATGTGGAGGCCCTGGAAAGGGCGGTGGACGGGGAGACGGCCGCGGTGATCCTGGAGCCCGTCCAGGGGGAAGGGGGGGTGCGCCCCGCCACCTTGGAGTTCCTAAAGGCGGCCCGGGAGATCACCCAAGAGCGGGGGGCCCTCCTCATCCTGGACGAGATCCAGACCGGCATGGGGCGCACCGGGCGGCGCTTCGCCTTTGAGCACTACGGCATCGTGCCCGACATCCTCACCCTGGCCAAGGCCCTAGGGGGCGGGGTGCCCCTGGGGGCTGCGGTGATGCGGGCGGAGGTGGCCCAGGCCATGCCCAAGGGCGGGCACGGCACCACCTTCGGGGGGAACCCCCTGGCCATGGCCGCGGGGGTGGCCGCCATTCGCTACCTGGAGCGCACCCGGCTTTGGGAACGGGCGGCGGAGCTTGGGCCCTGGTTTATGGACGAGCTCCGCAAGATCCCCTCCCCCAAGATCCGGGAGGTGCGGGGCCTGGGGCTCATGGTGGGCCTCGAGCTCAAGGAGAAGGCCGCCCCCTACATTGAGCGCCTGGAGAAGGAGCACCGGGTCCTCACCCTGCAGGCGGGGCCCACGGTCATCCGCTTCCTCCCCCCGCTGGTGATAGAGAGGGAAGACCTGGCGCGGGTGGTGGAGGCGGTGCGGGCGGTGCTAAGCTAAGAAGATGAGGCGCCGCTACCGGGTCCTTTTGGAAAGGGACGAAGAAGGCTATCTGGTGGCCCACGTGCCCGAACTCCAGGCCCACACCCAGGCAAAGAGCTGGGAAGAGCTCCTAAAGCGGTTGGAGGAGGCGGTGGCCGTCTCCTTGGACGAGGAAAACATTCAGCTTTTGGGCCTGGAAGGGGAGCTGGTGATCGAAGCGGCGTGAGCCCCCGCCTGACCCTCGTCACCGGGGAGGAGCTGGTTCGGCTTTTGGAAAAGGAAGGGTTCCAGGTGGTGCGCGTCCGGGGAAGCCATGTCCGGCTCAAGCACCCGGACGGCCGGGCCACCACGGTGCCGGTGCACCCAGGGGAGCTCCTGCGCCCGGGGACCCTGCTCGGCATCCTCAAGGACGTGGGGTGGAGCAAGGAAGCGTATGAGCGCAAGCGCCTTGGATCCCGTTGAGTTCCTGAAAGGGGCCCTGGAGATCCCCTCCCCTTCCGGGGAAGAGCGCCTGGTGGCGGAATACCTGGTGGAGGGGATGCAGCGGCTCGGCCTCGAGGCCTTCGTGGACGAGGCGGACAACGCCCGGGGCCGGGTGGGGGAAGGGCCCATCCAGGTGGTCCTCCTGGGGCACATCGACACCGTGCCCGGGGCGGTGCCGGTCCGGCTTGTGGACGGCAAGCTCTTCGGGCGGGGGGCGGTGGACGCCAAGGGCCCCTTCGTGGCCATGGTCTTCGCCGCGGCGGGGCTTTCGGAGGCCGCCAGGAAGCGCCTTACCGTCCACCTGGTGGGGGCCACGGAGGAGGAGGCCCCAAGCTCCAAGGGGGCGCGGTTCGTGGCCCCCAGGCTCACGCCGGACTACGTGGTCATCGGGGAGCCCTCGGGTTGGGAGGGGATCACCCTGGGGTACAAGGGGAGGCTCCTCGTCCGGGTCCGGCGGGAGAAGGACCACTTCCACTCCGCCCACCACGAGCCCAACGCCGCGGAGGAGCTCATCAGCTACTTCGTGGCCATCAAGGCCTGGGCCGAGGCCATGAACGTGGGGCAAAGGCCCTTTGACCAGGTGCAGTACACCCTCCGGGACTTCCGGGTGTATCCGGCGGAGCTCAAGCAAAAGGCGGAGATGTTCTTTGACCTTAGGCTTCCCCCCAGGCTCCCCCCGGAGGAGGCCATCCGCCACCTCACGGCCTACGCCCCCCCCACCCTGGAGCTGGAGTTCTTCGGGCGGGAGGTGCCCTACGTGGGCCCCAAGGACACCCCCCTGACCCGCGCCTTAAGGCAGGGGATCCGCCGGGCGGGGGGCAGGCCCGTCTTCAAGTACAAGACGGGCACCAGCGACATGAACGTCCTGGCCCCCCACTGGAAGGTGCCCATGGTGGCCTACGGGCCCGGGGATTCCACCCTGGACCACACCCCCCACGAGCACGTGGAGGTGGAGGAATTCCTAAAGGGGATTGAGGCCCTGAGGGGGGCCCTCGAGGCCCTGGCCCAGGGGTAAATGCCCCTCCTTCCGCCCCGACCTCGGCTAAACTGAGGCCGTGGGGTTTATTTTGGCTTTCTTGGTTGTTCTGGGATTCCTGGGCTTATTCCCGCCCACCGCCCCCTTCAGCGAGCTCTGGGTGGAGCCCCTGGTGGCCCTCCTGGCGGGGGGGTACCTCCTGCGCCACAGGGCTCCGGTCTGGGGCGGGGCCGTGCTCGGGTTCGGCCTGGGGGACCTCCTATGGAGCCTGGAAGAACTCCGAGGAGAGGAGGGGAACCCCCTCTTGGAGCTCCCCTACTTTCTGGGGTACGCCCTCCTCACCCTGGCCCTTTTAAGCCTGCCGGGAAAGCCTGTCCGGTGCACCCGGGCCCTCCTGCCCCTGGCCTTGGGGGGCCTTTACGGGGCCATGGTCCCTGGGGGGGTGGACCGGGTGTACGCCCTCTGGGACGCCCTCCTCCTCCTCCTCTTCCTGCCCCGGGCGGAACGGCTCCTCCAGGAGATGAACCTCAAGGAGGCCCTGGTCCTGGTGGGGCTCCTCCTCTTCCTGGTGGCCGATCTGGCCTACGTGGTCCTGGAGGCCCAAGGGGGGTACCCCACGGGCCACCCCGTGCACCTCCTATGGGGTCTGGCCTACCTCTTCTTCGCCCTGGGGCTTGGGCCTGTGGCCCTCCCGTCCTTCCTGGGACCGGGGCTGGCCTTCTTCGGGGTTTGGGCCATGCCGGCCACCCTCCTGGGAGACCCTAGCCCCTTAGGCCTCCGCCTCCTGGCCCTGTACGGGGCCTTGGTGGGGGGGCTTGGCCTCCTCTACGCGGGCTACCTAGAGAGGAAGCGGATTACCGCGCGGCAGGCGCGCTGGGGGCATTTCCTGGAACGCCTGAACCGCCTAAGCCCCCGGGTCACCCAGACCCTGAGCCCGGAGGCCCTCCTCCTGGAGGCCCTGGAGGCGGCCCGGGAGCTCTGGCCGGAGGCGGTGGGCCTCGAGGTGCGGGCCCGCCGGGGGCTGGTGGGGGAAAGGACCCCCCACGCGGTGCCCATCCCCATGAACGGGGACGCGGCCTTCCTCTACTTCCAAACCCCCTCCGCCGAGGACTTCCCCGGGGCCTTGGCCCTTCTCGGGGAACGGATCCGCCAGGTGCTCCGGCAGATGGAATGGGGGGCCATGGCCCTCCAAGACCCCCTCACCGGCCTCTGGAACCGGCGGGGCCTGGAGCTGGAGCTCCCCAAGCTTCTGGCCCTGGCCTCGCGCTACGCCGCCCCGGTGAGCGTGGCCTTTTTGGACATCGACCGCTTCAAAAGCGTGAACGACGCCTACGGCCACCCCGTGGGGGACGAGGTCCTGAGGCGGCTTGGAGCCATCGTCCAGGCCAGCGTCCGCCGGGAGGACCTGGCCGTGCGCTATGGGGGGGAGGAGTTCCTCCTGGTCCTCTACGGGGCAGACCTGGAGGCCGCCCGGGAGGTGGTGGAGCGGATCCGCGCCCGCTTTAGGGGGGAGGCCATCCCCCCCATCCCCCACCCCCTCACCCTCTCCGCGGGGGTGGCCGGGGGAAAGGTGCCGAAGAGCCTGGAGGAGCTGGAGGACTGGATCCTGAAGGCCGACTTCGCCCTTCTCAGGGCCAAGGAAGCGGGGCGGAACCGGGTGACCTTCGCCTAAACCCCATCCCGGCGCGCGCCGGGATGGGGGCTTTAGCGCTTGGGCATCATCTTGGCCATGAGGGCCTCGAGGGCCTTCATCTCCTCGTTCATGTGCCCGAAGGCCCGGCCCAGGGCCTTGAGGAGGAGGAAGAGGACCCCCAAGGCCTTCTGCACCTCGGGGTCGGAAAGCTGGCGCAAAAGCCCCGCCAGGCCCACCTTGGGTGGGTCCCGCAGGACCTCGGGGGTGAAGGTCTCGGAAAGCCCCTTCTGCAAAGCCCCCGCCATCATCCCCACCGCCGCGGGCTCAATGCGGGAGAGGATGTCCAAGACGTTGGCCCCGTGGGAGAGGAGGCGAAGGACCTGGGGCTCCATGAGCATCCCCAGGCCCTCCCCAAAGTTCTCCGAAAGGTGCCCGAGGAAAGCCAAAGCCCCCGAGCGCTCCAGCTTCTCCAGGGTCTCCGCCAGCTTCTCCAAGGCCTCCGCCTGGTCCAGGAAGCGGGCCAAGAGGGAAACCAGCTGGAGGTTCTTGGGGTCCAAGAGGAGGCCCAGGTTCTCCGAAAGGGTCTCCCCCACCCCCACCTGGGCCATCAGCCCCAGGCCGCTTTTCTCCAGGACCTCTTCAATCCGGCTCAGCCGTTCCTCTACCGTCATGGCCGCCTCCTACTCGATGAGGGTGGAGAACCAGAAGCCCTCAAAGAGCATCTTGGTCACCCGCACCCACTTGCCCACGGCCATCACGCCGCAGGAGGGCATGCCCGTGCCCGAAAGCACCCGGTCAAAGGAGCACTGGGGCAGGAGGGCGTTGTCGCCGAAGTCCATGATGCACATGGCCACGGGGTTGAAAGGCTCCCCGATGTAGGCCCCCTTGAGGTCCGAGGCGATGACCCCCGCCACGTACTCCCCCTGGAAGTGGGCCACCACTCCCGCCGGGGGCAGCATGAGGGCCGGGTTCACCGTGTCCCCGATGACGAAAACGTTGGGGTACTTGGCCGAGCGGAAGGTGGCCCGGTCCACCTCGGGGAACCCGTTCGGGCCCGCCAGGGGGCTTTCCCGCACCACCCGGTTGGGGGCGAAGGGCGGGGTGAGGATGAGGAGGTCGTAGGCAAGCTCCCGGCCGTCCTTGGCCCGCACCTTCCCGCCCTCAAAGGCCACGGGCTCAAACTCCCCGTGGAAGACGATCCCCTTGGAGCGGAGGATCTCCATCACCTTGCCGGAGATCACCGGCCCCATCCCCGCAAGGGGCATGGGGTTCAGGTGGAAGACCTCCACCGTGCTCCTGTCCCGGACCCCCTTGACCTTCAGGGCGAACTCCACCTGGCCCGCCACCTCGTAGGGCGCGGGCGGGCAGGGGTAGTAGGGGGAGGAAACCCCCACCACCACCTTCCCTCCCTTAAAGCCCTTCAGGACCTCCCGCAGGCGAAGAGCCCCCCCCAGGCTCCAGGGGGCATGGCCGTCGGGGGCGGGGGAAGGGAGGGGCTCCGCCCCCAGGGAAACCACCAGGTAATCGTAGGAAAGCTCCCCGGCGCTGGTCTTCACCCGGTTTTGGGCCGGGTCCAGGGCCTCCACCGTGGCCTGGAGGTAGCGGATCCCCCGCTTTTCCAGGTTGGCCAGGGGGCGGCGGACCTGCTCCGGCTCCCGCATGCCGAAGGCCACCCAGGGGTAGGCGGGCATGAACTCGTGGTGGGTGTTCCGGTCCACCAGGGTGACCTCCACCGCCTCACCCAGGAGCTTCTTCACCTTGTTGGCCGCCACCAGGCCACCCGAGCCGCCGCCTAGGACCAAAACCTTGGTCGCCATCTTCCACCTCCCGGGTACACCTACCGTGTACCCCTATCCCCAGGCTAGGAGGGCAGCGCTTGTGACGGTAGGTGCAAATGACCCGCTAGGCGCGCAAGCGCTCCCGGAAGAGGAGGAAAAGGCCCAAGGCGGGCGGGAGGAGCCAAGCCCCTACCCCGCCCAGGGGGGGAAGCACGTACCAGGCCAGGTGGGGCAGGCGGAAAAGGGCCATCCAAAGGGCCACGGGGAAGAGGTAGCGGGCCCTTCGCTTCGGGAGGTTGGTGAGGAGGTAGAGGAAGGGGAGGAAGAACCCCCCCACCGCCCAGACGGCGGCCACCTCGTCCCAGGGGCCCTGGAGGCGTTTCAGGTAGAACTCCACCTCGTGGGGCAGGTCCCCGCCCCAGACGATGATGAGGGTGGTGGCCTCCACGTAGATCCAGATGATGGAGAGGGCCAGGAGGAGGTTGGTGTGGTTCTGGGCCTGGCCCATGAGGGCGGCATCCCCCCGCCTTGCGGCCAGGGCCACGGCCACCGCCAGGGCAAAGAGGGCCGCGGAAAGGAGGAGGATGGCCCCGAAGGAGGCGGAGTAGAAGTGGGCCTCGAGGGCCATGAAGAGGTCGTAGGAGAGGAAAGTCCCCGCGGCGAAGACCAGAGGGAGCCCCCAGGCCCCCACCTCCGCCCGGTGCTCCCCCGGCCTAAGGCGGCTTAGGACGAAGGCGAAGAGGAGGAGGAAGGCCAGGTAGCGGAGGAGCATGAAGGGGGCGTTGAGGTAGGGCGCCCGGTGGGCCAGGATGGGGTCCAGCCCTGCCCCTGGCCGCGCCCAGGGGAAAAGCTCCGGGAGGAAAAGGAAAAAGGGGAGCCCCAAAACCCCCATGAAGGGAAGGAGCCGGGCCAGGGGGTAAAGGTGGGGCTCCAGGGGCACCCCCCAGCGGCTTCTTAGGGCGTTATGGAGGAGGAGGACCAAGAGGGCCCCCAGGGAGAGGAGGAGGAAGACCGCGAAGGGAAAGTAGGCCGCCTTGGGGGCAAAAAAGCCCAGGGTGTACAGGCCGAGGCCCAAAAGCCCCGTAAGGCCCAGCCGCGCCTCAATAGACCTCTGCATTGGTCACCTCCAAAGGACAGGCCTCCTCCACGAGGCACCGCTTGATGTAGCGGGCGATGAGCCAGCGCTCCCGTTCGGGGATCCGGCCCTTATAGGAGAGCATCCGGCCAAAGCCGTTGGTGGCGGCGAAGTAGAAGTAGCCCTCGGGCTGGGCCCGCACCGCCGGGTCCAGGAAGGAGCGGGGCCTGGGCATCCCCAAGGGGATCACCCGCCCGTCCCCCTCCCCGGTAAGCCCGTGGCAGATGGCGCAGAAGCTCCGGTAGAGGGTCTTGCCCCGCAGGAGCTCCCCTTCCGCGAAGAGGTAGGGGCTTTCCGCAAACCCCCCCTCGGGCTTGAGCCCGGTGCGGGCGGTGAGGTCCAGGTTGTCGCCGAAGCGGATGCGCTCCTCGGGGAGGGCCACCTCCACCGGCGCTTCCCGGAAGGCCTTCACCTTGGGCTGGTCCCACATCCAGCCGCAGGCGGAAAGGAGGAAGAGCAAAGGGAGGAACCTAATCACGCCGCACCTCCTCCACCTCCGCCCCCAGGGCCAAAAGCTCCGCCCGGGTGCGCTCGGGGTCAAACCGGGGGTCGGAGGCGAAGACGAAGACCCCATACTCGTCCAAAAGGACCCGCACGTATTCCTTAGCCCGCACCGCGGGGTGGTCGGCCAGGGGGAGGCCGTTGAGGTAGAGGAGGACCAGGAAGATCCCCACGGTGATGGTGAGGATGGTGAGCTCAAAGGTCACGGGGATGAAGGCGGGCCAGCCCAGAAGGGGCTTACCCCCGGCGTTGTGGGGGTAGTCCAGGGTGGTGTAGACCTGGAGGAAAAGCCCCAGCCCCGCCCCCAAGACCCCCAGGAGGAAGGCGATCCAGGGGATGCGCCCGTCCCCCCCCAGGACCTCCTCTATCCCGTCCACGGGGTTCGGGGTGAGAGCCTCGAGGCGCCGGTACCCCGCCCCCTTGAGGGCCCTTAGGGCCTTTAGGAGCTTCTCCGGCGAGTCAAAGTAGGCCATGAGTCCGTAGAGCATACGCCCCTCCTAGTGCCTGAGCTTGTGGAAGAGGTGCACCATCTCCGCCACGGCGATGGGGGGGAAGATGCGGATGAAGAGGGCCAGGCCAAAGAGGAAGAACCCAAGGGTGCCCAGGAAAAGGGTCCAGTCCACCCAGGTGGGGAAGTAGAGCTGGGCGTTTCCGGGAAGGAAATCCCGGGAGAGGCTGATGACCACGATGACGAAGCGCTCCAGCCACATGCCCACGTTGGCCAGGATGGAGAAGACGAAAAGCCAGGTAAGGTTGTGGCGGAAGCGGGGGAACCACAGGGTCTGGAGCAGGACCACGTTGATGAGCATCATGGCCCAGTAGTAGGGGGCGTAGGGCCCGGTCATGCGCCAAAGCTGCTGGGCCCACTCCGCAGGCTCCGCGGAGTACCAGGCGATGAAGATCTCCAAGAGGTAGATGTAGGCCACCCCCAGCCCCGAGGCCAGGGTCACCTTGGCCATCCAGTCCAGGTGGCGCTCGGTGATCACCCCCTCCAGCCGGTACCACCTCCTTAAGGGGATGATGAGGGTGAGGGCCATGGCGAAACCCGAGTAGATGGCCCCCGCGGCGAAGAAGGGGGGGAAGACCGTGAGGTGCCAGCCGGGGACGATGCCGTAGGCGAAGTCCATGCTCACCACGGAGTGCACGCTGATGACCACCGGGGTGGCGAGGCCCGCCAGGAGGACGTAGACCGCCCGGTAGCGCTGCCAGTGCACCGCGTTCCCCGTCCAGCCCAAGGAGAGCCAGCCGTAGAGCTTCCGGCGCCAGCCCTGGCTCCTCTCCCTTAGGAGGGCCAGGTCGGGGATGAGGCCCAGGTAGAGGAAGAGGGTGGAGATGGTGAGGTAGGTCATGATGGCCAGCACGTCCCAGGAGAGGGGGCTCTTGTACTGGGGCCAGAGGGCCATGTGGGTGGGGTAGGGCATGACCCAGTAGAAGAGCTGCGGGCGCCCCATGTGGATGAGGGGGTAGGTGGCCGCGGCGAGAACGGCGAAGAGGGTCATGGCCTCCGTGACCCGGTTTAGGGAGTCCCGCCAGTTCTGGCGCATGAGGACCAGGATGGCGCTGATGAGGGTGCCCGCGTGGCCGATGCCGATCCACCAGACGAAGTGGACGATGTCAAACCCCCAGGCCACGGGCTGGTTGATGCCCCAGGTGCCGAGGCCCCGGGTTAGGGTGACGAAGAGGGCGTAGAGCCAGGCCAGGGTGAGGGCCGCCCCCACCGCCAGGACCACCCTCCAGGGCCTGGGGGTGGGCTTCTCCACCGGCTCCAGGAGCTTTTCCACCAAGCTCTTTTCCGTCCACTCCCCTTGGATGAGGTCCCGGTCGGGGTGGGGTTCCTTAGCCATGGTTCGCCTCCAGCTTGGGGTTCTTGTTCTTCAGGTGGGCCAGGTAGCCGGTGCGGGGCCAGGTGTTGGCCTCCTCCAGCAGGAAGTAGTGGCGGCCCTCCTTGCGGTGGGCCTGGATGGGGTCTTCCGGGTCCTTGAGGTCGCCGAAGTGGATGGCCTTCCCCGGGCAGACCTCCTGGCAGGCGGTGCGGATCTCCCCGGTGCGCAGGGCCCGGCCCTCCACCGCCGCCTGGGCCCGGGCCTGCTCAATGCGCTGGACGCAGTAGGTGCACTTCTCCATAACCCCGCGGCTCCGCACCGTGACCTCGGGGTTCATGAGGAGGGCTAAGGGGCTTTCCTTGGCCTTGCGGGGGTCCCCCTTCCCCACGAAGGCCTCCCCGTAGGAGAAGAAGTTAAAGCGCCGGGCCTTGTAGGGGCAGTTGGCGGAGCAGTACTTGGTGCCCACGCAGCGGTTGTAGACCATGAGGTTCAGGCCCTCGGGGGAGTGCTCCGTGGCCGCCACGGGGCAGACCGCCTCGCAGGGGGCCTTCTCGCAGTGCTGGCACATCACGGGCTGGTGGAGGACCCCCTCTTCCGAGTAGTAGCGGTCTATGCGGATCCAGTGCATCTCCCGCCCCTTGGCCACCTCCTCCTTGCCCACCACGGGGATGTTGTTCTCCACCTGGCAGGCCAGGGTGCAAAGCCCACACCCCAGGCAGCGGCTTAAGTCCACGCTCATGGCCCAGGCGTGCTCCCCCTCCGGCCAGGGGGGGTAGAAGGAGATGTGCTTTTCCCCGTGGGCCTCGGCCTTAAGGGCCTCCTCCTCCCCCATGACCCGGACCGCCTCCACCTCCCCCAGGTGCCCGTGGTACTGGGTGGAGACCAGGGGGTAGTCCCGGCCGGTGGCCTCCAGCTCCACCCCGTAAGGCCCCGCGCCCGGAAGGAAGAGGTGGGCCAACGAGGCCACCGCGCTCCCCGCAGGGAGGGCGGGCTCCACCCAAAGGGGGAGAAGCCCCTCCTTGCCCTCCGCCTTCACCCTAAGGAGGGGGCGGCGCCCATCCCCCTTGCGCTCCCGGGCCCGCACCCCTTCCAGGAGGCCCAGGCCCTCCGCGTCCTTTTCCGAAAGGAGCAGGGCCCCGTCCCAGACCAGGCGGGTGAGGGGACGGGGGAGCTCCTGCAGGTAGGGGTTTTCCCGGTAGCGGCCGTCGTAGAGGCCCGCGTCCGGGCGGAGGGTGAGCTCCAGGGGGGCCTCCTCCGGGGGCGGGGGTAGGCGGCCCTCCAGGCCCGGCCTTGGGGTTAGGGCCAAGGGCCGGGCCTCCTCCAGGGGCCTTCCCTCCGCCAGGGCCCGCTTCTCCTCCGGGGTGTAGGCGGGAAGCTCCTCCCCAAGAAGCCCGGCCAGGACCTCCTCCAGGCCCTTCCCTCCCCAAAGGGGCAGGAGGAGGCCCTGGGAAAGCCAAAGCCGCCCAAAGGCGTCCCGGGCCTGCTGGGTGGTCTCCAGGGGGTGGGCCAGGGGGAGGCTGTAGGGGGCCGAGCGGGGGTAGAGGCTGAGGCGGGCGGCGAAGGCCTTGCCCTTTAGGTCCGGCTCCGGCCCCTCCGCGGCCCAGACCACCCGGGGGGCCTCCTGGGCCTCCGCCCAGGCCCGGGGGGTGGCGGCCACCCGCTCCGGGGGCTCCACGTAGGCCACGGGGGCCTGGAGCCGGGCGTTCACCGCCATGGCCAGGGCCTGGGCCCCGGGGGAGAGGTGGACCCCAGGGAGGAGGAGCCCTCCCCGCTCCAGGTCCTCCGCCAGGGCGGGGAGGAAGCCCCCGTAGTCCGAAGGGGGCGAGCCGGGGAGGATCCCCAGGGCCTGGGCCAGGGCCCGGAGGAAGGCCTCCACCCCGGAGGGCTTCAGGGCCAGGCGGTGGTCGGCCATGGTTCCAAGGAGGCTTGCCCCGCTTTCCACCGCGTAGATGCGGTTCATGGGGGGGACGCGCCGCTTGGCCAGGGCCCCCCAGAGGGCGTAGCCCGCGGGGTGCTCGTGGAGGTCCAGGTCCAGGAGGAGCACGGTCTCCGCCGCCTCGGGGCGGTAGACCGGCCAGGCCCGCCGCCCAAAGAGGAGCTCCGCCCCCAGGTAGACGTTCTCCAGGCTCCAGGCCTCAAAGTAGAGGGGCCTAAGGTTGGGAAAGCGCCTTTGAGCCCGCTCCAGGAGGGCCTCGAGGCGGGGGGAGGTCACCCGGGGGAGGACGAGGAGGGTCTCCCCCTCGGCCAAAGCCCTCCGCCAGGCGGCGAAAAACCCCTCCCAGTCCGGGGCCTTCCCCTTGCGGGCGGGGTCGTACAGGGCGTAGAGCCCGGCCAGGGGGTAGGGGCTCATGGCCTCGGCAAGGGGAGCCATGAAGAGGGGCCTTTCCTGGTAGGTGCGCACCAGCACGGGTTCGGCAAAGCCCGCGTGGGGCGGGGCGGCCACGTACTCCGCCCGCCCGCCCTCCACCACCCACTCCGGCTGCCGCACGAAGGGCACCCCCTTGCGCCGTACGTTGGGGGTGCAGGCCGCCAAGGAGGCGAGGCCCAGGGCCAAGAAGCCCCGCCGGGTCACGGCCCCAAAGGGAAACTCCTCGCGAAAAAGGGTGTTTTCCAGCGCCTCTTCAAACCCGCGTCGTGCCTTCATGCCTCCTCCTAGCGGTGGCAGGTGTTGCAGCTTTCCAGCTCCATGGGGGGCCGGATGTGGTAGATCTCCTTCAGCTTCTCGCCCAGGGCGGGGTCCGGCCGGTAGGCCAGGTTGAAGACCTGCTCCTTGGGCCGTAAGCGCGCCTCGGGGTTGCGGTGGCAGTCCAGGCAGAACTTCATGGTGAAGGCCTGGGGTTGGTAGACCACCTGCATCTGGTCCACCCGGCCGTGGCACTCCGCGCACCCCACCCCCTTGGCCACGTGGGCCCCGTGGTGGAAGTAGACGAAGTCCGGGAGGTTGATGACCCGGTTCCACCGGATGGGCTCCCCCGTCTCCCAGCTCCTGCGCACGGGGGCCAGGTTGGGGCTGTCGGGCTTGATGAAGGTGTGGCAGGTCATGCAGGTCTCCGTGGGGGGAAGGCCCGCGTAGGCGGCCCGCTCCACCGAGGGGTGGCAGTAGCGGCAGGAAAGCCCAAGCCCACCCGCGTGGAAGGCGTGGCTGAAGGGCACGGGCTGCTCCACGGGAAGGGTGCGCTGCTCAAAGGCCCCCACCGCCACCCCGGAGAAGACCACCAGGAGAAGGGCGAACACCCCCAGCACCGAGCCCCAAAAGAGCGTCTTGACCCAGCGGTTTCTTCGCCTCATGCCACCTCCGGCCTTAGGGGCTAAGCCTAGGGGGGCGGCCTCTGGGGTTCAATCAAGGAGGGGGCGAAGTCTCATAAGAAAACCTTGGGAACCCGGCGCCACACACCCCTGTTGGCTTATCGCTCAGGGGTACACTACACCAAAAGGTTAGGGACAAATGTCCCAAACCCCCCGCCTTGACAAAGGCGGGGGGTTTGCTAAACTGAGCTACGCGCTGAGGCGCGCCCTGCCGGGATGGTGGAACTTGGTAGACACGCCATCTTGAGGGGGTGGTGCCCGCAAGGGCGTGCGGGTTCAAGTCCCGCTCCCGGCACCAGAAGGCCCTTCGGGGCCTTTTTTCCTTATGCGGAAGCTTCTGGAGCGAACCCTGGTGGGCCTCGAGGACACCCAGGCCCTGGCCCAAGCCCTCCTCCCCCTCCTCCCCCCGGGGGCGGTGGTGGCCCTACAGGGCCCCTTGGGGGCGGGGAAGACCACCCTGGTGCGCTTCCTGGCGGAGGCCTTGGGCTTTAGGGGCCGGGTCACCAGCCCCACCTACACCCTCATCCACCACTACCCCACCCCGGAAGGGGAGGTGGTCCACGCGGACCTCTACCGCCTAAAGGACCCCCGGGCCCTCGTCCCCCTCCTGGAGGCCGCCCGGGAGGGGGCCAGGCTGGTCCTCTTGGAGTGGGGGGCGCCGGAGATGGGGGCGGACTTCCTCCTCACCCTCACCCCCCTGGGGGAGGCCCGGCGGGCGGAGCTATGGGAGGTCCACCCCGGCGAGGAGCAGGGCGTCTAGCAGGGCCTCCCGTCCGGCCCGGCCGGCGAAGACCGCCGCCACCCGCCCCTCCCCATCCACCACGAAGGTCCAGGGCTGGCCCGTGACCCGGAAGCGGTTCGCCACCTCGTGGGGCTTGTCCTTTCCGGCGAGGAGGGGGATGAACCGGGGGTAAGCCTTCATGTACTCCAGGACCACCTCCCGGGTGTCCTTGGGCTCGCGGCTGATGACGTAGAAGGGCACGCCCGTTTCCTCGGCCACCTTGTGCAGGGTGGGGAACTCCGCCCGGCAGACCGGGCACCAGCTGGCCCAGAAGACGATGACCGCGGGCTTTTTCAGGGTGGCCGGGGTCACCTCCTGCCCCTTGGGGTCCACCAGGGCAAAGGGGGGCAAGGGGTCCCCCAGCTTCACCGCCAGGGCGGGAAGGAGGAGGGCCAGCCCCAAAAGGCCGAACTTTAAGAGCCGCATACCCCATGCTGGCATAGCGATCCTGCCGGAGTGTGTAAACCGCCTCACCTTGGCCGCCTCAAGCGCTTCAGGTCGTGGTCGGGAAAGATGCCGTCGGCGATGAGGTGGAGCCACTGGGAAAGGTAGTAGCCGAAAAGGGCCGCCCAGAGGGCCTCCTCCGGCCAGGGGGGAAGGGCCAGGGTCCAGGAGGCCCCAAGGAGGAGGGAAACCCCCTGGAGGAGGCCATACAGGAGGGCGAGGAGGAAGGCCAGGTACCCCAACCGGGTGAGGGGGCCCAGGACCCAGGTGTGGGAAAGCCCCCGGTGGCGGAAAAGCCAGCCGTAAGGGCGCCAGAGAAGCCCCAAAACCCCCCAGCGGCGGCTGGCCCTTACCCCCTTTTCCGCCAGGTCCAGGTCCGGGCTTAGGAGGAAGGTGCCCCCCAGGTAGCCCAGGGCGAAGGGGAGGAGGCGGGGGTCTTCCCAGAAGACCGGGCCCTGCGTTTCCACACCCAGGAGGGCCAGGGCCCCCAGGACCGTGAGGTTGATGGCCTCGTGAACGCGGCCGGAAGGCATGCCCCTAGTCTAGCCCGGGCAGGAGGAAGCGTTCGCCCTCCGAAAGAACGTCCACCCGGAGGCCCTTCACCCCCCGGTGGGTGAACTCCGCCCCCCCGGCGTCCACCAGGGTCACCTCCCCGGCCCAGACCTCCCCTAGGCCCCTAAGGAGGCGGAGGGCGGTGTTTTCCAAGAGGCCCAGGCCCACCAGGTCGGGGTTGTCCGCCACCAGGCGGGAGAGGGCGAGAAAGCGGCCCCGCTCCTCCACCTTGGGCAGGAGGGCGAGGCCTTTAAGGAGGGCGAGACCCAGCCGGGCCCGAACCTCCCCTTCCAGGGCGTAAAAGGCGGCCTCCCCTAAAAGCCCCGCGGCCTCCCCCAGGGCCACCACCCCGCCCCCCTTTCGGTGGACCTCCAGGAGGGCCTGGAGGAGGAGGCTCTCCCGGATGAGATCCAAAAACTCCGGCAGGCCCTCTGCGGCCAGGAGGACCAGGGGGCTTTGGGCCACCTGGCCCGCCACCTCCGGGTCAAAGGCCTCCTCCCGCCGCCTCAGGTAGAGGACCCGGCCCCGCTTAAGGCCCAGGTCCCGGTAGACCAGGCGCCAGGCCTCGGCCAGGTCCCTCAAGGGGTAGGGGACGAGGAAGAGGGCTTCCCCCCGGGCCTCCTCCAAAAGGCGGGCCTCCACCCGGCGAAGGGCGCCCCGGAGGGGATCGGCGGTGAGCAAGGCGAAGAAGCCCTGGCGCATGTTCACCTCCTATACCCTTTAGGGTAGCGCCTTCCTCATGAAAGGGAAAGGGGCCTGTGGTAAACTGGGGGTCGTGGCCGCGACGGTATCCCCCTCGGGGGCGCTTGCCAAGGAAAAGAAGAGGGCCATCCTCGAGGCCACCTTGGCCGTCCTCCGGGAGCGGGGGCTTTCCGGGCTCAAGATGGAGGAGGTGGCCCGGAGAGCGGAGGTGGGCAAGGGCACCATCTACCTCTATTTCCGCGACAAAAAGGACCTCCTAAAGGCCCTGGTGGAGGAGCGAACCTGGGCTTTTTACCGCGAGGTGGAAGAGGAGGTGCGCCGGAAGGCGCCCTTTTTTCTTCGCCTCGAGGCCCTCTTGCAGAAGCGCCTGGCCTGGATAGACGAGTGGCGGGGGCTCTGGGCCGCGGTGGCCCGGGAGGCCATGGAGGACCCCACCCCCTGGCTCAAGGGCCTCCACGAGCACTACCTCCACCTCCTGGAGGAGCTCATCCGGAGCGGCCAGGAGGAGGGGGCGGTGCGGCCCGAGCTCTCCCCCCGCCCCACCGCCGCCGTGATCGCGGCCCTGGGGTGCAGCCCCCAGCTGGAAACCGAAGCCTACATGGAGCACCTCCTTCTGGTGCTCCGGAAAGGAGTGGCGCCGTGAAAGAGTTCCGTCCCGGGGACAAGGTGGTCCTACCCCCTTACGGGGTAGGCGTGGTGGCCGGCATCGCCCAAAGGAGCGTCAGCGGCGTGAGCCGATCCTACTACCAGGTGGACTTCCCCGGCTCCCGCTCCAAGGCCTACGTACCCGTGGAAGCCCCCCAAAGCGTGGGCATGCGCAAGGCCTTGAGCCCCGAGGAGGTCCCGGTCATCCTGGACCTCCTTAAAAACGGCCGCATGCCCCTCCCCAAGCAGTGGGCCGCCCGCCACCGCAAGACCAGCGAGATCCTGGCGGACGGCAACCCCTACCGCATCGCCCAGATGGCGGGGCAGCTCAGGGCCTGGGAGCTGGAACGGGGCCTGCCCGACCTGGACCGCCAAGCCCTGCGGCGGGCCATTTACCTCCTGGCCGAGGAGGTGGCCCAGACCCTGGAGATCACCCTCCAGGAGGCCAAGCGCCTGTTTGAGGACGCCTGGGGCGAGGAGCTCAACTAGGGCTTCCGCTTCGGCGGGGGCCCCATACGTTTCACAAAAGGAGGCTCCAGGTGGCCTTCTCCATCTCCAGGATGCGGAGGAGGTAGCCCTGGAGAAGGGTGGGGTCCAGCTGGGAAAGCAGGCCCTGGGCCAGGACCTCCAGGTCAAAGAGCACCGCCTGGAACTCGGGGGCCGACCAGTGCTCGGAAAGCTCCTGCCAGGGGCCTTCCCCCTGGACGTGGGCGTTCCAGGCCTCGAGGAAAAGCCGGTTTAGGAAGTAAAAGAGGACCAGGCGGTAGGGATAAGGGAGCCCCCCCATCTCCTCCAGGAGGTCGATGTAGGCCCGGCGCACGGGGTGGACGGGATCCCCTGGGCTTGCCCCTTGGGAAAGAAGCCAGTCCAGCTCCTCCACCGTGGCCAAAAGAGCATGGACCAAGGGGGGGCGGTGGGCCTGGGGCGCCTCGGAGAGAAGGCCCACCAGGTAACGGTAGAGGGCCTCCACGAAGGGGTAGTCCTGCTTCAGCCAGAAGAGGAACCGCTCCCGGTCCCAGCGGATGGGCAGGGCCTGTATCTCATGAAGAAGCTCCTGTCTTGGCCCCAGCAAGGCCTCCAAGCGATCCATACCCACCCCCAAGCCAGCCCGCCCGGGCAAACCCATGATACCGGAGGGCCCGGGCCGCCCGCTCCGCGTGGGCCTCGTCCTCCGCCAGGCCGAAGAAGGCGCTCCCCGAACCGGAAAGGAGCACCCCCCTTAGCCCCAGGGCCTTGAGCCTGGCCTTCACCTCCTTAAGCTCCGGGTGGAGGCGGAAGGCGGGGCCTTCCAGGCTATTCCAGTAGGGGGGCTCCTCTCCCCCTTCCAGGGCCCTCACGATCTCCTCCACCGGGAGCTCAGGGGCGAAGTCGTGGGGCTTCACCTCCCCGTACACCCTGGGGGTGGGGAGGCGGACCCCCGGGGCGAAGACCACCACGGGCAAGGGGGGAAGGGCGAGGGGCCTAAGCCGCTCCCCCACCCCCCGGCCCTCGGCCACCCCGCCCCGGAGGAAGAAGGGGACATCGGCCCCCAGGGAGAGGGCCAGGGCCTCGAGGTCCACCTCCTTGGGGTAAAGCTCCTTTAGGGCCAGGAGGACCTGGGCCGCGTCCGAACTCCCTCCCCCAAGCCCCGCCCCCTCGGGAAGGGCCTTCTCCAGAACGATGCGCACCCCCCCAGGCCAGCCCGCGGCCTCCAGGTAGGCCTCCGCCGCCCGGTAGGCCAGGTTCCTGCGGCCGTAGCGCCCCCGGAACTGGATGCCCTCGGGGATGGGCTCCAAAAGGAGCCGGTCCCCGAAGGAAAGGGCGGCGAAGAGGGTGTGGAGCTCGTGGTAGCCGTCGGGCCGCCTTCCCAATAGGGAAAGCCCCAGGTTGACCTTGCCCACCGCTACGCGCTCCATACCCGGGCCAAGGCCTCCGCCAGGAGGAGGTCTTCGGGGTAGGTGATCTTGAAGGCCGCCCGCTCCCCCTCCACCAGGGCCACGGGGTAGCCCAGGGCGCGCACCAGCTGGGCGTCGTCCGTGGCGGAAAGGGCCTTCTTCTCCGCGTAGGCGTGGGCCTCCCGTAGGAGGGCGGTGAAGAAGCCCTGGGGGGTCTGGACCTGGCGCAGGGCCTCCCGGGGCACCACCTCCCCGTAGGCCTCCCCCTCGGGGCGGATGAGGGTGTCGGGGAGGGGAAGGACGGGCACCGCGGCCCCCTGGGCCCGGGTGGCGGAGAGGACCCGCTCCACCAAAGCGCGGCTCACGAAGGGCCGGGCCACGTCGTGCACCAGGACCAGGGGGAGGCTTGCCGCCTGTAGGAGGCGGGCCACGGAGGCCTGGCGGGTGGGCCCCCCTTCCAGGAAGACCGCCCTCAGGCCTCTAGGGGGCTCGACCCCGGGGGGCAGGGCCACCAGGACCTCCGCCGCCTCCTGGAAGGCGGAAAGGGTCCACTCCAAAAGGGTCTTCCCCCCCACCTTTAGGAACGCCTTGGGGCCTAGGCCCAAGCGCTGGCCCTCCCCGGCGGCGGGGATGAGGACGGAGACCTCCACAAGGCCCATGGTAGCATGGGCCCCATGAGCGCTTGGGAAGCCCTCCTCCTCGGGGTGGTGGAGGGCCTAACGGAGTTTTTGCCCGTCTCCTCCACCGGCCACCTCACCCTCCTCTTCCACCTCCTGGGCCTGCCCGTGGAGGAGGACGCCTTCTTAAAGACCTTCCTCATCGCCATCCAGCTGGGGGCCATCCTGGCCATCCTCCTCCTCTACGGCCGCCGCTTCCTAAAGGACCAGGCCCTTTGGCTCAGGGTGGGGGTGGCCTTCCTGCCCACCGGGGCCATGGGCTTTCTCCTCTACCCCCTCATCAAGGGGGAGATCCTGGGGGACGACCGGGTGGTGGTCCTGGCCCTGTTCGGGGTGGGGCTCGTGCTCCTCCTGGCAGACCGCTTGGCCCAAAGGGCCCGCTACCAGGATGCCCTGGAGGTGCCTTTGGGGGGGCTCCTCCTCATCGGCTTCTTCCAGGGCCTGGCCGCCCTCATCCCCGGCACCAGCCGGAGCGGGGCCACCATCCTGGGGGGGCTCCTCGTGGGCTTAAGCCGGAAGGGGGCGGCGGAGTTCAGCTTCCTCCTGGCCCTCCCCACCATGCTCATCGCCGTGGGGTACGACCTGCTAAAAAGCGCCCCCCAGGTTCCGGAAGGAGGGTGGGGGCTCTTAGGCCTGGGCTTCTTTTCCGCCCTGATCACCGCCCTCTTCACCGTGCGGGCCCTTTTGGCCCTGGTGGAGCGCGTGGGGTTTACCCCCTTCGCCCTCTACCGCATGGCCCTGGCCCTGGTCTACGGCCACTTCTTCCTACGCCAGGGCTAGGACGCGGTCCAGGGCCTTCAAGAAGGCCTCGTAAGGGGCCCGGCGCGCCCCCTCCCCCATGAGGCCGAGCCTCAGCACCTGCCCCCGGGTGGGGCCGATGCCCCCGGCCACCGCCACCCCCTCCCCGTAGAGGGCCTTCACCAGCCGGTCCGCCTCCACCCCCTCGGGGGGGCGCACCACCAGGACCGTGGGCAGGGGGCTCCCCTTGGGGTAGGGGCGGAAGCCCCTTGCGGAAAGCTCGCCCAAAAGCCAGGCGTAGGTCTCCTGGGCCCGCTTGGCCCGCGCGGGGATCCCCTCCTCCAGGGCCAGGTCCAGGGCCTCGAGGAGGGCGAAGTGCAGGAGGACCGGGGTGGTGTGGTGGTACCCCCCCCGCTCCCAGTGCTCCGCCACCCGCTCCAGGTCCAGGTACCAGCCCCGCTTGGCCTGAAAGGCCTTCCGGGCCTCGGGCGAGGCGGCGATGGGGGCCAGCCCCGGAGGGGCGGAGAGGCACTTTTGGCTGCCCGTGAAGGCGTAGTCCACCCCCATGGCCTCCATGGAGAAGGGGAGCATGCCCAGGGTGGTCACCGCATCCAGGTAAAAAAGCGCCCCGGCCTCCTTGGCCAGGGCGCCCACCGCCTCCGCGGGGTTCAGGACCCCGGTGCTGGTCTCCCCGTGCACCATGGCCACCATGCGGTAGGGCTTGGCCTTCAAGGCCCGGGCCACCCGCTCGGGGTCCACGGGCTCTCCGGGGGGGAACTCCAAGACGGTGGGGTCCAGGCCGTGGAGCCTGGCCATCTCCGCCATACGGGCGGAAAAGGCCCCGTTCACCAGGACGAGCACGGGACCAGCGTCCAGGTTGGCGAGCCCCGCCTCCATGCCCAGGCTCCCTGAACCCGCAAGAGCGGCCAAAAGCGCCCCCTCCGGCGCGCCGAAGAGGGTTCTGAGGCGCTTCTGGATGGCGCGGTTGACGGCGAGGACCTCGGGGTCCAGATGGCCCCGCATGGGGCGCAGAAGGGCTTTCTGCACGCGTTCCGGGATGGGGGTGGGTCCGGGGGTGAGGAGCAGCATCTTGGCCTCCAAAAAGCGAGGCCCCCGCGGCCAAGACCGGGGGGGCCCTTCCCGAAGGAAGGGGCCCCCTACCGGATAGCTCGCAGGAGCCTCATTGGGGCCCACTCTAGCAGAAGGGGGGGAAGCTTGTAAAGTGCTAGGTGGGGATGAAGGACTACTACGCCATCCTGGGGGTGAGCCGGGAGGCCACCCAGGAGGAGATCAAGCGGGCCTACCGCCAGCTGGCCCTCAAGTACCACCCCGACCGCAACCCGGGGGATAAGGCGGCGGAGGAGCGCTTTAAGGAGATCAACGAGGCCTACGCGGTCCTCTCCGACCCCGAAAGGCGGGCCCAGTACGACCGGGGGCTTCTGGGGGAGCCGGAGCTTAGGATGGAGGACCTCTTTGACCTCTTCGGCCAGGTCTTCGGCTTCCGCCCCGCCCGCCAGGCCCCCAGGGGGGAGGACCTGGAGGTCCAGGCGGAGGTGGAGCTCCAAGACCTCCTCCACGGAAAGGAGGTGGAGGTGGCCTACGCCCGTCTGGTGCCCTGCGAGGCCTGCGGGGGCCAGGGGGGGCAACGGACCCCCTGCCCCACCTGCGGGGGGCAGGGGGTGGTGGAGACCTACCGCCGGGGGTTCTTCGGCACCCTCCTCCAGCGCTCGGCCTGCCCCCACTGCCGGGGCCAGGGGTTCCTCTTGAAGGAGGCCTGCCCCACCTGCCACGGCCGGGGGCGGGTGGCCCGGGAGGAAAGGCTTACGGTGCGGATCCCTCCGGGGATGGACGAGGGGCACCTTTTGAGGGTCCCGGGGTACGGCAACCTGGCCCCTGGGGGCCCCGGGGACCTCTACGTCCGCCTCAAGGTGCGGCCCCACCCCACGCTGGAGCGGGAGGGGGCCGACCTGGTGTACCGCCTCAAGATCGGCCTGGCCCAGGCCGCCCTAGGCGTCCGGGTGGAGGTGCCGGGCCTCGAGGGCCCCATTCCCCTGGACCTCCCCCCGGGCACCGGCCACGGGGAGGTCTTCGTCCTGGAGGGCCAGGGCCTCCCCTACCCCCACGGGCGGGGGCGGGGGGCCTTGAGGGTGGTGGTGGAGCTTTCCGTGCCGAGAAAGCTCTCCCCGAAGGCGCAAAAGCTCCTAAGGGCCTACGCGGAGGAGGTGGGGGAGGAGGTGGCCCCCGAGGGGTTTTGGGAGAGGCTCAAGGGGTTCTTCCGGAAATAGCCCCCTCGTGGTATAGTGAGATATTCCGGGCCCCCTCGAGGAGGCCCCTTGGGTCAAAGCAAGCCCTCGAGGCCCGGATACGCGCCCTCTTGGGGTCGCGGAAGAAGAAGGAGCGGTATGCAGAAGGGTCGGGTCAAGTGGTTCAACGCGGAGAAGGGCTACGGCTTCATTGAGCGCGAAGGCGACACGGACGTGTTCGTCCACTTCAGCGCCATCAACGCCAAGGGGTTCCGCACCCTGAACGAGGGCGACATCGTCACCTTTGAGGTGGAGCCGGGCAAGAACGGCAAGGGCCCCCAGGCGGTGAACGTCACCGTGGTGGAGCCGGCCCGCAAGTAACGGCTTGAGGAAGCCCTCCCCGGAAGACCCCGGGGAGGGTTTTTTCTCACCCCATCCTAAGGACAGGAAGGGTAGCATGGGCGGGATGCGGACCTTAAGCCTGGAACTCCGCCCCCTGGGGCTCAACCTGGAGGAGGAGGCCCCCCTGGTCCACCAGGTCTACCGGGGAAGCCCCGGCTACTTCACCCTGATCGGCATGGAGCTCCCCACCCTGGAGGACGTCCTCCAGGACCTGAACACCCTGGCCCAGGACCCCAGGCGGCGGGCCTTTTTGCTCTTCCAGGGACCGGAACCCTTGGGCTACCTGGACTACAAGCTCCATTACCCCGAGGAGGGGGACGCCACCCTAAGCCTCCTCCTCATCCGGGAGGACCACCAGGGTCAGGGGCTTGGGCAACGGGCCCTGGCCCACCTGGTGGAGGGCCTTGCGGGGATGGAGCGGCTTTACGCGGTGGTCTACGGCAACAACCCCCGGGCCAAGGCCTTCTTCCTGGCCCAGGGGTTCCGCTACGTGAAGGACGGGGGGCCGGCCATCCAGTGGTACGTGCGGCCCCTCAGCCCTCACCGCTTCCAGCCGCGCTGAGGGCTACCCCAGACCCGCCAGCTTGCGGTTCTTCTCAATGTAGGACTTCCACTGCTCGGGAACGTCCTCCTCGGGGAAGATGGCGTTCACCGGGCAGGCGGGCACGCAGGCCCCGCAGTCGATGCACTCCTCGGGGTGGATGTAGAACTGGTCCCCCCCGTCGTAGATGCACTCCACCGGGCAGACCTCCACGCAGGACTGGTCCTTTACGCCGATGCAGGGCTCGCAGATCACGTGCGGCATCCTTCACCTCCCGAGCATCCGCTCCCCCCTATTTTAGGCCAAGGCCCGGCCTGTCAAGGGCTTCCCGGGGGATGGCCCCCACCACCTCCTCCCCCCGGTAGACCAGGACCAAGGGCCTGCGGAAGAAGAGGGGGAGGAGCTCGGACACCGCCACCTCCGCCTCCACCCCCGGCACCTCCTCCAGGGGCAAGACCCCGTCGGAAAGCCCAAGAAGGGCCACCGGCCGCCCCTCCTGGACCAGAAGGGCCACCCCCCGGCCCTCGTAGGCCTCGAGGGCCTCCACCTTGGGCAGGGGCTTGGCCAGGCGGTAGGCGGGCCTAGGGGCGATGAGCCCCGCGGTGAGGAGGGTGGCGCAGGGCACCCGCACCGCCTGCTGGGCCAGGTAGAGGGTGAAGGTGAAGGCGAAGAGGAAGAAAAGCCCTTCCAGAAGCCCATAGAAGTTGAACCCCTCCCACCCAAGCCGCCCCCCACCCCCCAAGAGGGCGTGGAGGAGGAGGGATAGAAGAAGCCCCACCACCAAGGCGGCCAGGTAGGCGAAAAGCCCCGCCAGGCGGAGTTCTTTCACCGTGCGCATGGGCTTAGCTTACCAGGTCCTCCTCCCGGTCCACGTCCACCCCCACCTCGGGGTAGGGCACGGGAAGGGCCCGGGCCTCCACCCCCAGGATCCGCCCCGCCCGGGCCTCCACCTCGGAAAGGCTTAAGCGTCCGAGAAGGAGCTTAAGGAGGATGTCCCACCCCACCAGCCGGGCCAGGGCCAGGGGGCGTTTCCTCAGGGCCACCACCCGCCGGGCCAGGGGCAGGGCCTGGAAGAAGAGGGCCTTGTCCAGAAGGAGGAGGTTTCCCCCGGTGTAGACCCCTTCCCGCAGGCGGGCGTAGGTGCGGCGGTTTCCGGGAAAGCGGGCCTCCACCCGCTCCCTGGGGACGATGGGGTAGACGAGGGCGGCCTCGGGGGCCTTTTCCAGCACGAAGCGCACGGCCTCGGGGGTGAGGTGGGGGATGTCCCCCGTGGCCACCAGGACCTTCCCCTCCGCGTGGGCCAGGGCGGCTTCCAGGTTGTCCAGGAGGCTCCCCCGGTCCTTTAGGGTGCGCTTGGGGGCAGGGGTTAGGCCGGGGTTCTCCCCCACGTAGATGGGCTCCAGCCCCGCCCCCACCAGGGCCTCGAGGACCCACTCCACCATGGGCCTCCCTTTAAAGGGCACCAGGGCCTTGCTCCGCACCCCGTACTTCTCCGCCCAGGGCTCATGCCCTCCTGCCAGGACGATGGCTTCCACGCCCCCATCCTACGCAAAAACCACCCCCTGGCCCTTCGCCAGGCCAGGGGGCTTGGTCTGGAGCCGGTGGCCGGATTTGAACCGGCGGCCTACCGCTTACGAGCTCCCCTAAAACCGGGCTTTTGGGGAAGGCGGTTGTGGTGAAAAGCGTTCAAAAGGGTCCTTTAGGGGGGTTTTGGTCGCCGTTGGTTCCTGCTGTTGCCCGTTGCTTATTGGTCAAAATCTTGGTCTATCCTCAGGCCAAACCCCTGACTTTTTCCCTCAGGGACTGCGCTTTGGAGGAGTTTTGCCGCGCCCACCCTTCCAGGCGGTTTGCCATCTCCCAAAGGAAGCGGGCCAAGTCCTTCACCTCCTGCCCCTGGAAGGTCCAAACGGGGGCTAGGGAAGGCGGGGCCTTGGGGAGGGCGGCTTCCAGGGCTAGGCTCCACCCCTCCCGCCTTCCCGAAAGCCCTAGGAGGAGGCCCAAAGCCACGCTAAAACCCTGCATGACCCGCTCCTCTGGGGGCTTCTCCTTGGGGGCGGGGAGGGCGGCCACGGCTACCCTTTGGACCATGCCGCGCTCCTCCAAAAGGCGCATGCCCTCCTCCGGGTTCCTATAGGCCAGGGCCTTGAGCTTTTGGGCCAGGTTGTAGGCCTCTAAGGCCTGGGCCTTGAGGCTCTTCGCCTCTTCCAGCAAGCGCTTCCTCTCTACCTCAAGGCGGTGGCGTATGCGCTCCAAAAGCTCCTCCATGGCTCGGAGCAAGGCCTTCCCGTCCTCCTCCAAGGCCTCCAAGGGGGCGGGGGAGGCCTCCTTGCCCAGTTCCTCCCTCAAGGCCTCCACCTTGCCCAAAAGCTCCGCGCGGGCCACCTCTTCCTCCCGGGTCAGGCTCCGGTAGCGGTGAAGCTCCCGGGTAAGGCGGGCCAAGGCGGCCTCCAAGCGCTTCCGCCTCCCCCACTCTTCCATACGGGCCCGGTAGTCCTTGCTTCCCTCTTGGGGGGTAGGCTCCTCAAGGGGAAGGCCTCCCCGCAAACCTTGAAGGGCCTTGGCCCATCCGGGGAGGAGGAGGCCCGGCCTGGAGGCCAGGAGAAGGGCCATGTCGTAGGCCACCTCCACCAAGGAGGCCTCTTTTTCTGGAAAGTAAAGGGTATTGTAGGCCACGGCAAGAGGCCTGAGGGCCCCTAGGGGTACTTCCCCCTTGCCCTTTGGGGTGAGCAGGCGGTAAAGGGCCTCCCTGAGGGGCCCAGGGTCCACGCCCTCGAGGTTGGGGGAAGGAAGGGCCTCTAGGTCTACCCAAGGGGAGGGGTAGGTGTCCAAAAGCTCCCTCAGCCTCTCGCCTACCCCTTCCCGAAGAAAGGCCTTGTGGAGGGTGCGGACATAGGGGGCGGTGTTGAGGAGGAGGCCCCGCCTCTTGGCCCCCTCGGGGAGGGGCACTTCCCGGGCCTCGGGGTTCCATGTGGCGTAGATGGCGGCCCGGTGGGGAAGCTCCTGCCCCTCTATGAGCACCGTGGGGCGGTCGTTGACCAGGGCGAAAAGGGCCCTTTGAAGCTCGGCTTGGGCCTCCCCAAGCTCATCCAGGACGGTTATAGGCCCCTCCAAGGTGGCGGGGGGCTCCACTTCCCAGCCTCCCCCCTGGGTTTGCCGCCTCCTGCCCAAGGCTTCCCCTGGGGTCATGGCCCGCACATCAAAGAAGCGCCCTCCCACCAGGGCCAAAGCCGCCTCCCCCACGGTGCTTTTCCCGGTTCCTGGGGGCCCATAGGCTCCAAGCCAGGGCATGGGCCCCAAGTGGGGGGCTTTCCGCCTCAGGTAGGCCACCGCCACGGTAAGGCGCAAGAGGGCCCGGTACTCGGGGACGGGAAGGAGGGCAAGGAGGGAAGCAAAGCCGGGATGAGCCGCCAGGGAGGAGGGGCGGGAAGGCACCCCCTTTAGGGCCAAAAGCCCTTGGCCCGTGGGCCTCCAGGTGCGCCTTGCGGTGCTCTCCACCAGGCCCCGGGCCTTCAGGCGGGTCAAAAGGTCCTTAAGCCCCGCCTCCCCCGCCCCCAGGGCCCGGGCCACCTCGGAAAGGCGGGCCTCTCCGGCCTGGGCCAGATAGCCAAGCACCCGCTTTTGCCACTCGGTGAGCTCCAAATGCCCCATCCTCCCTCCTCTAGGGCCTTCCCCCCGGTAGGGGGTAGGAGGCTCCTCCCGGAAGCCCTCCTCCCCCTCCCGGTGCCCCTGCAGGACCGCCATGCCCCAAGGATAGGAGGAGGCTCCCCGAGGGATAAAGGGCGTTTCGCCCCTTCCTCGGGACTCCCCCCGGTGAGGGCCCTCCCCCAAGAGGAAAGGAAGAAGGGGGTGGAAGCCCCAAGGCCCCGAAAGCCCCTTCGCCCCCAGGGGACACCCTTCACCCTGACCCGGCGCTTTGCCCGGGCCTCCTGGCCGGGTAGACTGAGGGCATGCCCAGGAGCACGCGGCCCAAACCCAAGGAAGAGGCCCCTTTCCTCATCACCCCTCCCCGCAAGAAGGGAAAGCCTCCCCTACCTGAGCCCGTGGTGCCCAAGCCTGGGAAGCCCAGCCTCGCCTACCTCCAGGAGCAAAGGCGTTGAGGCTCTTCCTGGAAACCAGCGGCCTCCTCAAGGTCCTCCTCCGGGAGGACCTTTCTGACCTGGCCCGAGAAGCCTTCTCCCAGGCCCAAGCCCACGCGGCAAGCGCCTTCGCCCTCCCGGAAGCGGTGGGGGTCCTCCACGCCATGCAGAGGGACGGCAGGCTCACCCGTCCCCTCTACCGCAAGGCCCTCCGGGAGCTCTACGAGCTTTGGGAGTACCTGGAAGTCCTCACCCCCACCCTGGAAGGCCACATGAGGGCGGCCCGCCTATGCGAAAGGCACCCCCTCAAGGGGGCGGATGCGGTCCATCTGGAAGGGGCCCTCTTCCTCAGGGGCCTCTACCCGGACACCGCCCTCCTCACCTTTGACCGAACCCTCTACCGGGCGGCCAAGAAGGAGGGCCTGACCGTGGTAAGGGTGCCCCCCCTGGAAGGGAGGGGCTGACCCCAGGCCCTCACTCCCCCAGGCGGATAGGGGGGCACGCGTCCACCCTCACCTCCACGGGCCTCACCCCTGGGGGAATGGGCACCCGGCACTCCCCCGCCGAGCACACCCGGGGGGTCTCCACTTCAAGGCTCCCCTGGGGCCATGCCAGGCGGATGAGGGAGGCTTGCCCTTCAAGCTGTAAGCGCACCTCCTGGTAGCCCAGGGTGGCGGCCCACATCCGGGCTTGGCAGGTAGGGGAGGCCTCTCCTTGAGGAGAGGAGGAAGGAGGGGGAGGAGGAGCCGGGGGCTCCTTACGCCCCTGAAGGGTGAAGTAGAGGGCTATGAGGCCTAAAAGCATCACCCCAAAGGCCTTTTGACCATTCACCTCAGCCACCCCCCTCAGGATATAAAAGGGCGACCCCCCCACTTTACCCCCCTTTAGGAAGTGGTTTTCGCCGTCCCAGACAGGGAAAATGCCCTCTTCTCGCTTACCCCCCTTTAACCCCCCTTTACCCCCCTTTAGGAGGACTTTTCCCGTCCAGGACGCAAGTTCTAAAGGGGGGTAAAATCTGCGGCTCAACCCCCCTTTAGGATTTTTGGCACGGCTTCAGTTTTTCTAAAGGGGGGTTGAGGGGGGTTGAACCCCCCTTTAGAAAGCAGGCTCCAGAACGCCTAAAGGGGGGTTAAAGGGGGGTGCTTACCCCCCTTTAGAAAAGGGCGATTTTTAAGGGAAAAAGGAAAGGCAAGGGTCAAGAAAACCCGTTCTTTTAAGCTCACCCCCCATCGCCCCTTGAGGAGCACCAAGGATAGAAAGGCCCCCGCCCTGGTATGGGGCGGGGGAGAAGAGGCCTACCCTATGCCCCTTGAAGCTCCTCGGGCTTTAAGCCCTCAAGGACTTTGGGGTTAAGAACGAAGGCCTTGCCTCCCCTATTGCGGTTGCGGGGCTGGACCTCAAGAAGCCAGCCCTTTTCCGCCAGGCGCTGAAGGACCTTGGCGGCCTGAGCCACGCTTTCTATCCCCGCAAAGCCAAGGTCCCAAACCCACTTGGGCGTGATTTGCTCGGGTAGCTTGCCTTCCCTCGCGCGCTCCAAAATCCTCACGGCTACCCGGTTTGCAGGGGAGTAGTCCCCCCGGGTTGCCCCCCGCCAAATCCGCTTGGCGTGAGCGTCTGCCCATTGCACCAGCTCAATCGCGCGAAGAAGGCTTTCCGCGCTGACCCATTCCCCCTCCTTCCACACCAAGCTCAAAACCCCGGCAAAGCGGGCGGTGAGGAGCAAGCGCTTGCCAAGATAGGCCTTCCAGGAAGGAGGAAGGTCCGGATCCCGGGCCTCCTGCTCCACCTCGTCCTCCCACTCGTACCAAAGCTCCTGGGCATCCGGGGCGAAGCGCAAAATCCTGGGTGCTCCCTCGGGAGATTGCCAAAGGCCTTTCATGAAGGCCTTGTAGGCCTCTTGGGCTTCCCTAGGAACGCTGGGCCGCTCCTTCTTCCAAGGGAGAAGCCGCCCTTCCACCATCACGAAGCGCTGGACCAGGCCGTCCGCCTCTTCCCCCCCTTTGGCGGCTTCCTTCAGGAGCCGCCGAAAGGGCCCGGGCTGGATGAAGCCCACGATGGCAAGCCACATGTCCCGCACGAAGTGGCCTTTTCGGCCCATGCGGTCCTCCCGGTGGCTTCCCCCGGAATGGGCCTTCAGGTAAAAGGCCCGGTCAGCTTGGCGGTCCACCCTCTGCCAGGTGCTAAAGAGGCCCTTGAGCTCGTCATACACCGCCACAACGCCCCGGTTTTCCTTGAGGACTTGGGCCAAGGCCTCTTTGGTCGCGTCCTCCACCAGGACCCGGAAGGCCCTGGGCTCCTGGGGCTCTGGCCCCCGCTCCTGGGGCTTGCTGGCCTGCCAGGCTTGGCGCTCCAGTTCATAGGTCCTCCGCCGTTCCTCATACTCTTCCTGGAAGTGGGCCTCTAGCTCGTAAAGGGGCTCCGCCAAGGTCTTGAGGATGGGGGTCTTCTTGGTGCCGGGGTCGGAGATAACCGCAACCCAAAGGTTGACCCCCTCGCGCCAAGTGGGATTTTGGGGGTCGGGTTGCACCACATAGCGCCCCGCCAGGAGGCCTGAGGCCAAGCCCAAAGCCGTGATGGCTACGGCACCGTACTCCACCGCCAAACGCTCAGCGAAGGGCCTTAAAAAGGCCTCTAGCTCCCCGGGAAGGATTTCCCCGGGGAAGGGGGGAAGCTCTTCCTCCCCTAGTTCCTCCAAAGGAGCAGGTTCGGGAAGCCCCTCGGGAGAAAAGGGGATGGGCTTCTTCAAGCGCTCCAAGTCCGCCAGGAAGTTAGCCTTGACCATGGACCCTCCCCCCTTCCGCCTTGGCCCCTTTGAGCACATCTAGCCAGTCCTTCCCTTCCCAGGAAGGGGCCAGCACGGAAACCCTCACCCCCCCAAGGAACAGGCGGCCAGCCAGGTTGTGGGCGGCCTCCAAGCCCCTGGGGTCGTGGTCTGCCGCTATCAGGACGCTTCGCACCTCTTGGGGTAGCTCTACCCACTCCAACCCGTTGGCGCTCACCGTGGCCCAAACGGGCAAAAGCCCGGCCTCCCGCACCGCCAAGGCGGTTTCTATCCCCTCGGCCAAGGCCAAAGCCTCCCCTTCCAGGGGATAAAGCCTTATGGCCGCGCCCTTTGTGGCCCCCTCAAAGACGGCCTTAGTGAGCTTTTTGGGGGAGGGGACTTGAGCTTTGCCCCTCCCGTCCGGGCTCAAATAGGTGCGGTGGAGGGCCACTAAGCCGTGTTGAGGGTGCTCCACCCGGGCCAGGAGGGCAGGGAGGACCCCCAGGACCTTCCCCCCCTCCCGGTACTCCAAGGAGGGGTGAAAGCGCAGGTTTTGGAGGCCGGGGAGGACGGCCTCGAGGTTCAGGCCTCGGGCCTCGAGGTAGCGCCGCCCCAGTTCCGCCCCCTTCCCCTCAAGGGGAATGGCCTCTCCCCAAAGCCTTTGTAAGGCCTTCCGGCGCTTCTCGTCCGGCTTGGCCTCTCCCCGATAGGGGGGAGGGGGCCAGGCCTCAAAGGCCCCCCTCCTCACCCCATCAAAAAGGTCGCGAAACTCCAGGCCCAAAGCCGCCAAAACCGCCTCAATAGGGCACCCTGCAAAGCAATGGAGAAGGACCCTCCCGTCAAAGGTAAGCCGGATGGAAAGGCTAGGTTCCCGGTCCTCGTGGGCCGGGCAATGCCCTATCCAGCGGTTTTTCCCCGAGGGACGGGCCCGGGTTTGGAAAAGGATGTGCTCCAAAACGCTCATGCCCAAGCCTCCTCCTCGTGAGCAACAGCCCTCCCCCTCGCCTTTCGGGAACGCCAAACCTCCCAAAGGCTGGTCAAGCCGTAAAGGAGGGTTCCGAGGAGGAGGAAGAAGTCATCCGGCTTCCCCTCCCCCAAGGCCCCCACGCTCACTTGCGGGGGCTTCCTCCCACCCCCTCCACCAGCAAGGGGGGGAAGGGTATTCAGGGAAAGCCCGGCAACCTCTCCCCGCGGATTGCCCTTCCAAACGGGATTTTGCCCCTCCAAAGGGGGCATGGAAGCCTCCCGTGATCCGCCATATACCCCCTCCCCCACGGAGGCCACCTTCCGAAGGAGGCCTTCAAGGTCCACTTCCCTGAAGCCTTCCTCAGGGTCCCGGTACTGCACCACGGGGCAAACCCTGACCCCCAGAGCCTCTAAAGCCTCAAGCAGTTCCCTAAGGCCCTCCCACCACGCGGGGGAAAGGTGAGGGCCTACCTCCACTCCCTCCACCAAAAGGAGAAGGTGGGGGGCAAGCCCTTCCTCGTTCAGGCGCAAAAGGGCTTGCCTAACCGCCTCCCAGTCCTTTACGCTGAAGAAAGCACCACCCTTTGGCCTCACCATCAGCTACCCCCTCCGAACGCTGACCCCCAGGCTCCTCCCCAGGGGGTCAGCAAGTTCTTTGGCCCAAGCCTTGAGCTCCTGCACAAGGTCAGGGCTGGTGCCCTCCACCACGGCCTGCATTTCAAAGGAGGCCTCCAGGACAGAGGCCCCAAGCTCCTTGACCTTGGCCTTGAGCTCCTCCACGAAGGCCAAAAGCTCAGGCAGGCGGGCCCATCCGAGCTCCACCACCACTTGCTCCAAAACCCGGCCTTCCTCCTGCACCACCGCTTCCTTGACCTTGACCATAGTCCCCTCCTATTCCTCCAACGCCTCTCCTTCCTGCCGCCAAAAGGCTTCCTCCCCAGAAACCTCCGACAAGCCAACCGTGTTCTTCTGCACCCAGAGTTCCAAAGCCTCCGGTGGAATATAGACGCGCTTACCGAGCCTGATATGGGGCATGAAAAGGGGATGCTCCGGCTTGGCCCGGCAAAACTGGTAGACAAGATTGACCGGGAGGCCTAGCCGCTCCGCCGCCTCAGGCACGCTCAGGAGCCGCTTGAAGGCGCGGCCCCTCCCAGGCTCCTCAACGCCGGGCATGGGCCACCTCCTCCTCTTCCCTCTCCCCGTTCAAAAACTCCTCCACGGCGCTGAGGGGGATGAGAATGCGCTTACCAAGCCGAGCAGAGGGAATACGCTTGGTACGAATGAGCCTGTAAACGGTGGAAAGGCTCACTCCTATCGCCCCGGCAAACTCCTCGGGGCTAAGGGCTATGGCCTTTACCCCCTTCTGAAGCGCCTTCTCCCGAAGCCTCTCCCGGGAAAGCTCTCCCTTTTTCATGGCTCCCACCCACCACTATTGGAGCATGAAAACTCAGTAGTGTCAAGATACAGCTTGACCACTTCGGCCAGGGCTCTACTGCCACCCCTTAGCTCCGTCTGACTTTCTGGGGTACCATGTCTGGGGTACCATGTAGAGCATGCCCAGGACAAAGTCCGGAAAACCCAAGACCCCTTTTCTGAATGTTTACATGGACCCAGAGATGCAGGCTCTTGTCAAAGCAGAGGCTAAAAGGCGCGGCATAGCCATATCCGAGCTCATTAGGCAAGCGGTCAGTTTGTATCTGACGGGCCAAGTATCTTGGCAGGATTGGGCAAGTAACCCAGAAGAGCTCATTAAAAAAAGTCAAGGAGGAGAAAATCCCCCGGAAACATGGGAGGATTTCTATAAGCAGTCCACCTTTCTCTTCTTGGCGGCAAGCAAGCTTGTGGAAACATGGCGGCAAAGGCTAATAGACAAGGCTAAGGCAGAAGCTGAAGGCAAGACCCTTGAAGAGTATTACCGAGAACGGATTTGGTAGGGCAATCCAGAGATGAAGCGGAAACGGGCAAAGGGAGAAGGCCACATCCGCAAGCGCAAGGATGGGCGTTGGGAAGGCATCTTGACCGTGGGCACATGGCCTGACGGCAGGCAGAAGACCCGTTCCGTCTACGGCAAGACCAAGCAGGAAGTGGCCGAAAAGCTCGCGGAGCTCCGGGTAAGTCTGCAAAGGGGCACCTATGTTGACCCTTCCCTCCTCACCCTCGCCGAATGGGCCAAAACCTGGCTTGAACGGAAGGCCCAAGAAGTCAAGCCCAAGACCGTTCAGGTTTACCTGGAAGACCTTAGCCTGGTCATGCCCGAGCTCCGGGGCAAAGGTAGGGGCTTGGGAAGCCTCAAGCTCCAAGCCGTCAAACCCTCCCATATCCAGGGGGCTATGGACTTCTTGGTCAAGGAAGGGTTTAGCCCCAGGACAACCCTCAAGGTGTACCAACTCCTCCGGGCCCTCTTTGACGAGGCTGTCCGGCTTGAGCTCATAGCCAGAAACCCTGTGAGCCTGGTAAGGCCACCCCGTAAAGCTCAGGGAAGGGAAGCGCCTCCCGAGAAGCCGGGAAGGGCCCTTGAGCCCCACGAGGTTGAAGCCCTCCTCCAGGCCGCTGAGGGCCACCCCCTTGAGCTTTTCTTCCGCCTCCTCCTGGGCCTGGGGTTGAGGAAGGGAGAAGCCCTTGGCCTCAAGTGGGGGGACATTGACTTTGAGAAGGGGGAACTCAGGGTGCAAAGGACTTGGGGCAAGGTGGGCTCAGGGGGTGAAATCAGCACCCCCAAAACGCCCAAGTCCCGAAGGGTCCTTCCTCTCCCCCTTGACCTCTTCCAAGCCCTCAAGTCCCGGTATGAGGAGCTTGCCCAGAAGCTTCCCCCGGAAGCACTCAAGGAAGCCTGGGTTTTCCCTGGGGAGGGTGGGAAGACTCCGGTCCATCCTGACTATCCCAATCACGCCCTAAGGCGTATTTGCCAGCAAGCTGGCATCCGCCCTTGTAGGGTCCATGACCTCCGGCATACCTGGGGCTCCCTCATGCTGGCCCGGGGGGTGCCCCTGGAAGTGGTAAGCGAACGCCTCGGGCACGCTTCCTTTGACATCACCCTCAGGGTGTACCGCCATGTTCTTGAGGAGGAACGCCGGGGCTATGTTCTGGACCTTCAAACCCTCCTCAAGGGTCATGGAGGCTACCCCCAGGCTTAAGCTCCTTATTGGTCAGTTATTGGTCAAAAGCAACCCCCGCCCTGAGAGTAAGGCGGGGTTTTTGCGTTCTGGTGTGGAGCCGGTGGCCGGATTCGAACCGGCGGCCTACCGCTTACGAGGCGGTTGCTCTACCGCTGAGCTACACCGGCCCGCCCTTAGGAGTGTAAACCAGGCCGCCCCTTTGTGCAACCGGCCCCCCACGGGCCCTGGCGCGAGGGGGTATGCTAGGGCTTGTGAAGTTCTGGGTGGAGGACCTCGGCCTCGTGCCCTACCAGGAAGCCTGGGCCTACCAGAAGGAGGTCCACCGGGAGGTGAAGGAAGGCCTCCGCCCCCCCACCCTGCTCCTCCTGGAGCACCCTCGGGTGATCACCCTGGGGCGGAAGGCCACGGGGGAAAACCTCCTCTTCCCGGAAAGCTGGTACCGGGAAAACGGCTTTGAACTCTACTGGGTGGAGCGGGGCGGGGACGTGACCTACCACGGCCCCGGGCAGCTCGTGGGCTACCCCATCTTCCCCGTGGAGCGGGAGGTGCGGCGCTTCCTGCGCCAGATCGAGGAGGCCATCGTGAGGGTGGCCGCCGCTTACGGCCTTTCCGCCTACCCCACCCCGGGGTACGCGGGGGTCTGGGTGGGGGAGGACAAGCTCTGCGCCATCGGGGTGGCGGTGAAGGAGGGGGTGAGCTTCCACGGCTTCGCCCTCAACGTGAACACCGACCTGAACGATTTCAGCGTCATCATCCCCTGCGGGCTCAAGGGCAAAGGGGTGATCTCTTTGGAGAAGCTTCTGGGGAGAAAGGTGCCCATGGAGGAGGCCAAGGCCCAGGTGGTGCGGGCCTTCGCCCAGGTGTTCGGCTGGGAAGCGGAGGTGAGGGGGCGTGCCGCCCAAGTTTAGAACCCTAGAACTGGTCAGCCCAGACGGGGAGCGCATCGAGCTCAAGGTGGTGAAGAACGGCCTGGCCCAGGAGCGGCCGGAGCCCGTGGACCGGAGGAAGCCCTCCTGGATCAAGGCCCCCCTGCCCGCGGGGGAACGCTACCAGGCCCTGAAGGGCTTGGTGGGGGAGCTCAAGCTCCACACGGTCTGCCAGGAGGCCATGTGCCCCAACATCGGGGAGTGCTGGAACCACGGCACCCTCACGGTGATGATCCTGGGAAGCGTCTGCACCCGGGCCTGCCGCTTCTGCGCGGTGGACACGGGAAACCCCAGGGGCTGGCTGGACCCGGAGGAGCCCTTAAGGGTGGCCGAGGCCATCGCCCGGCTCCGGGTGAACTACGTGGTCCTCACCAGCGTGGACCGGGACGACCTCCCGGACGGGGGCGCGGGCCACTTCGCCAAGACCATCCGGGCCATCAAGGAGCGGGCCCCCGGGGTCTTGGTGGAGGCCTTAACCCCAGACTTCCAGGGGGACCTCAAGGCGGTGGAGACCGTGCTGGACGCGGGGCCTGAGGTCTACGCCCAAAACCTCGAAACCGTGCGCCGCCTCACCCGCAAGGTGCGGGACCCGCGGGCGGGCTACGAGCAGACCCTAAAAGTGCTGGCCCACGCCAAGCGCTACCGCCCCGAGGCCCTCACCAAAAGCAGCCTCCTCCTGGGCCTGGGGGAGACGGAGGAGGAGATCCTGGAGGCCATGCAAGACCTGCGGGCGGCCGGGGTGGACATCCTCACCCTGGGCCAGTACCTCCGCCCCACCCCGGCCCACCTTCCCGTGGAGCGGTACGTGACCCCGGAGGAGTTTAAGAAGTACGAGGCCTGGGGGTACGAGCTCGGCTTCCGCGAGGTCTTCGCCGGGCCCTTGGTGCGGAGCTCCTACCGGGCGGACAGGGTCTTCCTGGAGGCCAAGGCGCGGTGAGGCTCTTCCTCCTGGACCTCCTCGCCCTCCTCCTCTTCGCCGGGGTGGGGCTCCTTGCCCACGGGAGGCCCATAGACCTCCCCGGCCTTGCCCGGAACCTCCTCCCCGTCCTCTTCGTCTGGCTCCTCCTCGCCCCCTTCCTCCGCACCTACCGGAGGCCCACCTGGGGCAACCTCCTCCTCACCTGGCTCCTGGCCTTCCCCGCGGGGCTATGGCTCAGGGAGATGGTCCTAGGGGGGGGCTTTGGCCCGGGGTTTTTCGTCTTCCTGGGGGTGGCCATGGGCTTCAGTCTCCTCTTCCTCCTTCTCCTTAGGGGCCTGGCCAAGGCCCTGCGGCTGTGGTAAAACCCCCTTATGGACAAGGTGGCCTTCCTCGGTCTTGGGGCCATGGGCTACCCCATGGCGGGGCACCTGGCCCGGCGCTTCCCCACCCTGGTCTGGAACCGCACCTTTGAGAAGGCCCTGAGGCACCAGGCGGAGTTCGGCTCAAAGGCGGTGCCCCTGGAGGAGGTGGCCGAGGCGCGGGTGGTCTTCACCTGCCTCCCCACCACCAAGGAGGTGGCGGAGGTGGCGGAGCGTCTTTTCCCCCACCTCCGCCCCGGCACCTACTGGGTGGACGCCACGAGCGGCGAGCCCGAGGCGAGCCGGAGACTGGCGGAGCGCCTATTGGAGCGGGGCGTGGTCTATCTGGATGCCCCGGTGTCCGGAGGGACGGCGGGGGCGGAGCGGGGCACCCTCACGGTGATGATGGGGGGGCCGGAGGAAGGGGTGGAGGCGGTGCGGCCCTACCTGGCCTACGCCAAGAAGGTGGTCCACGTGGGCCCCGTGGGGGCGGGGCACGCGGTGAAGGCCATCAACAACGCCCTTTTGGCGGTGAACCTCTGGGCGGCGGGGGAGGGCTTGGTGGCCCTGGTCAAGCAGGGGGTTTCCGCGGAAAAGGCCCTCGAGGTCATCAACGCCTCCTCGGGCCGCTCCAACGCCACGGAGAACCTCATCCCGGAAAGGGTCCTGACCCGGGCCTTCCCCAAGACCTTCGCCCTGGGCCTTTTGGTGAAGGACCTGGGCATCGCCATGGGGGTCCTGGACAGGGAGAAGGCCCCAAGCCCCCTCCTTCGCCTCACCCGGGAGCTTTACGAGGTGGCCAAGCGGGAACTCGGGGGCGAGGCCGACCACGTGGAGGCCCTGAAGGTCCTCGAGGCCTGGGGGGGCACGGAGATTCGATGAACACCCCGCCAAAGCTTGCGCTTTGGCGGGGGCCCCAAACGGGGGGCTAGCGGTTCAGGATGTGGATGGCCTGCTTGTGGAAGGCCTCCGCCGCCTCCATGAGCCCTTCGGACAGGGTAGGGTGGGGGTGGACGGTGAGGGCCAGGTCGGTGACCATGGCCCCCATCTCCAGGGCAAGGGCAGCCTCGGCGATGAGGTCGCTGGCCGCGGGGCCCAGGATGTGCACCCCGAGGAGGAGGTCCGTCTCCTCGTCCCCCACCACCTTGATCAGCCCTTCCGTCTTCCCCAGGGTGAGGGCCCGGCCGGAGGCAGAGAGGGGGAACCTGCCCACCTTCACCCGGTAGCCGGCCCGTTTCGCCTCCTCCTCCGTGAGGCCCACGGAGGCCCACTCGGGGTCGGTGTAGACCACGCTGGGGATCTGGTAATCAAAGGCCGCGTCCCGCCCCGCGGCGTTCTCCGCGGCGATGAGGCCCTCCTTCATGGCCTTGTGGGCGAGGAGGGGAGGACGGGCGGCATCCCCGATGGCGTAAACCCCCTTTACGGCCGTTTCCAAGCGGCCATTCACCTGGATGAAGCCCTTGGGGTCCCGGAGGATGCCGAAGGCCTCGAGGCCCAGCCCCTCCGTGCGGGGTTTCCGGCCCACGGCCACCAGGATCTTGTCCACCACGATCTCCTCGCCCTTCCCCCCTTCCGCGGGCTCGAGGCGCACGTGGAGGCCGTCCGCCTTCTTCTCGTAGCCCACCGCCTTGGTGCCGGTCTTGATGACAAGCCCCTCCTTCATGAGGGCCCGGCGGAGGAGGCCCGCGGTCTCCTTATCCCCTTGGGGGAGGATCTCCGGCATGTACTCGATCAGGGTCACCTGGCTTCCCAGGCGGTGGTAGATCTGGCCGAACTCCAGGCCCACCGCCCCGCCCCCGATGACGAGAAGCCGCCCGGGCACCCCCTCCTCCACCTTGAGGGCCCGGGTGGAGTCCCACACGTCCTCCCCGAAGGGAAAGCCGGGAAGGGCGGCGGGCTCGCTCCCCGTGGCCAGGATGAGGCTCCTCGCCTCGTAGCGCTTCCCCCCCACCTCTATGGCCTTGGGGCCTACCAACCGGGCAAACCCCTGGACCAGCTCCACCTTGTTCCCCTTAAGGAGGGTCCCCACCCCCCCGGTGAGCTTGCGCACCACGCTGTCCCGCCAGGCCCCGAGGCCCTTTAGGTCCAGCTCGGCCTTGGCCTTGAGCCCGAAGGCCTCCCCCGCCTTTAGGGTGTGGAGGGCCTCCGCGGCGTGGAGAAGGGCCTTGGTGGGGATGCAGCCCACGTTCAGGCACACCCCCCCCACGGCCCCCGCCTCCACCGCCAGAACCCTAAGCCCAAGCTGCGCCCCGCGGATGGCCGCGTGGTACCCCCCGGGGCCGGTGCCGATCACGATCAGGTCGTAGGTTTCCATAGCGTTCTCCTTCTAGGCCTCCAGGAGGAGGAGGTCGGGGTTTTCCAGAAGCCGGATCACCTCCCGGGTGAACATGGCCGCCTCGGCCCCGTCCACCAACCGGTGGTCAAAGGAGAGGGAGAGGAGCATGATGTCCCGCACCCCGAGGGAGCCGTCCTTTAGGACCCAGGGGCGCTTCCTGATGGAGTGGACCCCCAGGATGGCCGCGTCCGGGGTGTGGATGATGGGGAAGCTCATGAGGCCCCCCACGGAGCCGATGTTGGTCACGGTGAAGGTGGAGCCCGTGACCTCCTCCGGGCTCAGGCGGCCTTCCCGGGCCTTTTCCGAAAGAAGGGCGATCTCCTGCGCAAGCTCCAGGAGGCTCTTCCGGTCCACATCCCGGATCACGGGCACGAGAAGCCCCCTTTCCGTGGCCACCGCCATCCCTAAGTTGTAGTACTTCTTGTAGACGATCTCCCCCCGCTCCTCGTCCAGGCTGGTGTTCAGCATGGGGTACTTCTTCAGGGCCCGGACCACGGCCTTGAAGATGAAGGGGAGGTAGGTGAGCTTCACCCCCTGCCGCTCGGCCTCGGGCTTTAGCCGCTCGCGTAGGGCCACCAGCTCCGTAAGGTCGGCCTCGTCCACGTTGAGGGTGCGCACGGTGTAGAGGTGGCTCTGCCAGAGGCCCTGGGCGATGCTCCGCCTCACCCCCTTAAGGGGCACCCGCTCCTCCAGCCCCTCGTACCCCTTGGGGGGGACGTAGCGGGGCGGGGGCGGGAAGGAGGGGGCAGGCACCTCCTCCCGCGCCTTGGGGGCTTCCTCGAGGGCCTTCCCAGCCTTCTTCTCCGCGTAGGCCCGCACGTCCTCCACCCGCACCCGGCCCAAGGGCCCCGAGCCCGGCACCTCCTCGATGGGGATGCCCAGCTCCCGGGCCAGCTTCCTGGCCGCAGGCACCGCCAGGACCCTTCCCGGCGGGGCCTCCTCCTTTTCCCTTCCCCGTTCCTTCTCCAGGAAGGGGTTCTTCACCGCCACCTCCCGGGTGTCGGGCTTGAAGAGGGAAAGGGCCTCCCCCTCGTCCTTGGGGGGGAGGCCGGGCTCCACGATGGAGCGTTCCTCCTGGGCCTGGACGGGGACACCGGCCTGGGCCTCGTGGGGCTCTGCCAGGAGGGCGATGGGGGCGTGGACCTTCACCACCTCCCCCTCCTGGGCCAGTTTCTTCAGCAAAACCCCCTCGTAGGGGGAGGGTAGCTCCACCGTGACCTTGTCCGTCATGACCTCCACGAAGGGCTGGTCCTTTTTGAGGTAGGCTCCCTCCTCCACCAGCCACTTCACGATCTCGCCTTCCACCACGCTCTCGGCGAGTTCGGGCATCAGGATTTCCTTGGGCATCGTTTTCTCCCCTATAATAAGTCCAAGAACTCCTCAAGGTTCAGGCGGGCATCCTTAAGGATTCTGGCCAAGGTAGAGCGCTTGATGGGGATGTGGGCGGGGACGATCACCACAATCCGCTCTCCACCCAAGCGCTTCTCCATGCTGGAACCCCGCCCTTTCCAGGGCCGCAATCACCCTCTTGTAGGAAAGGGAAGGGACCTTCAAACCTCCACCTCAGCCAACTCCACACCCTCGGGAATCTCCTCGTCTAGGGGCTCGAGGTAAAGGGCAATCGCCTCCCGGATGTTGGCCAAGGCTTCCTCCAAGGTGTCCCCCTCGCTGATACACCCTGGAAGGGCGGGCACGTACACCGTGTACCCCCCGTCCTCGCTCTTTTCCAGCACCACCTTAAAGCGCATGGAACCTCCCCTAGTATTCTAACGCCCGCTTGGCCGCGTTCAGGATGCGGGTCACCGTGGGCAGGTAGAGCTTGTCCTGGGCGTAGGGGTAGGGGGTGTCAAACCCCGTAACCCGGATGGGGGGGGCCAGGAGCATGTCCAGGATGTCCTCGGCGATGGTGGCCGCCACCTCGCTGATAAAGCTCGCATGCCTGGGCGCATCGGAGACCAGGACCACCCGCCCGGTCTTGGCCACGGAGCTCATCACCGCCTCGTAGTCCCAGGGCATGAGGCTCCTCAGGTCCAGGACCTCCGCGGAAACCCCCACCCCCTGAAGCTCCTCCGCGGCCTTCAAGACCTCGGGCATCACCGTGCCGTAACCGATCAGGGTGAGGTCCTTCCCCTCGCGCCTAAGGGCGGCCTTGCCCAGGGGCAAGGTGTAGTCCTCCTCCGGCACCTCCTCCTTCACCGCCCGGTAGAGGCGCTTGGGCTCCAGGAAGACCACCGGGTCCTCGTCGCGGATGGCGGCCTTCAGGAGGCCCTTGGCGTCGTAAGGGGTGGAGACGGCCACCACTTTAAGCCCCGCGGTGTGGACGAAGTGGGCCTCGGGGCTTTGGGAGTGGTGGTGCCCCCCCTTGACCCCGCCCCCGGAGGGCATGCGCACCACCAGGGGTGCGGCAAACTGCCCCCCAGAGCGGTAGCGGAGCTTGGCCACCTGGCTCACCAGCTGGTCAAACCCCGGGAAGATGTAGTCCGCGAACTGGATCTCCGCCACGGGCCTGAGGCCGTGGGCGGCCATGCCCAGGGCGGCCCCCACGATGGCCGCCTCGGAGAGGGGAGTGTCCATGACCCGGTCGGGGCCGTACTTTTGGAGAAGCCCCTCCGTGACCAGGAAGACCCCGCCCCTTTTCCCCACGTCCTCCCCCAGGACCACCACCCGGGGGTCCTGGGCCATCTCCTCGTCCAGGGCCCGGTTCAGGGCCTGCACCATGGTCATGAGGGCCATCAGAGCTCCTCCTCTAGAAGGGCCTTTTGGCGCTTCAGGTGCCAGGGCATCTCCGCAAAGACGTCCTCAAACATCCACCCGGGGGGCACCTCCCCCGCCTCCTCGGCCTCCTTCAGGCCCCGTTCCAGCTCCGCGCGGATCTCCTCCTTGAGGTCCTCCTCCCACTCCAGGGTCCAGAGGCCCCGGGCCTCCAAAAAGCGCTGGAAGCGGAGGATGGGGTCTTTCCTCCTCCAGGCCTCCACCTCCTCCCTGGGGCGGTAGCGGCTGTCGTCGTCCGCGGAGGAGTGGGGCCCGTAGCGGTAGACCCGAAGCTCCACCAGGCTCGGCCCCTTGCCGAGCCTTGCGTTTTCCACCGCCTCCTTCACCACGTAGTAGCTGGCCAGGACATCCATCCCGTCCACCAGGTAGCCGGGAATGCCAAAGGCGTGGGCCTTGTCGGCGATGGTGGGGCTATGGGTCTGGTGGCGGTAGTCCACGCTGATGGCGTAGAAGTTGTTCTCCGCCACGAAGACCGCCGGGGCCCCCTGGACGGCGGCGAAGTTGATGCCGGCGTACCAGTCCCCCTCGCTGGTGGCCCCGTCCCCGAAGGTGCAGACCGCCACCTGGCCGGTGCGGAGGAGCTTCATGCTGATGGCCGCCCCCGCCGCCGGAGGGACGTGGGAGGCGATGGGGCTGGCCACGGTGAAGTAGTGGAGGGCCTTGGAACCGGGGTGCTCGGGCATCTGCCGGCCCTTGTTGGGATCGGCCTGGGTGGCCAGCATCTGGCCGAAAAGCTCCCGGGGAGGGATCCCTAAGGCCAGGGCCAGGCCGTGGTCGCGGTAGTAGGGGAAGATCCAGTCAAACCCCCGCTTCACCGCGTGGGCGATGGCCACCTGGGCGGCCTCGTGCCCCGCCGAAGGGGCCACAAAGCTGGTCTTGCCCGTGCGGATGAGGATGGTGTAGCGCTCGTCCAGCATCCGGGCGGCCAGCATGTCCCGGTACATGCGGCGGAGGACCGCCTCGTCCAGGTCTAAGGGGAAGTCCCCTAGCCACTCCCCTCGCTCCCCAATGAGCCTTATGGGCTCGGGGGTGAAGGGCTGGAACCGGTGGGTGTCCTTGACCATAAACCCTCCTTCTTGGGCGCTTGTGGCGCCTTCTCAGCCCGCCCTGGGTAAGGGCTTCAGGCTCCTTTCGGGGTGGGGGTTAGGTCCCACTTTCCCTTCGCCCCCGAGTATACCGCCCCAAGGGGTAGGATGGGGGCGTGCGCCTGCGGGTGGTGGCGGTGGGCAGGCCCCGGCTGGCCTACGCCAGGCTCGGGGTGGAGGAGTACGCGGGGCGCATCGGAAGGTACGCCCCCCTCGAGCTCCTCTTCGTGCGGGAAGGGGAAGCCCTCCTCCCCAAGGCGGAGGGCCACCTCAAGGTGGTCCTAGACGAAAGGGGGAAGCTCTTCACCACGGAGGGGCTTTACCGGCTCTTCCAGGGATGGGAGGGGCAAAGGGTGGCCTTCCTGGTGGGGGGCGCGGAAGGGCACCCCGAGGAGGTCCGGAAAAGGGCGGACCTCCTCCTCGCCCTCTCCCCCCTCACCCTCCAGCACGAGCTGGCTCTCTTGGTGCTCCTGGAGCAGCTTTACCGCCTTTTCACCCTCAAGGCGGGCCACCCCTACCACCGATGACCTACCGGGCGTTTCAAAAACTGGTGGAGCGGCTTTGGGCGGAAATTCCCGAGGCCTTCAAAGAGGGGCTCCAAGGGGTCCACGTCCTCCCCGAGGCCAAGCCCGAGCCTGGCCTGCCCGGGGTGTGGCGGCTCGGGGAGTACCTGGACCCGGGGCCCCCCAGCGCCCTGGGGGGTTTTGAGGGCCTGGGTCGGCACATCGCCCTCTACTACGGCTCTTTTTTAGAGGTGGCGGACGAGGGGTTTGACTGGGAGGGGGAGGTGTGGGAAACCCTCCTCCATGAGCTAAGGCACCACCTGGAATCCCTGGCGGGCCGGAGCGACCTGGTGGAGGAGGACCTTAGGCGCCTGGCCGCCTTTCGCCGGGGCGGGGCTCCGGGAGAAGGGGCGGGTTAGGCCCCAAAGGGCGCCGGTCCTTGAACCCCCCGGAAAGGGGGTGGTAGTGGGCCACCTCGGGCTCCCCCTCCTGCCAGCAGAGGAAGACCACCTCCCCCCCCACCCGGGCGGGGAAGTCCACCAGCCCCCGGTCCAGGTCCTTTAGGAAGACCCCCAAGGAGGCCAAATAGCGGGCGTCGGCCTCCAGGGCCCCCAGGAGGAAGCGGGCCTCCTCTTCCAGCCTCCGGCGCTCGAGGCCCCGGGCTTCGGGGAGGCGGGCCTGGAGGTCCTTAAGCTCCCCCTTGGCCTGGCGCATCTGGGCCAGGACCCGCCGGAGCTCGGGGAGGAGGGCGTCGGCTTCTTCCTTGGTGAAGATGCGAGCGAACATCCTGCCCTCAGTATAGCATGGGTGTTGGGAAAATATGAGCGCAGCTTACTCAATAATGGGCAGAAGGGCCACCTCCCCCGCGGCCACCCGCACCCCCCCCACCACCAGGCTCCCGTCGGGGAGGACCGCCTCCGCCACCCCCTCCACGGGGCCCTTTGGGGTTTCCACCCGCACCCTCCGGCCCAGGGTGTAGGAGGCCTCCCGGTAGCGGGCGAGGAAAGAGGGGGGGTCTTCCAGGAGGGGGAGGAGGGCCTCCAAGCGGAGGAGGAAGGCCTCCAAGATCCCCCGCCGGGAAAAGGCCCCAAACTCCAGGAGGGGTGCCGCCCCTTCGGGGGCCCAGGCCACGTTCACCCCCACCCCAAGGAGGGCGTAGGCCACCTCCTCCCCCTCCACCTTGGCCTCCAGGAGGACCCCAGCCAGCTTGCGGCCGTCCGGGGCCAGGAGGTCGTTGGGCCACTTGAGCCCCCCCACCCCCACCGCCTCCCACAGGGCCAGGCCGGAAAGGAGGGGGAGAAGGCCCAAGGCGGCCAAGGGAAGGCTCGGCCTCAGGAGGAGGGAGAAGGTGAGGCTATCCCCAGGGCGGCTTTGCCAGGGCCTCCCCCTCCGGCCCCGGCCCCTTTCCTGCACCTCGGAAAGGACCAAGGCCCCTTCCGGGGCCCCCTCCTCCGCCCAGGCCTTGAGGGCGTCCTGGGTGCTCCCCACCCGGCCCAGGTAGCGGTAGGGGCGCCCAAACCGCCCCGGGGGGTGGAAGAGATGGGGAAGGGGGGTGCCGGGGCGGACGCGGTACCCCTTCCGCCCCACCTCCAGGGGGTAGCCCTCTTCCAGGAGGCGGTGGGCCTCCTTGTGCACCGCGGCCCGGCTCACCCCGAGGAGGCGGGCCAGGGCCTCGCCGCTTTGGAACTCCTCGGTAAGGAGGTCCAGCAGGGCCGGCATCAGGCCAGCTCCACCTGGGAGAGATCCCCCAGGACCAGGCGGTGGGCCCGGGGGAGGCCGTTACGCCCCTTCACCTGGGCCCCCACGCCCAGGATGCTCTCCTGGAGGCGGAGGGGGGAGTCCTCCACCACCGCCTGGTCCTCCAGGATGGCGTACTCCACCTCCGCCCGCACCACCCTCGCCCCCGGCCCCAAGGAGGTGAAGGGGCCGATGTAGGCCCCCTCCACCACCGCGCCCTCGCCGATGTAGGCCGGGCCGATGACCCGGCTTCCCACCACCCTCGCCCCCCGCTCCACCACCACCCGGCCCGTGAGGTGGCTTTCCTCCACCTCCCCGTCCAGCCGGGGGGCAAGCTCCTCCAGGAGGAGGCGGTTGGCGTCCAGGAGGTCCTCGGGGCGGCCGGTGTCCTTCCACCAGCCCTGGACCTCCACCCCCACCACCTTCCGGCCCCGCTCAATCAGGCCCTGGATGGCGTCCGTGATCTCGTACTCCCCCCGGGCCGAGGGCTTGAGGTCCCGGATGACCTCCAGGATCTCCGGGGTGAAGACGTAGACCCCGGCCACCGCCAGGTCCGAAGGGGGGTCTTTGGGCTTCTCCACCAGGCGGACGATGCGCTCCCCCTCCAAGACGGCCACCCCGAACTGGCGGGGGTTTTCCACCCGCACCAGGGCGATGACCGCGCTCACCCCCTCGGAAAAGGCTTCCAGGAAAGGGCGGATGCCCTTCTGGAAGAGGTTATCCCCCAGGTAGAGGACGAAGGGGCTTTGCCCCAGGAAGCCCCGGGCCACCCCCACCGCGTGGGCCAGGCCCTGGGGCTCCTCCTGGAGGATGTAGCGCACGGGGTAGGCCTCGAGGGCCAGCCTCAGGTCCTTCTCGGTTTCCGGGGAGACCACCACCCCGATCTCCTCCACCCCTGCCTGGAGGAGGTTCTCCACCGCGTAGTGGATGATGGGCCGCCCCGCCACCCGGATCACGGGCTTGGGCCGGGTGTGGGTGAGGGGCCTGAGGCGCGTGCCCCGGCCCGCGGCCAGGATGAGACCCTTCATGGGGGAAAGCATACCCGGTAGAATGAGAAGGGGCATGGGGTACACCTTGACCCGGGTGGCCTACGCGTACGACCGCCTGAGGGCCCACCCCCCGGAGGTGGCAGGGCAGATCGCCACGGCCATGGCGGGCGCCCTCCAGACCAGGGGGGAGGAAGCGGTGTTCCTGGAGCTTGGGGTGGGCACGGGGCGCATCGCCCTCCCCCTCATCGCCCGGGGGTACCGGTACATCGCCCTGGACCATGACCCCGCCATGCTGGAGGTCTTCCGGCAGAAGGCCGCGGGGGTTATGCGCAAGGTCCAGGTCCTGGAGGCGGACGCCAGGAAGGTGCCCCTGCCGGACGAAAGCGTCCACGCGGTGATCGCGGTGCACCTTTGGCACCTCCTTCCCGACTGGCCCAAAGCCCTGGCGGAGGCCTTAAGGGTCTTGAAGCCCGGGGGGGTCCTCCTGGAGGGCTGGGACCGGGTGGTCTCGGAGGAGGAGTGGGCCCTGCAGGAGAAGTGGCGGGCCCTGGTGGAGGAAGAGGGCTTTCCCGTGGAGCGGGGGCTCCACCAGAGGAGACTAAAGGAGGTGGAGGAGGCCCTTAGGCGGCTCGGCCTTAGGCCCAAAGCCCGCCAGGTGGCCCTTTGGCGGGAGGAGAGGACCCCCAGGGAGAGCCTCGAGGCCCTCCAGGAAAGGCTTTACTCCTTCACCCAAAGGGTGCCCCAGGAGGCCCACGAGCGGGCCATGGCCCGGCTTTGGACCTGGGCCGAGGGCACCTTCGGCGACCTGGACCGGCCCTTCACCGTGGAGAAGAGCTTCCACCTGCGCGTGACCCGGCTGGGATGAAGACCATCCAAGTAGAAACCCCAAGGGAAGGCTTCGTGAACATCACCCGGAAGGTGGAGGAGGCCCTCTCGGGCCACACGGGCCTGGTCTACCTCTTCACCCCCCACACCACCTGCGGCCTCCTCCTCCAGGAAGGGGCGGACCCCGACGTGGCCCACGACCTCCTCCGGCGCCTGGAGGAGCTTGCCCCTAAGCTCCACCCCAAGGACCGGCACGCCGAGGGCAACACCCACGCCCACCTGAAAAGCCTCCTCACCGGGGTGAGCCTCCTCCTCTTCGCCGAGGGGGGAAGGCTTAAGCTTGGGCGCTGGCAGCAGGTCTTCCTGGCGGAGTTTGACGGGCCGAGGAGGCGGGAGGTCTGGGTAAGGCCCCTCTAATCACCCCACCGAAGCTTCCGCTTTGGTGGGGCGCTCTGTGGGGTTCCCGTCGCGGCGCAAGCCGCGACAGGGCCCTTAGACCCAGCTCACCGCCCCGAAGGTGTCCTCCCGCCGGGGGCTGGTGGAGAAGAGGACCACGGGGACTCCGGTGTGCTCCTCAATGAGCTCGAGGTAGGCCTGGAGGCTCTTGGGGAGGTCCTCCCGCCGCCTAACCCCGGAAAGGTCCCCCCAGCCCGGGAGTTCCAGGTAGCGCACCGCTTCCGGCGGGGCCTCCCCAGGGCGGCTTCCGTCCAGGTATTCCACGGCCACCCGCACCGTCTCCAGCCCCGAAAGCACGTCCAGCTTGGTGAGGGCCAGCCCGTCAAACCCGTTCACCTCGCAGGCGTACTTCAGGGCCACCAGGTCCAGCCAGCCCACCCGGCGGGGACGGCCGGTGGTGGTGCCGTACTCCCCGCCCTTCTCCCGGAGGTGGTGGGCCAAGGCCCCCCCGATCTCCGTGGGGAAGGGCCCCTCCCCCACCCGGGTGGCGTAGGCCTTGGCCACCCCGTAGACCTTGGTGATGGCCTTGTGGTTAACCCCCGCCCCCACCAGGATGCCCCCCACCGTGGGGTGGGAGCTGGTCACATAGGGGTAGGTGCCGTAGTTGAGGTCCAAAAGGGTGGCCTGGGCCCCCTCAAAGAGGATCCTTTTCCCTTTGCGCACCGCCTCCCTTAGGAGGGCCCCGGTGTCCGCGAGGTAGGGGGCGAGGATCTCCCGCATGCGGTGGAGGTCCTCCAGGGCCTTTTCCTCCGAGGTCCAGCCCGCCTCCCGGGTGGAGTTGGGCTTCTCAAAGAGGAGGCGGCGCACCCGTTCCTTCAGGACCTCCTCGTCCAGGAGGTCCCCCGCGCGGATCCCCACCCGGCGGGCCCGGTCGGAGTAGGCGGGGCCAATCCCCCGTCCGGTGGTGCCCACGAAGTTGTGGCGGCTCTCCACGTGCTTGTGGTGGGGAAGGACCAGGTGGGCCCGCTCGGAGACCAGGACCTGGGGCCGGAAGCCCTCCTTCTCCAGGGCGGAAAGCTCCTCCTGGAAGCGGAAGGGGTCTATGACCATCCCGTCCCCCAGGACGTTCACCGCGTGGGGGTGGATGACCCCCGAGGGGAGGAGGTTGAGCTTGAACACCCGCCCCTCGGCCACCACGGTGTGGCCGGCGTTGGCCCCGCCCTGGTAGCGCACCACGTAGTCCGCCTCCGGGGCCAGGGCGTCCACCACCTTGCCCTTGCCCTCGTCCCCCCACTGCGCCCCGATGATGGCGATCCCCGGCATCCCCCTAAAGCTTACGACGCCGCCTGCAAAAGGGCCACCTCCTCGGGGGTGAGGCGGAAGCGCAGGGCCTCGGCGTTGAGCCGGGCCTGGGCCGCGTTCTTGGCCCCCGGGATGGGGAGGGCCCCCTTCTCCATGAGGTAGCGGAGGGCGACGGCGGCGGGGCTTACCCCCTTGGCCTCCGCCAGGGCCCTAAGCGGGGGAAGGAGGCGCTCCACCTGGGCGAGCAGGGGGCGGTACTTGGCCCCCCGGTAGCCCTTGGGGGGGCGCTTGGGGTCCAGCTTGCCGGTGAGCCAGCCCATGGCCAGGGGGCTATAGGCCATGAGGGCGATCCCCTCCCGGCGGAGGGCCGGAAGGTGAGGCTCCCAGTCCCGCTTGAGGAGGCTATACTCCACCTGCAGGGCCAAAAGGAGCACCCGGTGGCGGTCCAAAACCTCCTTTACCTCCCCAAGCTGGCCCAGGGCCAGGTTGCAGGCCCCCACGCCCCGGGCGAGGCCCCGTTCATAGGCCTCCGCCAGGGCCGAGGCCCAGACCCTTAAGGGCACCGGGGGCCAGGGCCAGTGGAGGAGGTAGAGGTCCACCGCCTCCACCCCAAGCCGCCCAAGGCTTCCCTTTAGGGCCAGGAGGAGGCTCTTCCGGGAGAGGCGCCAGGGGTAGGGGAAGAACTTGGTGACCAGGTAGGGCCGTTCGCCGCTTCGGGCCATGAAGCGGCCGAGGAGGCGCTCGGCGAGGCCAAAGCCGTAGAACTCCGCGGTGTCGAAGAGGCGCACCCCGGCCTCGAGGCCGGCCCGAAAAGCCCCTTCCAGCTCCCCTTCCCCATACCCCCGGCCGTAGCCCCAGAAGAGCCGGTCCCCCCAGGCCCAGGTGCCCACGCCCATGGGGTGGGAAAAAAGGGGGTTCATGCCAGGCGGAAGGGGTTGAAGTCCGTGTCCCGGTCGTAGACGTCCAGGCCCTCGGCCCGCTTCAGGAAGCCCACCACCCCGTAGGTGAGGGGGAGCATGGCCGCCTCCACCCCCACCTTGAAGGCGTAGTTGGAGAGGAAGACCGCGAGGAGGACCTCCGGGGGGAAGACCCCCAGGAAGGCCACCAGGAGGAAGACCCCCGTGTCCAGCCCCTGGCCCACCAGGGTAGAGAGGAGGGCCCTGAGCCAGAAGTGCCGCCCTTCCGTGCGCACCTTGAGCCGGGCCAGCACGTAGGCGTTGGCGAACTCCCCCACGAAGTAGGCGAGAAGGCTCCCCAGGACGATCCTCGGGGTGAGGCCGAGGAGGAGGCCAAAGGCCTCGGCGAAGCGCCGGCTCTCCTCATCCCCCGGCGCGGGCAGGGCCGAAACCAGCTGGAAGGTGAAGGCGGCGAGGAGGAGGGAGAAAAACCCCAGCCAGATCACCCTCCGGCTTTTCCGGTAGCCGTAGACCTCGGTGAGCACGTCCCCGAAGATGTAGGCCAAGGGGAAAAGCAGGGTGCCCCCGTCAAAGGTGAAGGGGCCCAGGACCACCAGCTTGGTGGAGGCCACGTTGGAGACGAGGAGCACCGCGGCGAAGAGCACGGCGATGAGGTCCAGGTACCTCATTCTTCCTCCGGGGAGATGGAGGTGATGAAGGGCAGGTTGCGGTCAAACTGGGCCCGGTCCAGGCCGTAGCCGTAGACGTAGGCGTCCTCCACCTCAAAGCCCAGGTAGTGCACGGGCACCTCCACCTGGCGCCGGGCGGGCTTGGAGAGCAGGGCGGCCACCCGGATGGAGGCGGGCTTCCGGGCCTCGAGGTAGGCCAGGAGGTAGGAGAGGGTGAGGCCGGTGTCCACGATGTCCTCCACCACGATCACGTCCCGCCCGTGGATGGGGAGGCGGAGGTCCTTGACGAGCTCCACCTCCCCGCTGGTCTTGTAGGCGTTGCCGTAGGAGCTGATGGAGATGAAGTCCAGGGTGAGGGGCAGGGGGATGGCCCGCACCAGGTCGGCCATGAAGATGAAGGCCCCGTTCAGAACGCAGATGAGATGGGGGGTCTTGCCCTGGTAGTCCCGGGCGATCTCCGCCCCCAGCTCCGCCACCCGCTTGGCGATGGCCTCCTGGCTGATCTGTACCGGTCCGTTTCCGGGCGCGAACATCCCGTCTATACTACCCCAGCAGGCCCACCCGCTTCTCCAAGGCCTTAAGCTCGGACCCCTTCAGGAAGCGCCAGCGCCCAGGGGGAAGGTCCCCCAGGCGCACGGGGCCCACCTGGGTGCGGAGGAGGCGCCGCACGGGGTAGCCCACCGCCTTCAGCATCCGCCGCACCTCCCGCTTGCGGCCCTCGGCCAGGACCAGAACCGCCCCCCCGGGGGCCGGGCGGCAGGCGAGGGCCCGGGCCAGCCCGTCCTCCAGCTCCACCCCCTCCAAAAGCCGCCGGCAGACCGCCTCGGGCAGGGTGCCCCCCTCGGTCCAGACCCGGTAGACCTTTTCCACCCCGTACCGGGGGTGGGTGAGGCGGAAGGTGAGCTCCCCGTCGTTGGTGAAGAGGAGGAGGCCCTCCGAGTCCCGGTCCAGCCGCCCCACGGGGTGGAGGCCGGGGATGTGGGGGAGGAGCTCGTAGACCGTGCGCTCCGCGTGGGGGTCAAAGCGGGTGGTGGTGTAGCCCCGGGGCTTGTGCAGGGCGAGGACCACCCGCTCGGGGAGGGCCACCGGTTTCCCGTCCACCTCCACCCGGTCATGGGGGCCCACCTTCTGGCCCAGGTGGGCCACGGCCCCGTTCACCCGCACCCGGCCCTGGCGGATGAGGTCTTCCGCCTTCCTCCGGCTCCCTACCCCTGCGCGGGCCAGGTAGGCCTGAAGCCTCATGGGAAGCGGGGCGGGCGCTTTTCCCTAAGGGCCCTCAGGCCCTCCTCCAGCTCCTCCCCGGAAAAGCCCAGAAACTCCAGGGCCAAGGAAACCTCAAACTGGGGCAGGAAGGCCCTGAGCCAGCCGTTTAGGGCGTGCTTGGTGTGGCGAAGGGCTTCCTTAGGGCCCTTTGCGAGCCTCTCCGCCACCTCCAGGGCCTTCGCGTAGACCCCTTCGTCCTCCACCGCCAGGGCCACCAGGCCAAGCCTTTCCGCCTCCTCCCCCGTGAGGGGCTCGTTCAGGAAGAGGTGGTACTTGGCCTTGGCGAGGCCCACCAGGAGGGGCCAGAGGAGGACGGCGTGGTCCCCCGCGGCCACCCCCAGGCGCAGGTGGCCGTCCAGAAGCCTTGCCCCCTTCCCCACCACGGCGATGTCCGCGGCCAGGGCCAGGGCGAGCCCCGCCCCCACCGCCACGCCCTCCACCGCGGCCACCACCGGGTAGGGGCAGTCTAGGGGCCCTAAGACCAGGTCCCTGGCCTCCCAGAAGACCCTAAGGAGGGCCTCCCTCGAGGCCCGCATCTCCTCGATGAGGGCGAAGGAGCCCCCGGCGGAGAAGACCCCGCCTTCCCCCCTTAGGAGGACCGCCCGGAGGCCCTCCACCCCCTCCAGGTCCTTCCAGACCCGGGCCAGGGCCCGGTGGGCCTCCGGGGAGAGGGCGTTGAGCTTGTCCCCCCGGAAGGTGATCTCCAAAACCCCCGGCCTGGGCCAGGCGAAACCTAGGCTCGGGTAGCGGGCGGCTAGGTCCATAAAGGGCATTTTACCCCCCTTTCCTGGGGTGATAGAATCCCTAAGGCATGGCCCTTTACGCGGTGGATAAGCCCCTCCACCTCACCTCCCACCACGCCGTGGAGGAGGCGAGGCGGCGCCTGGGAACGAGGCGGGTGGGGCACACGGGCACCCTGGACCCCCTGGCCACGGGGCTCCTCCTCCTGGTCTCCGACGAGAGCACCAAGCTGGTCCCCTTCCTCTCGGGGGAGGACAAGGAGTACCTGGCCTGGGTCTCCTTCGGGGCCACCACCCCCACCCTGGATGCGGAAGGGCCGGTGAGCGAGGAGGCCCCGGTGCGCTTTGACCGCAAGGATCTGGAAGCGGCCCTCCCCCGCTTCCTGGAGATGAGAGAGCAGGTTCCTCCCCTCTATTCCGCCATCAAGGTGGGGGGCAAACGGGCCTACGAGGCCGCCCGGGAGGGCAAGCCCTTGGAGCTTGGGCCGAGGCCCGTGCGCTACCTGGAGGTGGAGCTTTTGGCCTTTGACCCCTTCCCCACCCCCCACCCCATCGCCCCTTCCGCCCGGGGGTGGCGGCTTGCGGAAAAGGGGGGGCGGAAGGTGGCCCTGCCCAGGCCCTTAGGCCCCTACCCCACCGCGGTGATCCGGCTTCTGGTGGGCCCCGGGACCTACGTGCGGGCCTTCGCCCGGGACCTGGGGGAGATGCTGAAGACCAAGGCCTTCCTCTCGGGGCTGGTGCGCACCCGCATCGGCAAGATCGGCCTGGAGCGGGCCGTGCCCCTTTCCGAGCTGGCCCCCGACAAGGCCATCCCCGAGCTGGACGCCCTTCCCTTCCCGGTGGTGGAGCTTTCCCACACCGAGGCGCGGAGGGTCTTGGAGGGCATCCCCCTCCCCATCCCCGCCTTGGGCTACGTAACCCTGGTAGACTCCCGCAGGCGGCTTCTGGCCATCGCGGAGGGCGATGGCTTCAAGCTCAAGATCAAACGGGTGTTCGTAAAGGAGGCCTAGCATGGTGATCGGCGTACCGAAGGAGATCAAAACCCTGGAGAACCGGGTGGCCCTGACCCCGGGGGGCGTGGAGAGCCTGGTGCGGCGCGGCCACACCGTCTTGGTGGAGCGGGGCGCGGGAGTGGGCTCGGGCCTATCCGACGCGGAGTACGAGCGGGCCGGGGCCATCCTGGTGGGCCGGGACGAGGCCTGGGGGGCGGAGCTGGTGGTGAAGGTGAAGGAGCCCCTGCCCGAGGAGTACCGCTTCCTCAGGAGGGGCCTCATCCTCTTCACCTACCTCCACCTGGCCGCGGACGAGGCCCTCACCCGGGCCATGCTGGAAAGCGGGGTCACGGGCATCGCCTACGAGACCGTGCAGCTTCCCGACGGCTCCCTTCCCCTCCTCATCCCCATGAGCGAGGTGGCGGGCCGCATGGCCCCCCAGGTGGGGGCGGAGTTTCTGGAAAAGCCCAAGGGGGGCCGGGGGGTGCTCCTGGGGGGCGTGCCCGGGGTGGCCCCGGCCAGCGTGGTCATCCTGGGGGGCGGCACCGTGGGCACCAACGCCGCCAAGATCGCCCTGGGGATGGGGGCCCAGGTGACCATCCTGGACGTGAACCACAAGCGCCTCCAGTACCTGGACGACGTCTTCGGGGGCCGGGTGGTGACCCTCACGGCCACGGAGGCCAACATCAAGAAGAGCGTCCAGCACGCCGATCTCCTCATCGGAGCGGTGCTCGTCCCCGGGGCCAAGGCCCCCAAGCTGGTCACCCGGGAGATGCTCCCCCTGATGAAGGAAGGGGCGGTGATCGTGGACGTGGCCGTGGATCAGGGGGGGTGCGTGGAGACCATCCGCCCCACCACCCATGCGGAGCCCACCTACGTGGTGGACGGGGTGGTCCACTACGGGGTGGCCAACATGCCGGGGGCGGTGCCCAGGACCAGCACCTTCGCCCTCACCAACCAGACCCTGCCCTACCTCCTGAAGCTGGCGGAGAAGGGCCTGGAGGCTCTAAAGGAAGACCCGGCCCTCCTCAAGGGGCTTAACACCCACGAGGGCCGCCTCACCCACCCCGGGGTGGCCGAGGCCTTCGGCCTCCCCTACACGCCCCCCGAGGAGGCCCTAAGGGGGTAGCCATGGGGGGACGGGTCACGGTAACGGAAAACGCCCTGGCGGCCATCCTGGCCCTGGCGGCCCACGAGGTCCCGGGGGTGGTGGGGATGGCCCCCGCGGGGCTTAAGGACCAGGTGGTGCGCATCCTGAGGCGCCAGGAGGCGAGCGAGGGGGTGGTGGTGCGCCAAGACCCCACTAGGCCCGGCCAGTACCAGGCGGACTTCTACGTGGTGGTGGCCTACGGCACCCGCATCCCCACCGTGGTGGAGTCCCTGGCGGAGCGGGTTTCCTTCGCCGCCCGGAAGCTTGCCGGGGTGGAGCTCTCCCAGGTGCGGGTGCACGTGGTGGGGGTGGGGCGTGGGTAGCTGGAGCCCGGAGGAGCTGGCCCAGGCCTTCCGCTACGCCACGGACTGGTTTTCCGTGTACGTGGAGGAGCTCAACGCCCTCAACGTCTACCCCGTGCCCGACGGGGACACGGGGACCAACATGCACCTCACCCTGAGCTCCGCCCGGCGGGAGCTGGACCTGCAGGACACCTCCAAGATGGCCGAGGTGGCCCGGGCCATCGCCTACGGAAGCCTTCTTGGGGCCAGGGGCAATAGCGGGGTCATCCTCTCCCAGATCCTGAAGGGCTTCACCGAGGCCCTGCGCAAGGGGGAGCGCCTCGAGGCCCCCCTCCTAAAGGAGGCCCTGCGCCTGGGGGCGGAAACCGGCTACAAGGCGGTGATGAAGCCCGTGGAGGGCACCATCCTCACCGTGGCAAGGGCGGCGGCCCAAGGGGCCCGCGGGGACACCCTGGAGGAGGTTTGGCAAAGCGCCCTGGAGGCCGCGCGGGAAGCCCTGGCGAAGACCCCCGACCTCCTCCCCGTGCTCAAGCAGGCGGGGGTGGTGGACGCCGGGGGGGCGGGGTACGTGCGGCTTCTGGAGGGCTTTTTGGGGTACACCCTTAAGCTTCCCCTTCCCGAGGCCCCCAAGGTGGAGCGCTACGCCCAGACCGCCTTCGCAACGGAGGAGTTCGGCTACTGCACGGAGTTCCTCATGGAGGGGGTGGAGGTGCCCATAGAAAAGATCCGGGAGGCGGTGGCCCCCTTCGGGGACTCCCTCTTGGTGGTGGGGGCCGAGGGCTACGTGAAGGGGCACATCCACACCGACGACCCCGACGGTCTCCTCGCCACGGTGGCCCGCTTCGGCCGCATGGTGCGCACCAAGGTGGAGGACATGACCGCCCAGCACACGGAGATCCTGGCCATGGCGGGCCTTCTGGAGGAGGCCCCGCCCCCCACGGGCCTGGTGGCCGTGGCCCTGGGGCACGGGGTGGCCAAGGCCTTCCGGAGCCTGGGGGCGCGGGTGGTGGCGGGGGGGCAGACGCAAAACCCCAGCGTGGAGGAGATCCTCTCCGCCATCAAAAGCCTCCCCAACCCCAAGGTCATCCTCCTCCCCAACAACCCCAACGTCTTCCTGGCCGCGGAGGAGGCGGCGAGGCTGGCCAGGGAACTGGGCAAGGAGGTCCACCTCCTAAAGACCCGCACCATCGGCCAGGGCCTAGCCGCGGCGGTGCGCTACCTGCCGGAGGAGGAGCCGGAGACCCTCCTCCCCGAGATGGAGGAGGCCATGGCGGGCGCCCGGACCCTCGAGGTCACCTGGGCCAGCCGGGACGCGGAGGTGGATGGGGTCAAGGTCCTGAAGGACCAGCCCATCGGCCTCCTGGACGGCAGGCTGGTGACCGTGGGGGAGACGCCGGAAGAGGTCCTAGACCGCCTCCTCCGCCTGGCCCAGGAGGGCAAGGAGGTCCTCACCCTCTTCCTGGGCCCCAGGGTGGAGCGGGAACGGGCGGAAAGGGTGGTGGAGGCCTTTCCCCATCTGGCGGTGGAGATCCTCCCCGGGGGGCCCGACCTCTACCCCTACCTGGGGGTCCTGGAGTAAAGGGAGGCTAAAGCCCGCCCCCCGGCCCAGGAGGGTAAGCTTTGTCCTAAGGAGGGACGTATGCGCAAGGTCTTGGGGCTTTTCACCCTTGCCTTGGCCCTGGCGGGGTGCGGGGAGCTTCAGCTCGGGGCCCCGGTGAGCGGGGAGCTCAGGGTGGGGGAAAGCGTGTCCGTGGAGCTACCCCCGGCAGAGGAACGCCCGGACGGTACCCTACGCCCCGGGGTCAAGGTCTACCGCCTGGTAGGGGGAAGCGGCCCGGTGCGGGTAGGGGCGGTCTCGGCCCAACTAGAGGGCCGGGCCCGGCTCCGCCTCACCCTGTACGACGGGAACTACGTGGTCCAGGGGGTGAGCGTGGCCCGGAACTACTTCGCCCTGGGGCCCGAACTGGCCCCCCTGGGCCTCGAGACCTTAGGCCTCACCCCGGACCCCGGGATCCGCCTAAACTTCAAGGCCCAGGCGGGGAAGGCCTACTACCTCAAGGTGGAAAACTTCGCCCCCGCAGGGGACACCGTGAGCCTCTACGCGGAGGACTTCACCCCAGACCCAAGGGGCCAGGGCGAAGCCTTCTCTTCGGGCACGGTCACGGGGGCCATAGAGTTTTTGGGGGAGTTTGACCGCTACAACGTGGCCTCGGCCACGGGGTACCTGCGCCTCTCCTACAGCGGCCCCCTGGACCTGGTGGTCCTTCTCTATGGGAGTCCAAGCGACCCCACCCCCCTTACCCTGGACTCGGTCTACGCTTGCGCCCCCGTAAGCCCCGCCACCCTCCTCGTGGTGCGGGACCGGGGCCTGGCCCGGGCGGGGTTTGACGAGGAGGGGAGCGGACGGTACACCCTGGAGCTCTCCAACACCCCCTGCCCCTGAGGGGCTCTTTGGGAAAGAGATGAGGCTAAACTTAAGGGATTAGAGGATTTTCTCATCCAGCCCCGCCGGATAAGCTCCCTATCCGGCGGGATTTTCTTACCCTAAGACTGGGTCCAAGAAAAAAGGCCCCCGCCGCATGAGCCTCCGGCCTAATCCTTCTCAGGGTCTTCAAGGGTTGGTGGGGATAGTAAAGGACGCTATGCCTTGGATTCTCCTTCTCCTCCTTGTCTTGCCCATTGGCAAGGCCCAGGCGCCCAAGGCGATGGTCCTCGAGGCCACCGCCTACACCTCCAGCGTGCGGGAAACGGACGCCACCCCCTTCGTGACCGCCACGGGGATGCGCACCCGGCTCGGGGTCCTGGCGGTAAGCCGGGACCTCCTCAAGGTCCTCCCCTTCGGCACCCAGGTGCGGCTAAGGGATTTGGGCACGGTCTACGGCCGGGGCAAGGGCCAGTTTGACCCCCTCTTCCGGGGCCTGGTCTTCGTGGTGGCGGACGTGATGCACCCCAGGATGCGGGAGAAGGTGGACGTGTGGCTCCCCGACCGGGCCACGGCCTTGCGCTTCGGGCGCAGGCTGGTGCATCTGGAGGTGGTGGCCTACCCGGGCGGGAGGAAACCCTAGACTGGAAGGGTGCGCTTCGCCCTTTTCCTGGCCCTGGCCCACATCCGCCGCCGCCCCCTGCAAAGCGGCCTGGCCCTCCTGGGGGTGGGGGTGGGGGTGGCGGTGCTCCTTTTGGCCCTTTCCCTCACCAACGGCTTTGTGGACGGGCTGGTGCGGGCCACCCTCAAGGCCTACCCCCACCTGGTCCTCTTCAGCCTGACCCCCGGGCTCCCCCCCCTCCCCCCCCACCCCGAGGCCGTGGCCCAGGCCCCCTTCGCCGCCACCAAGGCCCTCCTCACCCGGCCTGCGGAGCCCGGCCGGGGGCCGGGGGTGGACTTCGCCACCCTGGTGGGGTTGGGGGAGGGGGGAGAGGCGCTCTACCCGGAGCTGGGCCTAAAGCTGGAGCCTGGGGGGATCTACCTGGGCTCGGCCCTCCTCCAGAGCCTAGGGGCCCTGCCCGGGGACCGGATCTACGCCCTTTCGGCCCTGCAAGAACGGGTGGAGCTTAGGGTCTTGGGCTCCTTTCGCACGGGCAACTACCTCATAGACTCGGCCTACGCCTTCGTGGACCTAAAGAGCGTGGAGGCCCTGGCCGGCCTTAAGGCCCAGGGCTACCAGGTGCGCCTACAAGACCCCTGGCGGGCCAAGGAGGTGGGGGCGGAGATGGCCGGCACCCGCTTCTACCCCCAGGCCTGGCAGGACACCCAGAGGACGCTTCTGGAGCAGCTGGCCCTGCAAAAGCGGGTCTTGGGCATTCTCGTTTACCTCATCGTGGCCGTGGCCGCGTTGGGCGTGGCCAACCTCCTGGTGCTCAAGGTGGTGGAGAAGACCCCGGAGATCGCCCTCCTGCGGGCCATGGGGGCCTCGAGGGCCACCGTGGGCCTGGTCTTCGCCCTGGAGGGGGTGCTTTTGGGGCTTGGGGGGGTGCTTTTGGGGAACGGGCTCGGCTACCTCCTGGGGCTTTACCTGGCCCAAAGGCCCCTGGACCTCCCCGGGGAACTCTACTTCCTCACCCACCTCCCGGTGAAGATGGAGGGGCGGGACTTCCTCTTGGTGAGCGCGGCAAGCCTGGGGGCGGTCCTCCTCTCCTCCCTCCTCCCCCTCCTCAGGGCCCTTCGGGTCCAGCCGGGGGTGGTGCTCCGATAAAACCCCACCCGGCGGTGGGGGCCCCAAAAAAGGCCCGGGGAGCCCATAGGCCCCCCGGGGTGCGGCCTGCCGGGAAAGGGGTTACTGGCTCACCACGCTCACCTTGAGCTGGATGGGCACCTCGGGGTGCGGCTTGTAGGTGAGGACGTACTCCCCCAGCTCCTTGATGGGCTTTTCCAGCTGGAGGCGCTTGGGGTCAATGGCGATGCCGTGCTGGCGGTTTAGGGCCTCGGCGATGTCCTTGGCGGTGACGGAGCCGTAGATCTTGGTCTCCCCCGCCCGCACCGGGATGGTGAGGGTGAGGTTCTCCAGGATCTCCTTAAGCCGCTCCGCCTCGGCCTTGCGCTCCGCCAGGCGCTTGGCCTGGGCGCGGATCTTGGCCTCCAGGGCCTTGAGGTTGCTCTCCGTGGCCAAGACCGCAAGGCCCCTTGGCAGGAGGTAGTTGCGGGCGTAGCCGGGCTTGACGTTCACCACCTGGCCCACATCGCCCAGGTTCTCCAGGGGTTCTAGAAGAATGACCTTCATGGCGTCCCCCTACTTGCGCACCAGCTTCTCCGTGAAGGGCAGAAGCCCCAGGATCCGGGCCCGCTTGATGGTCCGGGCCAGAATCCGCTGCTCCTTGGCGCTGAGCCCCGTGCGGCGGCGGGGCAGGATCTTCCCCGTCTCCGACAGGAAGCGCTTCAAGACCTCCACGTTCCAGTAGTCCTTAAGGTCAAACTCCCCCAGGCTGGCCTTCACCTTGGTGACCTTCCGGGGGCGGCGCGCCTGCGCCTCCTTCTTGGGTTTCGCGTTCTTGGTGCTCAAAACGGCAGATCCTCCTCCGGCGGGAAGTCCTCGAGTCCTTCGTCTATGTCCACCCCACCCGTCTGGACGGTTTGGGGCCTGCTTCCGCCGGCTTGGGCAGGCCCACGGGTGGGTCGCTCCAGGCGGAGGGCCTCCACCCGGGTCTGGTAGCGGCGCTCTCCGGTGGAGCTTGTCCAGGAGTCGTTCACCAAACGGCCGATGACGAAAAGCCCCTCGCCCTTCCTCAGCTCCCCGGCCCACTCGGCCAGGTCGCGCCAGGCCTGAACCTCCACGAAGTGGGTCCTCTCCTCCCCCTGTTGCCGCCCGCGCTCGTTCACCGCCAGGCCCAGCCGGGCCACCGCGGTGCCCTGGGGGGTGTAGCGGAGCTCCGGGTCCCGGGTGAGGTTGCCCATGAGGTAAACCTGGTTGAGGGCGTTCTTGAGGCGGGGCTGGCCCCGGGTGTCCTCCAGGGTCTCCCGGCCCGCGGGGGCCAGGGGGTCAATGAAATCCGCGCGGATCTCCAGCTGGCTCCGCTTCTCCCCCTCCCGCTCCCACTGGCGGTAGGAAAGCCGCCCCTCCACGAAGAGGAGCTGGCCCTTTTCCAAGACATCCCCCCACATCTCCGCCTGGCGGCCAAAAAGGCGCACCCGGTGGTACCAGGGGAGCTCCCGCTCCTGGCCGGTCTCGTCCCGGATGAGGTCTTGGCCCGCCAGGTTGAGCTCCAGGATGGCCATCCCAGAAGGGGTGTAGCGCATGTCCGGGCGGGCGGTGAGGGTTCCGATGAGAAAAACGCGGTTCAGGCCTCTGGCCATGCTTTCACTTTACGCCTTGCTGAGGAAGGGTTCCACCGCCTTGACCACCATGACCCGGCGCACGTTGTCCCGGAGACGGAGCTCCGCGGCCAGGGCGTTCACCCGGTCCTCGGGCATCCTCACCCGGTAGAAGAGGAAGTGGCCCTGGGGGTCCTTGGCGATGGGGTAGGCCAGGCGGCGCACCCCCCGGTCCTCCGCCTTCTCCACCTCAGCCCCGTGGGCCTCGAGGGCCCGGCCGATGATCTCCTTCTCCAGGCCCAGCTGGGTCTGGTCCAGGCTGGGGTTCAGGATGATGTTCACCTCGTATACGCGCATGTGAGCTCCCTTAGGGGAAGCCTCACCTCCTTTCCCGGCCGGCAGGCCGCACGAAGGGAGATTATACCCGCTCTTCCCCCCAAATAAAAGACCCAGGGGGGCCTAGGCCCCCCTCTTGGCTCCGCGGGCAGGACTCGAACCTGCGACCAACCGGTTAACAGCCGGCCGCTCTACCGACTGAGCTACCGCGGACCGACCGCAGTAGGTACTATACCAAGGGCCTAAAAGGGCGTCAAGGGAACCCCGCCGTGGAACCCACGGCGGGGCCCCTACGGCGCTAGAGCTTCTTCAGGGCCTGGGTGAGCCGGGTGAGGACGTCCTGGGCGTCCCCATAGAGCATGCGGGTGTTGTCCGCGTAGAAGAGTTCGTTTTCCACCCCCGCGAAGCCCTTCCCCTGCCCCCGCTTGATGACGATGACGTTCTTGGCCTTGTCCACGTCCAGGATGGGCATGCCGTAAAGGGGGCTTCCGGGGCGGCGGGCGGCGGGGTTCACCACGTCGTTGGCCCCGATGACCACCGCCACGTCCACCGTGGGGAACTCGGGGTTGATCTCCTCCAGGTCCTTGAGCTTGTCGTAGTCCACCCCTGCCTCCGCCAGGAGGACGTTCATGTGCCCGGGCATCCGCCCCGCCACGGGGTGGATGGCGAACTTCACCTCCACCCCCCGGGATTCCAGGAGGTCCGCCAGCTCCTTCACCTTGTGCTGGGCCTGGGAGAGGGCCATGCCGTAGCCGGGCACGAAGACCACCTTGTTCGCGTAGGCCAGCATGACCGCGGCGTCCTCCACGTCGATGGGCTTGAGGCTCCCCTGGATCTCCCCCGCGGCCTGCTCCACCCCAAAGCCCCCCACCAGAACGCTCCAGACGGAGCGGTTCATGGCGCGGGCCATGAGCACGGTGAGGAGGGTGCCCGCGGCCCCCACCAGGGTGCCGGCCACCATGAGGGCGGGGTTCCCCACGGCGAAGCCCTCAAAGCCCACGGCCATCCCGGTGAAGGCGTTGTAGAAGGAGATGGCCACGGGCATATCCCCCCCGCCGATGGGCAGGGTCATGAGGACGCCAAAAAGGAGGGCCAGGAGGAAGAAGAGGACGATGAGGGGGGTGGCGTCGTTCAAGAGGAGGTAAAGCCCCAAGGCCACGGCCAGGAGGAGGACCAGGAGGTTCAGGGGCTTCTGCCCGGGGAAGAGGATGGGCCGGGCGCGCATGAGCCCCTGGAGCTTGGCGAAGGCGATGAGGCTTCCCGTGAAGGCCACGCTCCCGATGAGCCCCCCCAGGATGGCCAGGGCCATGAGGCCCGCGTTCTCAAACGCCCCCTTCAAAAGCTCCACCGCGGCGATGGTGGCCGCCGCACCCCCGCCCATGCCGTTGTAGATGGCCACCATCTGGGGCATGTCCGTCATGGCCACCCGCACCGCCGCCCACCAGGCCACCACCGTGCCTAGGAGGAGGGCGGTGAGCATGAGGCCAAAGTTCCCCATGTCCGGCCAGAAGAAGGTGGCGAGGACGGAAAGGAGCATGCCCCAGCCCGCCCAGACGATGCCGCTTTTGGCGGTGGTGGGGTGGGCCATGCGCTTAAGGCCGGTGATGAAGAGCACCGCCACCACCAGATAGGCCAGCTGGATGAGGTCCATTACGCCCCACCCCCTTTGCCGGGCTTCCGTTCAAACATCTCCAGCATGCGCACGGTGACCGCATACCCCCCGGCGGCGTTGGCCGCCCCCAGGACCACCCCTATAAAGCCGATGGCCTTTTCCAGGGCGGTGTCCGCGTGCCCCAGGACCACCATGGCCCCCACCACCACCACCCCGTGGATAAAGTTGGAGCCGGACATCAGGGGGGTGTGGAGGATCACCGGCACCCGGGTGATGAGCTCGTACCCCAAGAACGCGGTCAGGATGAAGATGTAAAGCGCGGCCCAAAGGTTAAACTCCATCACGCACCTCCCAGAAGGGCCTTGGTGGGCCCATGGACCACCTCGCCCTCCTTCATGAGGAGGGCCCCCTGGATGATCTCGTCCTCCCACTTGGGGGCAAACTCCCCCTTTTCGATGAGCAGGCTGGAGAGGTTCAAGAGGTTCTTGGCGTACATCTCCGAGGCGTGGACGGAAAGCTCGCTGGGGAGGTTCAACGGCCCGTAGATCCTCACCCCCCGGACCTCCACCAGCTCCCCAGGCTTGGTGAGGACGCAGTTCCCCCCGCTTTCCGCCGCCAGGTCCACCACCACCGTGCCCGGCTTGAGGCGCTCCACCATGTCCTCGGTGAGGAGGATGGGGGCCCTCCGCCCCGGCACCTGGGCGGTGGTGATGATGGCGTCCATCCCCGCCACGTGCTCCCTTAGGGCCTCGTGCTGGATGCGCTTTTCCTCCTCGGTGAGCTCGCGGGCGTACCCCCCCTCCCCTTCCGCGCTGATGGGGAGCTCAATGGGCTTGGCCCCCAAGGAGAGGGCCTGCTCCACCGCGGCCTTGCGCACATCGTAGGCGAAGACCTGGGCCCCAAGCCGCTTGGCGGTGGCGATGGCCATGAGGCCCGCCACCCCCACCCCCATGACCATGACCTTGGCGGGGCGGATGGTGCCCGCGGCGGTGGTGAGCATGGGGAAGAAGCGGGGGGAAAGCCTGGCCGCGTGGATGGCCGCCAGGTACCCCGCCACCGTGGCCTGGCTGGAGAGGGCGTCCATGCTCTGGGCCCGGGTGATGCGGGGGATGAGCTCCATGGCGATGACCGTGGCCTTCTTGGCCGCCAGGGCCCGCACCCGGTCCGGGTTCTTATGGGCCTGGATGAAGCCCACCAGGATGGCCCCCGCCTCGAGGCCCCCGATGAGCTCCTCGTCCGGGGGCTGGACGGTGAAGAGGAGGTTGGCGCCCTTTAGGAGCTCGCCTCGCTCCACCACCTCCGCTCCGGCCTCGAGGTAGGCCTCGTCCGGGTGGTAGGCGCCCTCGCCGGCGCCCCGCTCCACCCGCACCCGGGCCCCCCCCTTGACCAGGCGGGCCACCACCTCGGGCACCAGGGCCACCCTTCGTTCCCCTGGCGCCCTCTCTTTAGGAACCGCAACCGTCACCATACGGTCCTCCTTCGCCGCAAGTATACCAGCCCAGGTATGGGCATTGGTCCCATGGTAAAGGGACAGAAGCCCCTTGACCCACTGGTCATATACGCCCCTTCGTGGAAAAATGCTCCCATGCGGCCCTCGGGGGCAAAACTCCTCGCCGTCCTCCTCCTGGGGATCCTGGCCATCAGCTTCGGGAGCATCCTGGTGCGGCTCGCCCTAGGGGCCAGCGGGGATGCGAGCCTCGCCTTCAGCCTGGTGATGAGCGCAGGCCGCTTGAGCCTGGCCGCCCTCCTTCTCCTCCCGGGCTGGCGGAGGCCCGCGAAGGGAGAAGGGGTCCTTTGGGCCCTGGGGGCGGGGGCCTTTCTGGCCCTGCACTTCGCCTTCTGGATCACCTCCCTCTCCTACACCTCCGTGGCGGCCAGCACCGCCCTCGTCACCACCAACCCCGTCTGGGTGACCCTCCTCGGCTGGCTCCTCTTCCGGGAACAGCCCACCCCCCTCACCCTCCTCGGGGTAGGGGTGGCCCTCTCGGGGGGGCTTCTCATCGGCCTGGGGGACGCGCAGGGGGGTGGGGGGAAGAACCCCCTCCTGGGGGACCTCCTGGCCCTCTTGGGGGCGGTGGCCGTTTCCTTTTACTTCCTCCTCGGACGGGAGGCCCAGCGGCGGGGGCTTTCCACCTTGGAGTACATCCGCTTCGCCTACACCGCGGCCGCCCTTCTCCTCCTCCCCCTGCCCTACCTCTTCGGGGGAGGGTACGGCGGATACCCCCTTCCTGTGTACCTCTACATCCTCCTCATGGCCCTGATCCCCCAGCTCATCGGCCACACCAGCTTCAACTGGGCCACCCGCCACATCTCCCCCGTCCTGGTCACCCTGGCCATCCTGTTTGAGCCGGTGGGGGCGAGCCTCCTGGCCTTCCTCCTCTTCGGGGAGGTGCCGGGGCCCTTGGTCCTCCTGGGGGCTTTGGTCCTCCTCGTGGGGGTGGGGCTTGCGGTGCTGGGGGGTAGGCGGTGATCCCCATCCTTCTCGCCGCGCTCCTTTGGGGCCTGGGCGGGGCCCTGGCGGGCCGGTTCATGGAGGCCATCCCCCCCGGGCTCCTCATCCCCTTGCGCTTCCTCCTAAGCTTCCTCCTCCTCCTGCCCCTCCTCCGCCGCCACCCGCCCCTTCCCGAGGAGAGGCCGCGCCTCCTTAGGGTGGGCCTCGCCCTTTCCGGAGCCCAGGCCTTCTACTACCTGGCCATCCACGCCACCACCGTGGCCACGGGGATCTTCCTCCAGTACCTGGCCCCGGCCCTCCTCACCCTCTACGCCCTCCTCCGGGGGGAGCGCCTTCCCACCAAAGCCCTTGCGGGGGTGGGGCTTGCCCTCCTGGGGGCCTACCTCCTGGTAGTGGGGCCCGAGGGCCTGGTAGGGGGCGCGGTGGGGGTAGCCTTTGGGCTCCTCTCCGCGGTCTCCTTCGCCGCCTACGCCGCCTTTTCCTACGGGCTCAAGACCCCCCCCTTCACCAGCCTGGCGGTGGCCACAGGGGTAGGGAGCCTCCTCGCCTTCCCCGTCCTCCTTTACCACCTGCCCCTCCTCTGGGGCTTGGGACTTAAGGAGGTTCTGGCCGTGCTCTACCTGGTGGTCTTCGGCACCGTGATCCCCTTTGGGCTCTTCCTCCTGGGGGTGAAAAGGGTCCCCGCCCGCCAAGCCACCCTCCTTGCCATGCTGGAGCCGGTGGCGGGGGCCCTTTTCGCCGTGCCCCTCGTGGGGGAGCCCCTGAGCCCCGATGCCCTTCTGGGGGGGCTTCTCATCCTCCTGGGGGTAGCCTTGAACCGGAGGTGATATGGCGCTAAGGGTCTTCCTCCTCTTCACCCTGGGCTACTTTCTTTCCTACTTCTACCGCTCGGCCAACGCCGTCTTGGCCAAGGACCTCTCCGCGGAAATGGGGCTTGGGCCGGCGGAGCTTGGGTTCATGACCAGCCTCTTCTACCTGGCCTTCGCCTCGGTCCAACTCCCCTTAGGGGGGCTGCTGGACCGGCACGGACCCAGGCTCATCACCCCGGCCTTCCTCCTCCTAGCCGCCCTGGGAAGCCTGGTCTTCGGCCTGGCGCAAAGCTTCCCCGTCCTCGCCCTGGGGCGGGCCCTCATCGGGGTGGGCATGGCCGCGGCCCTCATGGGGGCCCTGAAGGCCTTCAGCCTCTGGTTTCCCAGGAACTACGCCACGGTGTCCACCCTCCTCGTGGGCCTGGGGGCCACGGGGGGGCTCATGGCCGCCACGCCCCTGGCCTTCCTGAAGGAGGCCCTGGGTTGGCGGGGGGTTTTCTTGGTGGGAAGCGGGGTGGTGGTCCTGGTGGCCCTGGCCATCGCCCTAGGGGTGAGGAACACCCCTAAGGGGGTGGCCTGGCCCCAAGGCGGAGGGGTAGGGGGGCTTAGGGAGGTCTTGGGGAACGGGCCCCTCCTCCGGGTGGCCTTTTTAGCCCTGGCCTTTGCGGGGAGCTTCCTGGCCCTCCAGACCCTCTGGGCGGGGGCTTATGGGTACGCCCTGGGGCTTTCGGCCTTAGAGGTGGGGAACCTCCTCCTCCTCTATAGCGGCGGGGCGGTCTTGGGGTTTTTGGTCTCCGGCTACCTGGCGGACCGCCTGGGGACGGCGCGGGTCCTCCTCTTCTCCGCCCTCCTCTTCGCTTTGGGGCTTCTTTTCCTCCTCCTAAAGGTCCTCCTCCCCGCCTACGCCCTTTTGGGGTTTTTTGGGGCCTTCAACATCCTGACCCTGACCCAGGCCCGGGAGCTGGTCCCCGCCCACCTGGTGGGCCGGGCAACCACCCTGGTGAACCTCTTCGGCATCGGGGGGACTTTCCTCCTCCAGTGGGGGGTGGGGGTGGCGGTGGGGGCCCTGGGGTACGGGGCGGCCTTCTTGGGGCTTTTGGGGCTTCTCCTCCTGGGGGTGGGGCTTTACCTGCCCCTCCTGCGCAAGGGGTGAGGTGGAAAAATCCCCACACCATTCCAGGTGGTAAGCTTTTTCCATGCTAGCTCAGGTGCGGAGCTACGCCCTTTTGGGCCTCGAGGCGGTCCCCGTCACCGTGGAGGTGGATGTCAGCCCGGGGCTTCCCAGCTACGCCCTGGTGGGCCTGCCCGACAAGGCGGTGGAGGAGAGCCGGGAAAGGGTGCGCTCCGCCCTGAAGAACAGCGGCCTCCCCTACCCCCAGGCCCGGGTGGTGGTGAACCTAGCCCCGGCGGAGCTCCGCAAGGAGGGGAGCCAGTTTGACCTGCCCATCGCCCTGGGCCTCCTGGCGGCGCAAGGGGTGGTGCCCCCTGAGGCCCTGGCCCCCTTCGCCTTCGCCGGGGAGCTGGGCCTGGACGGAAGCTTAAGGCCCGTCCCCGGCGCGGTGAACCTGGCCCTCGGGGCCCTAGGGGAGGGGAAAAAGCTCCTCCTCCCCAAGGGAAGCGCCAAGGAAGCCGCCCTGGTGGAGGGGGTGGAGGCCTACGGGGTGGGCTCCTTAGGGGAGGCCGTGGCCTTCCTGAGGGGGGAGCGGGAGCTTGCGCCGGCGGAAGGGGAGGAGGCCCTCTGGGAAGAGGCCCTTCTGGACCTCCGGGACGTGAAGGGCCAGGCCAAGGCCAAGCGGGCCCTGGAGATCGCCGCCAGCGGCCGCCACCACCTCCTCATGGTGGGGAGCCCGGGCTCGGGGAAGACCATGCTGGCCCGCCGCCTGCCCTTCCTCCTCCCGCCCCTAAGCCAAGAGGAGGCCTTGGAGGTAACCCGGGTCCACTCCGCCGCGGGGCTCCCCGTGCGGGGCCTTCTCCGCACCCCCCCTTTCCGCGCCCCCCACCACACGGTGAGCTACGCCGGGCTCATCGGGGGCGGGGCCATCCCCAAGCCGGGGGAGGTCTCCCTGGCCCACCGCGGGGTCCTCTTCCTGGACGAGTTCCCGGAGTTTTCCCGGGAGGCCCTCGAGGCCCTGCGCCAGCCCCTGGAGGACGGGGTGGTCACCGTGGCCCGGGCCCGGGCCAGCCTCACCTTCCCCGCCCGCTTCCTCCTGGTGGCGGCCATGAACCCCTGCCCCTGCGGCTGGTACGGGGACCCGGAGCGCCCCTGCGCCTGCACCCCCACCCAACGCCTGCGCTACGCCAACCGCATCTCGGGGCCCCTCCTGGACCGGTTTGACCTGGTGGTGGAGGTGCCCCGCCTCACCCCCCTGGAGCTCGCCCGGGCCCCCGAAGGGGAAAGCACGGAGGCGGTGCGGGAAAGGGTGCTCCTGGCGCGCAAAAGGATGCTCGCCCGCCAGGGGCGGCCCAACGGGGAGCTTTCGGGAAGGGCCTTGAGGGCCCACCTCCACCTCACCCCAGGGGCGGAGGCCCTCCTCCAAGCCGCGGCCAAGAAGCTCCTCCTCTCCGCCCGGAGCTACGACCGCCTCCTGAGGGTGGCCCGCACGGTGGCCGACCTCATGGGCTCGGAGCGAGTGGAGGAGGCCCACGTGGCCGAGGCCCTCACCTACCGGAGGAGCCTGTACCCCGCTTAGGCCCACGAAGCATCGGGAAAGTCCCCAAGCAGGGGGGCCACCTCCACGGGGTTGGCGTGGAAGGTGCTCCCGCCCCCAAGGTCGGTGAGCCGTTCTGAGGTGAGGTGGTTGATCCCCTTCCCGTCCGGGGCCCACCGCTCCCACCAGGTGCCCTCGAGGACCACCACCCCCGGCAGGGGGGCCTCCGTGACCCTTGCCCTTCGCACCACCTGGCCCCTCCCCGAGCGCACCAGGACCAGCATCCCGTCCTGGATCCCCCGGGCCTCCGCGTCCTCTGGGTGGATGAGGAGGCGGGGTTCCCCCCCTTCCGCCTCCACCAGGGCCTCCACGTTCCCGTAGGTGGTGTTCAGGAAGCGGTGGGCCGGGGGGGTGAGGAGGATCAGGGGGTAACCCGGCTCGGGGAGGGTGGGGATGACCTCCGGGGGTGGGCTGAAGCGCACGGGGCCCTGGGCGAAGGGGAGGAAGGGCGTTGGGAGATTGAGCTTGAGGAAGCCCGCCTCCCTTAGCGCCTCAAAGGTGATCCCCCGGAGGTAGGGGTGGTCCGAGTCCAGGAGGCTTCTCGCCACCTCCTCCGCGGTCCAGTAGAGGGTGGGCTCCTCTAGGCCGAGCCGTTGGGCGAGCTCCCGGAAGACCCAGGTGTTGGGCCTGGCCTCCCCTTCCGGGGGCACCAGGGCCTCGTTCCAGGAGAGGTAGTGGTGGCCGTAGCTGGTGTAGAGGTCAGGGTGCTCGTAGAAGAAGGTGGCGGGGAGGAGGTAGTCCGCAAAGCGGGCGGTCTCGGTCATGACCTGCTCCAGCACCACGGTGAAGAGGTCTTCCCGCTCTAGGCCCCTCTTCACCCGGCCCGTGTCCGGGGCCACCACCAGGGGGTTGGAGTTGAAGACGAAAAGGGCCCGGATGGGGGGGTCTAGCTCCAGGAGGGCCGTCCCCAGCTGGTTCATGTTCACCGCCCTGGCCTTGGGGTTCGGGCGGAAGTAGCCCTGGTGGGGCCTCGGCCCCTCCAGGAGGTGCCGCCCCCCGAGGAAGCGCTTGTTTAGGGGGAAGGCCCCGCTGGTGGAGAGCATGGCCCCGCACCCCGGGTAGCGCCAGGCCCCAAGGAGGGCGGGGAGGAGGACCACGGCCCTCAGGGCGTTCCCGCCCCCCGGGTGGCGGGTCATGCCGTAGCCCACCCGCAGGAAGACCCGCCTGGCCTCCCCCATCTCCCGGGCGAGGCGAAGGATGGCCTCCTCGGGCACCCCGGTGAGGGCGCTGGCGCGCTCGGGCGGCCAAGCCTCGGCCCTCGCCTGGAAGTCGGCAAGGCCTATGGCCGCCTTTTCCAGATAGGCCCAGTCCACCAGGCCCTCCCGGAAGAGGACGTGGGCGATGGCGTAGGCCAAGGCGGCGTCCGTGCCGGGGCGGAGTTTGAGGTGCCAGTCCGCGAAGCGGCTGGTGGCGTTCTCGTAGGGGTCCAGGTGGACCACCTTGGCCCCCCGCTTCCGGGCCTCCTTGAGGAGGGGGGTGAGGTGGCTGTTGGTGGAGAGGCTATTGATGCCCCAAAGGACGATGTAGCGGGCGTTTTCCGGGATGTCCTCGGGGTCTGGGGCCAGGCGGGGGCCGTAGGTCATGGCCCAGGCCTCGCCCCCGGCGGTGGCGCAGATGGTCTCCAGGAGCTCGCTCGCCCCGATGGCCCGGAAGAAGGCCAAAGGGTGCTGCCCCTCCACCAGGCCCATGGTGCCCGCGTAGTGGTAGGGGAGGACGGCCTCGCCCCCGTACCGGTCCAGGGTGGCCCTAAGCCGCTCCGCGATCCCGTCCAGGGCCTCCTCCCAGGAGACCCGCACGAACCGCCCCTCCCCCTTGGCCCCCACGCGGCGCATGGGGTAGAGGAGGCGTTCCCTCACCCGTTCGGGGTAGCGGTAGGTCTTGGCGCAGGCGAAGCCCCGGGTGATGGGGTGCTCCGGGTCCCCTTCCACCTTGGCGAGGCGCCCCTCCCGGAAGGTGAGGCGGAGGCGGCAGGCGTCCGGGCAGTCCAGAGGGCAGGTGGCCCGCATAGGGCTATGGTAGCCCAAGGCGCCGCGCCCTGCCGCACCTTGGTTTTTAGTGAAGGTAATCCAGGAAACGGCCCGTAGAATAAACCCCATGATCCCTCCCGACCCCCTCGAGGCCCCCTTTTGGCAGGCAGGCCTAAGGGTGGCGGGCCTGGACGAGGCGGGCCGGGGGGCCTGGGCGGGCCCCATTGTGGTGGGGGCGGTGGTCCTCCCCCCCGGGGCCTACCCCTTCCGGGACTCCAAGAGGCTAAGCCCCAAGCACCGGCAGCGCCTGGCGGAGGAGGTGGAGCGGGTGGCCCTGGCCTTCGCCCTAGGGGTGGCGGAGGTGGAGGAGATCGACCGGCTTGGGGTCTTGAAGGCCACCCTGCTCGCGGCCGAACGGGCCCTGAAGGCCCTCCCCCTCCCCCCGGAGGCCCTGGTGGCGGACTATCTTCCCTTAAAGACCGCCCTCCCCCTCCTGGCCCCGCCCCGGGCGGAGGACCAAAGCCCCAGCGTGGCCGCGGCCAGCATCCTGGCCAAGGTGCACCGGGACCGAAAGATGGCCGAGCTGGACCGGCTTTACCCCGGCTACGGCTTCGCCCGGCACAAGGGCTACGGCACGGAGGAGCACCAGAAAGCCCTCCTCGCCCTCGGCCCCTCCCCCGTCCACCGCCGGCGCTTCGCCCCCGTGGCCCGCCCTCCCCTCCTTTAAGGAAGGCTCAAGGCGGAGGGGGAAAGGGGGGCGTATCCTGGAAGGGAGGAGGTGGACATGCGCTTGGGGCTTCTCCTCCTTACGGGGCTCCTTTCCGCCTGCACCCTGGTGGTGGAGCCCGCGGGGCTTTCCCTCACCTACCGGCTGGACTTCGGCCGGGCCATCCTGCGCTTTGAACCCGACCGGGGGCCCGGAGGGGTTTACTACCTGGGGGAGGAGGTGCGCTTCCTCCTCACCCTGGCCGAGCCCGGCTGGGTGGCCCTTTTCGTGGAGGACCCGGACGGCCGCACCTACGGGCTGGACCGCTTCTACCTTGCCCGGGGCACCCACGTCCTCCCCCCCGGGGCCTACCGCTACACCCTGGTGCCCCCCAGGGGCCTGCACCGGGTGTGGGCGGTGTACACCGACCAGGCCCCCACCACCTTGCGCCTGGAGGGGGTCTACCGGGACTTTGAGGGGGTTTTAAGGCTTTACCTCGAGGCCGCCCAGGCCCGCCGCCACGACCGGGCGGAAACCTTCTTCTACCTCCGCTAACGCAAGTCCATGCAGGGCGGGGTTGCAGGCCCTACCCCCCCTTGGGGTATAATCCCCGCGACCGCTAAGGAGGTCAACCATGCAAAGGCGGGACTTTTTGAAGAAGGCGGGTATCGGCGTAGCGGCAAGCGCGGCCTTCGGCCCGGTCTTCGCCCAGGGAAGCCCCAGCGTGCGCTGGCGGCTAGCCTCCAGCTTCCCCAAAAGCCTGGACACCATCTACGGGGCGGCGGAGGTGCTGGCGGAGCGGGTCTCCGCCCTCACCGGGGGCCGGTTCCAGATCCGCCCCTACCAGGCGGGGGAGATCGTGCCGGGGCTGCAGGTGATGGACGCGGTGCAGCAGGGCACGGTGGAGGTGGGCCACACCGCCAGCTACTACTTCGTGGGGAAGGCCCAGGTCCTGGCCTTCGACACCGCGGTGCCCTTCGGCCTCACCGCACGGCAGCAGAACGCCTGGATGTACTTCGGGGGCGGGATTGAGCTCTTCCGCCCCATCTTCGCCGACTTCAACATCATCCAGTTCCCCGGCGGGAACACCGGGTTGCAGATGGGGGGCTGGTTCCGCAAGGAGATCAAGAGCCTCTCGGACCTCAAGGGCCTCAAGATGCGCATCCCCGGCCCCGGGGGCCAGGTGATGAGCCGGCTGGGGGTGGTGCCCCAGGTGCTGGCGGGGGGGGACATCTACCCCGCCCTGGAGCGGGGCACCATCGACGCTACGGAGTGGGTGGGCCCCTACGACGACGAGAAGCTGGGCTTCCACAAGGTGGCCAAGTTCTACTACTACCCCGGCTGGCACGAGCCCGGGCCCATGCTCTCCTTCTACGTGAACCTGAACGAGTGGCGGAAGCTCCCCAAGGAGTACCAGCAGGCCTTTGAGGTGGCCGCGGCCGAGGCCAACCAGTGGATGATGGCCAAGTACGACCAGCTGAACCCGCCCGCCCTCCAGCGCCTCATCCGGGCCGGGGTGCGCCTAAGGAAGTGGCCCAACGAGATCATGCAGGCGGCCCAGAAGGCGGCCTTCGCCTGGTACGAGGAGGAGGCGGCCAAGGACGCCACCTACCGCAAGGTCTACACCGCCTGGAAGAAGTTCCGGGAGGAGCAGTACCGCTGGTTCGCGGTGGCCGAGCTGGGCTACGAGCAGTTCGCCTTCCCCTCGGTCTAAGAAGCCCCCCCAAAAGGCCCCCCGCCCCAAGGGGCGGGGGGTTTGAAGTGCCCCAGTATAGGGCCCTAGAAACCGTTTACGAAGCGCAGGATGGGGTCTTTCAGGAAGTAGACCAGGGCCAGGACCACAAGCTGGAGGAGGATGAAGGGGATGCCCCCCAGGTAGATGTCCGCGGTCTTCACCTCCTTGGGGGCCACGCTCCTCAGGTAAAAGAGGGCGAAGCCGAAGGGCGGGGTGAGGAAGGAGGTCTGCAGGTTCACCCCCACCAGGAGGCCGAACCAGAGCTTATCTATGTTTAGGCTCTCCGCCCCGATGGCCAGGAGGGGCAGGGCGATGAAGGCGATCTCAAAGAAGTCTATGAAGAAGCCCAGGAGGAAGACCACCAGCATCACGAAGGCGATGAACCCCACCTCCCCCCCGGGGAGGTTGGTGAGGAAACCGTCCACCCAAAGGTCCCCGTCCACCCCCCGGAAGGCCAGGCTGAACATGGTGGAGCCGATGAGGATGAAGACCACGAAGGCGGTGAGCCTGGCGGTCTGGTCCATGGCCTGGTAGAGGACAGGGAAGGAGAGGCGCCGGTTCAGGGCGGCCAGCACCAAGGCCCCCACCACCCCCATGGCCCCGGCCTCCGTGGGGGTGGCGATGCCCAGGAGCACCGTTCCCAGGACCAGGAAGATGAGGACCAAGGGGGGCACCATGGAAAGGAGGGCCCGGCGGAGGAGGGCGTTTTTCCGGATGCGGGGGAGGAGGAAGAGGGTCCAAAGGGCAAGCCCCAAGAGGACCTCGAGGCCCTCCAGCCAGGCGGGAAGGGCCAAAAGCTCCCCCAGCTTCCAGGCCCCCACCCCCACCAGGAGGTAGGAGAGGAGGGCGAAGGCGGCCTCGGGCTCCTTGCCTGCATGGGGCCTGGCCTCGAGGGGCAAAGCGGGGGCGGCCTTGGGGCGGAAGAGGGCCACGGCCACCACGTAGAGGAAGTAAAGCCCCACGGTGAAGGCCGCGGGGATGAGGGCCGCCTTGTACATGTCCCCCACGCTCACCCCCAGCTGGTCGGCCATGACGATGAGGACCAAGCTGGGGGGGATGATCTGGGCCAGGGTGGCCGAGCCCAGGATGACCCCGCTGGCGAAGCGGGGGTTGTAGCCGTACTTGAGCATGACGGGAAGGGAGATGAGGCCCATGGCCATGACGCTCGCCGCCACCACCCCCGTGGTGGCGGCCAGGATGGCCCCCACGAAGACCACGCTCAGGGCGAGGCCGCCCCTCAAGGGGCCGAAGAGCTGGCCCATGGTGTCCAGGAGGTCCTCGGCCAGCCCGCTCCGCTCCAGGAGGATCCCCATCAGGGTAAAGAAGGGGATGGCCAGGAGGAGCTGGTTGGCCATGATACCGAAGATGCGGTCGGGCATGGCCCGGAGGAGGGCGGGGGGGAAGAGGTCCAGGGCGATGCCCAGGAAACCGAAGACGATGCCCGTGGCCCCCAGGGCGAAGGCCACGGGGTAGCCGGAAAGGAGAAAGACGATGAGCCCCAGGAACATTAGGGGGGGCATGAGGCTGTGCAGGTCCATCACTCCAGCACCTCCTCCCGTTCTTCCTCCAAGGAGCACAGGCCCATGAGGTAGGCCGCCTTCTTGATGAGCTCGGAAAGGCCCTGGAGGGCCAGGAGGAAAAAGCCCACCAGGAGGAAGGGCTTGATGATCCAGCGGGGAAGCCCCCCGGCGTCCGGGGAAACCTCCCGGATGCGCACGGACTCCGCCACCCAAGGCCAGGCCAGGTAGAGGATCCCCAGGCTCATGGGGATGAGGAAGAGGACCGTGCCCACCAGGTCAATCCAGGCCCGGGCGCGGGGGGACAGGCGCCCGTAGAGGAGGTCGATGCGCACGTGGGCGTTCCGCTTCAGGGCGTAAGCCCCCCCCAGGAGGAAGATGAGGGAGAAGAGGTACCACTGGGCCTCGAGGTAGGCGTTGGAGCTGTAGCTGAACCCGTAGCGCAGGATGGCGTTCCCCGCGGAGAGGAGGGCCACCAAAAGGGCCAGCCAGGCGATCACCCGCCCGATGCCCTCGCTTAGGGCGTCTATGGCGTGGGCCAAAGCCAGGAGCGTTTTCATTCTTTCCCCTCCCGAAAAACCCGGACCATCCTAACGGGGCGCAAGGAGGGTGTCAACGGAGGCTTTTCAAGAACGCGTATAAATATACACCTCCCTACCGGGCCCGCCGCACCCCCGCCACCAGAAACGCCCCCAGGAGGAAGAAGAGGGCCGCCAGGAGGAAGAGCGCGGTGTAACCCAGGCCCGGCTCCCGGGCGTTCAAGAGGTCCAGGGGCCGGCCAAAGGCCCCCGCCAGCACCTGGGGCACCACGATGGAGGTCTGCCAGATCCCCATGTCGGTGGCGTGGGCCTTGGGGTCCTTAAGGACATCGGCCACCAAGGCCCAGTCCGCCGCCAGATAAACCCCGTAGAAGACCCCAAAGAAGAGGGCCAGGAAGAGGAGGACCTCGTACCGGGGCAGGGTGAGGAGGAAGGGCATGAGGACGGCCAGCCCCGCCCCCGAGAGGTAGATGAGGGGCTTACGGCCCAAGCGGTCCGAGGCCCGGCCCGCGGGGACGCTGGAGAGGGCGGCCCCCAGGGAGATGAGGAGGCCCAAGAGGGCCACCGCCTGGAAGGGCTCCTCCGCCAGGGTCCGCCCAAAGGCCTGGAAAAGGCGGACCACGTCCGCCAGGTAGTACTGCAGGTAGGTCTGGGCCAGGTAAAAGCCCAGCATGACCAGGAAGCGGGTGAGGTAGACCAGGCGGAAGTCGGGGTCGGCGAAAGGAAGGAGAAGGGCCTTCCGAAGGGGGGTGGGGTTCTGGGGCAGGGGCCTGGGGGGGATGGCCCCCAGGGTGAGGGCCGCGGCCAGGAGGTTCACGAAGGCGGCCAGGTAGGCCTGGGGGGCCAAGGGGAGGAGGAACCCCACCGCCCCGCCCAGGATCTGGCCCAGGACCTGGAGCGCCCCCATGTACCCCGAGGCCAGCCCCCGGCTACCCTTGGGCACCAGGTCGGGGATGAGGGCGGAGTAGGGGCCGGTGGCCAGGTCGTCCGCCACCTGGAGGAGGAGGTAGGCCAGGAGGAGGTGGGCGAAGCTCGGGGCGTGGGCCAGGTAGAAGAGGGCGAAGGCGGTGAGGAGGGCCCCCAGGAGAAGAAAAGGGCGCCTGCTTCCCAGGCGGTCGGAAAGGAAGCCCATGAGGGGCGGGCCCAGGATGGCCATCACCGCCCCCAGGCCGAAGAGGAGGCCAAGCCGGCTGGCCCGCTCCCCTTCTGGGGAGAGCTCCGCCACCCGGGCCGGCAGGAGGACCAGGAGGACCAGGAACCACTTGAAGCTGGTGGCGAACCAGTACGCGGAAAGGCGGAGGTACCAGCCGGGCCCCTGCACGGCGGGATTCTACCAGCGGGCGGCCTCGGGCACCACCAGAAGGGGGAGCTCCCCGTGGCGCAGGGCGGCCTCCACCATCTGGCCCAGGCGGTGGCGCCAGGTGCTTTTGGCCTTGGAGCCCAGGACGAGGAGGTCCACCCCCAGGCGCTTGGCGGCCTCCAGGAGGTCCAGGGCCTCCTCCCCTTTGAAGGCCTGGACCTTAAGCCCAAGCCGCTCGCTCAAGAAGGCCTCCGCCCGCTCCAGCACCTGGGCCAGGCCCAGGCCTTTGGGGTCCAGGTAGGTGGGGTAGCAGCACCCCCCCTCCCCGCTCACCAGGTGGAGGCCTACCACCTCGGCCCCCAGCCTTTCCCCAAAGATCTGGGCCAGGCGGGCCGCGGCGAGGGCCGCGTCCCCCTCGTCCACCCCCACCGCGATCCGGGCCGGGCGGAGGAGGGGCCGGTGGGGGGGTACCAGGAGGACGGGGACCTCCCCCCGGTGGAGGAGGTAGCGGGCCATCCCGCCCCGGGCCAGGCGCTCCAGGGGGGCTTCCCCCACCTGGCCCAGGACCACCAGCTTGGCCCGGGTGGCCTCCCCGCCCACCACAAAAGCCGGCAGGCCCCGGAGGACCTGGGCCTTCAGCCCCCGCGCCCTAAGGGCCGCCCCCACCCGGGCCTCCACCTGGGCCAGGAGGGCCTGGATGGGTTCTTTAAGGTCGGGGAAGTGGTGGGCCAGGCCCTGGAAGTAGGGATCGGGGATGACGTGGAGGAGGAAGGGCTCGAGGCCCAGGACCTCCCCCAAGGCCTCCGCCGTGGCCACCACGCTCTCGTGGGTCGCCCCGAAGTCCACCGCCGCTAGGAGCCTCATAGGGCCACTATAATCCAAGGCGTGCTCTGGCTCCGCGACCGGGCCCTCCCCTTGGACCGCCCCCTCCTCATGGGGATCCTGAACCTCACCCCCGACTCCTTCTCCGACGGGGGGCTTTACCTGGAGCCGGAAAAGGCCCTGGCCCGGGCCAAGGCCCTTCTGGAGGAAGGGGCGGACCTCCTGGACCTCGGGGCCGAGTCCACCCGCCCCGGGGCCGAGCCCGTGCCGGTGGAGGAGGAGAAACGGAGGCTATTGCCGGTCCTCGATGCCGTCCTCCCCCTGGGGGCCCCCGTCTCCGTGGACACCCGCAAGCCCGAGGTGGCGGAGGAGGCCCTTAGGCTTGGGGCCCACCTCCTCAACGACGTGACCGGCCTCAGGGACGAGCGCATGGCGGCCCTGGCCGCGCGCTATGGGGTGGCCGCGGTGGTCATGCACATGCCCGTCCCCGACCCCAAGACCATGATGGCCCACGCCCGCTACGCCGACGTGGTGGCGGAGGTGAAGGCTTTCCTGAAGGCCCAGGCGGAACGGGCCCTGAGGATGGGGGTGCCCCAGGTGGTCCTGGACCCGGGCTTTGGGTTCGGGAAGCTCCTTGCCCACAACCTGGCCCTCCTAAAGCGGCTAGAGGAGATCGTGGAGCTGGGCCACCCCGTCCTGGTGGGGCTTTCCCGGAAGCGAACGATCGGGGAACTGACGGGGGTGGAAAACCCACGGGAAAGGGTGGTGGGCAGCGTGGCCGCCCACCTCTTCGCCCTCCTAAAAGGGGCCCATATCCTCCGGGTCCACGACGTGAAGGCCCACCGGGAAGCCCTGAAGGTCTGGAGCGCCTTATGGGAGAGATCGCCCTCCTCGGACTAGAGTTCTACGGCCGCCACGGGGTCCACCCCGAGGAAGGGCGGCTTGGGGCCCGGTTCGTGGTGGACCTTTGGCTGGAGGTGCCCTTTGAGGGCCGGGGGGACCTTCTGGAGGAAACCGTGGATTACGCCGCGGTCTACGCCCTGGTGGAAAGGATCGTGCGGGGGAAGCGGTTCTACCTCATCGAGGCCCTGGCGGACCACCTGGCGGAGGAGCTCCTCAAGGCCTTCCCCCGCCTCCTGAGGGTGCGGGTGCGGGTGCACAAGCCCCACGCCCCCATCCCCGGGGTCTTCCGGGACGTGTACGCGGAAACGGAAAAGGGCCGCTCCTGATGGGTTCTTTTGCTTCTTATCTTGCGCTCATGGAAGGATCATGGTAGGATGCCTCCGCCCTCAAAGGGGGCCTAAGCCGATAGCCGTATCCGCGCCCCCACCGCTCATTGAGCGGTGGGTTATAAAAGCTCTCATCCGGGGGGAGTACACTGGAGGAGCCCGGAAAGGGGCGGGCTTTTATGGAAAGGGTGGCGATATTCATAGACGGGTCCAACCTGTACAAGGGGTTGGTCCAGCACCTGGGCTCGGACTATCGGCTGAACTTTGTGGAGTTCATCACCCTCCTCACCGCCGGGCGCAGGCTCCTCAGGGCCTACTACTACAACGCCCCCCTCCCCCCGGAGGACCCCGCGGCCAAGGCCCACCAGAGCTTCCTCAACTACCTCAAGCGGGTGCCCTACGTGGCCGTGCGCTTAGGAAGGCTGGAGAGGCGGGCGGACGGGTTCGTGGAAAAGGGCGTGGACATCCAGATCGCCATCGACATCCTGCGCCTGGCCTACGCGGACGCCTACGATGTGGCCGTCCTGGTCTCGGGGGACGGGGATTTCGCCGAGGTGGTGCGGGTGGTGCAGGACATGGGCAAGCAGGTGGAGAACACCACCTTCCACGCCCTCTCCTCCCACCGCCTGGCCCAGCAGGCGGACCGCTTCTACCCCCTGGACGACTTCCCCTGGGACCGCCTCCGGGCCCAGACCCTCCCCCAGGCCCCAGAAGAATAAAACCCCCGGGCGGGGCTTTCCCGCCGCCCCTACACCAGCTCTTCCGGACGGAAGTAGAGGGCGATCTCCCTTTGGGCGTCCTCGAGGGTGGCCGAGCCGTGGATCACGTTCTCGTCAATGGTGGTGGCGAAGTCCCCGCGGATGGTGCCGGGGAGGGCGTCCTTGGGGTGGGTGGCCCCCATCATCTTGCGCACCTCGGCCACCACGTTCGGCCCCTCCAGGACCATGGCCACCACCGGCCCCGAGGTGATGAAGGCCACGAGCCCAGGGAAGAAGGGCTTTTCCCGGTGCTCCGCGTAGTGCCTCTCGGCAAGCTCCCGGTCTAGGGTGATGAGCTTCAGGCCCACCAGGCGGAAGCCCTTGCGCTCAAAACGGGCCAGGATCTCCCCCACCAGGCCCCGGCGCACACCGTCCGGCTTCACCATGACGAAGGTCCGCTCCATACCCTTCGGAGTCTACTTGGGGGCTTGGGTTTCGTCTAGGGCCCGCGGAAGTAGCCCAGGAGGATGTAGGCCACCACCACCACCCAAAGGAGGATGAGGAGGACGTCCCGCCAGCCCACCCGGGGGCGGGGCTTGGGCTCCAGAACCTGGGTGGGGAGCTCCTCCGGCACCTCCCCCAGCTTCAGGTGCACGGGTTCACCCCCCGCGGCCTCGAGGGGCAGGGCGTAGGGGCGGGTCCTTTCGGGAAGGGTTTCGGGCACGCGGACCACGGCCACGCTGATGTTGTCCGGCCCCCCCCACTCGTTGGCCAAGGCCACCAGGCGCTCGGCCGCCTCCTCGGGTGGGTAGTTCCTCAGCACCTCCTGCAGGGTGCGGTCCTCCAGGACCCCATAAAGCCCGTCCGTGCAGAGGAGAAAGATGTCCCCGGGCTCCACCTTGAGGCCCAAGAGGTCCACCCGGGCCTCCGGGAAGGAGCCCAGGGCGTTGGTGATCACGTTGCGCCAGCGGTGGGTGCGGGCCTCCTCCACCGTGAGGAGGCCCTGGCGGACCCGCTCCGCCACCCAGGAGTGGTCCTCGGTGAGCTGCTTCAGAACCCCCTTGCGGAAGAGGTAGGCCCGGGAGTCCCCCACGTGGGCGATGAGGGCGTAGGGGAGGTCCAGGAGGAGGCAGGTGGCGGTGGTGCCCATCCCCCGGTTCTCCGGGCGCTGGGCCTCCTGGTAGATCCTCCGGTTCGCCTCCTCAAAGGCCTCCAGGAGGGCCTTGGGGGAAGGCTCCTTTTGGCTTAGGACCTCCAGGATGGCCTCCACGGCCAGCCTCGAGGCCACCTCCCCCGTGCGGTGCCCCCCCATCCCGTCCGCCACCACGAAGACCCCGCCCCAAGGGGTCCCCACCCCACCCACCGCGTCCTCGTTCTTGGGGCGCCTAAGGCCGGGGTGGGTGCGGAGGGCCGAAAGGAGATCGGGCACGGGGGGATTTTACCCTAAAGGACCAGGGCCTTGAGGAGGGCCCGGACCTCCTCCAAAGAGGGGGGCGGGGGGGCCTTGGGGTAGATGAGGGCCACCTCCAACGCCGCCTCCTCCAAAAGGGGCCTCAGCACCACCCCGGGGTGGGGGAAGACCCGGTAGGGGGCCAGGGTAAGGTAGACCCCCACCCCCGCGGCCACCAGGCCCACCGCCTGGGGAAAGCGGGCCACCTCCCGCACCACCTTGGGCTGGAAGCCCGCCCGGCGGAAGACCTCCATGAAGGCCTCGTAGAGGGGCGGCAGGGCCTCCTTGGGCATGAGGAGGAAAGGCTCGTCCTTCAGCGCCCTCAGGGGCACCCGCTCCGCCCTCGCCCAGGGGTGGTCCTCGGGCAAGGCCACCACGATGGGCACCTTCAGGAGGGGCTCCTTGGCGATGGCGGGATCCTCCACCCTAAGCCCCGCCAGGCCGTAGTCCAGGCGGCCCTCCTTCAGGGCCTTCACCTGCTCGGGGGTGTGCATCTCCAGGATCTCCACCGCTCGGCCCAGGCCCCGCCTCAGGTGGTCCAGAAGGGGCATGAGGTCGGGGAGGAGGTTCTCCGGGACCCCAAAGCGGAGCTCCGCCCGTCCGGCCCGCCGGACCCGCTCCTTTAGGGCCTCCGCCCGTTCCAGAAGGGCCCGGCCCTCCCGGTAGAGCACCTCCCCCGCCGGGGTCAGGCGGAAGGGGCGCCTCTCCAAAAGGCGCACCCCAAGCTCCCTCTCCAGGGCCCGGATCTGCTGGGTGAGGCCGGGCTGGGAGAGGAAAAGGCGCTCCGCCGCCCGGTGGAAGTTCCGCTCCTCCGCGAGGACCAGAAAGCAGCGCAGGCGGCGCAGGTTCATGATAAGAAAAGATTATCACATTGGGGAAGCCCTTGCTATTGGACAGCGCCCCGCCCCCTTGGCCAAACTGGTGTAGTGTAAGTGGTCACCAAGGAGGGCGCCATGACGGAACGGGAGCTCAAAGCCGCCTTCGCCCGGCTTTCGCCGGAGGAACGGAAGGCGCTTTTCGCAGAGGAAAACCGGGAGTGGCTGGAGGCCTTGGAGTACGTCCTGAGGGTGGAGGGCCCCGAGCGGGTGGAGGAGCTTTTCCGCCTCCTGGACGAATACCTCTACCTCCAGGGCCACACCCCGCAAAACCGCCTCTCCACCCCCTACCTGAACACCATCCCCAAGGAGAAGGAGCCCCCTTACCCGGGGGACCTGGAGCTGGAAGGGCGCATCGTCAACATCCTCCGCTGGAACGCGGCCATGATGGTGGCCCGGGCCAACCAGAAGGCGGACGGCATCGGGGGGCACATCTCCACCTACGCCTCCATCGCGGAGCTATACGAGGTGGGCTTCAACCACTTCTTCCGGGGGCCCGAGGCGGGGCTTGAGAGGGACCTGGTCTTCTTCCAGGGGCACTCCTCCCCCGGGATCTACGCCCGGGCCTTCCTGGAAGGGCGGCTTAAGGAAGAGGACCTGGAGAACTTCCGCCGGGAGGTCCACCCCCCGGCGGAGGGGGGCCGGGGGCTTTCCAGCTACCCCCACCCCTGGCTCATGCCCGACTTCTGGGAGTTCCCCACGGTGAGCATGGGCCTTGGGCCCATCCAGGCCATCTACCAGGCCCGCTTCATGCGCTACCTCGAGGACCGGGGCCTGAAGCCCAAGAGCTCCGCCAAGGTCTGGGCCTTCCTGGGGGACGGGGAGCACGACGAGCCCGAGACCGTGGGGGCGCTGCACCTGGCGGCCCGGGAGGAGCTGGACAACCTCATCTTCGTGGTGAACTGCAACCTCCAGCGCCTGGACGGCCCCGTGCGGGGCAACTCTAAGGTCATCCAGGAGCTGGAAAGGCTCTACCGGGGCGCGGGCTGGCACGTGATCAAGGTGGTCTGGGGCTCCTTGTGGGACGAGCTCATCGCCAAGGACAAGGAGGGCCACCTCCTCCGCCGCTTTGAGGCCCTGGTGGACGGGGAGTCCCAGCGCTACGCCGCCTTTGGGGGGAAGGAGCTTAGGGAGCGCTTCTTCAACACCCCGGAGCTCAAGAAGCTCATTGAGGGCCTTTCGGACGAGGAGCTCACCGAGCTCACCCGCTCCCGGGGCGGGCACGACCTCAAGAAGATCTACGCCGCCTACAAGGCCGCGGTGGAACACAAGGGGAGCCCGGTGGTCATCCTGGCCCGCACCATCAAGGGCTACGGCATGGGCCCCACGGCCATGGCCAAGAACGTGGCCCACCAGGTGAAGAAGCTCACGGAGGAGGACCTAAAGGAGGCCCGGCGCTTTCTCGGGATCCCCGTCCCCGAGGAGAAGCTTAAGGAGCTCCCCTACTACCACCCAGGGCCGGAGGCCCCCGAGGTGCGCTACCTCCTGGAGAGGCGGAAGGCGCTAGGGGGCTTTGTGCCGGAAAGGCGGGTGCGCTTTGGGGGGGGCCTCGAGGTCCCCGACGAGGCCTTCTTCCAGGAGTTCTACGAGGGCACGGGGGAGCGGGCCATCTCCACCACCATGGCCTTCGTGCGCATCCTGGCCAAGCTCCTAAAGCACAAGATCGGCAAGTACATCGTCCCCATCGTGCCCGACGAGGCCCGCACCTTCGGGATGGAGGCCTTGATCGCCCAGGTGGGGATCTACTCCCCCAAGGGGCAGCTCTACATCCCCGTGGACGCGGGCACCCTCACCGCCTACAAGGAGAGCAAGGAGGGGCAGATCCTGGAGGAGGGGATCACGGAGGCGGGGGCCATGGCGGACTTCATCGCCGCGGGCACGGCCTACGCCCACTGGGGCGTCCCCACCGTCCCCTTCTTCATCACCTACTCCATGTTCGGCCTGCAACGGGTGGGGGACCTGGTCTGGGCCGCCGCAGACCAAAGGACCCGGGGCTTCATCCTGGGGGCCACCGCCGGAAGGACCACCCTGGAAGGGGAGGGCCTCCAGCACCAGGACGGGCAGAGCCAGGTCTACGCCCTGGCGGCCCCCAACCTCCAGGTCTACGACCCGGCCTTCGCCTACGAGTTTGCGGTGATCCTGGAGGACGGCCTAAGGCGCATGTACGGGGAGGGGGAGGACGTCTTCTACTACATCACCATTGAGAACGAGAACTACCCCCACCCCCCCATGCCCGAACCCCGGGAGGAGGTGAAGCGGGGGATCCTCAAGGGGCTTTACCTCTTCCGGAAAGGGGAGGGGGAAGGCCCCAGGGTCCAGCTTCTCGGCTCGGGGCCCATCCTGCCCCAGGCCATCAAGGCCCAGGACCTTCTCCGGGACTTCGGGGTGGTGGCGGACGTCTGGAGCGCCACCAGCTACAAGGCCCTCTACCTGGACGCCATTGAGGCGGAGCGGGAGCGGCGGCTTCTCGGCAGGGCCCGCACGCCCTATGTGGCCGAGGCCCTGAAGGGGCACGAAGGCCCGGTGGTGGCCGCCACGGACTACCTCAAGGCCCTCCCCAACCTCATCCGGGGCTACCTGGACCGGCCCTTCTGCGCCCTGGGCACGGACGGCTTCGGCCGCTCGGACACCCGGGAGGCCTTAAGGGACTTCTTTGAGGTGGACGCCCGGCACATCGCCTACGCTGCCTTGGCCCTTTTGGCGGAGGAGGGGAAGCTTAAAGGGGAGGTGCTGGAAGAGGCCCGCACCCGGCTTGGGCTTAGCCTAAAGGAGGCGCCGCCCCACCGGCGGTAAGGAGGAGGTATGGAGCTCAGGCTACCCGAACTCGGCGACAACGTGGCCACGGCCACCGTGGTGGGCGTGTTGGTGAAGGAAGGGGACCGGGTGGCCCCCGGCCAGCCCGTCCTGGAACTGGAAACCGACAAGGCGGTGATGGAGGTGCCCGCGGAGGCGGGCGGGGTGGTGGAGAAGGTCCTGGTGAAGCCAGGAGAAGAGGTGAAGCCGGGGCAGCCCTTCCTGGTCCTGCAGGCCGAAGGGGAGGCGCCTGCCCCGGAAGCCCCCGCCCAGGAAGAGGCCCCTAAGGCCGAGGCTCCCCAAAGGGCAGAAAAGGCCCAACCCCCTGCCCCCCCCGAAGCCCCTTCCCCAGCCCCCCCCACCGAGGGGCGGCGCCTGGTCCCGGCCTCCCCCTCCATCAGGCGGCTCGCCCGGGAGCTGGGGGTGGACATCTACGCCTTAAGGGGCACGGGGCTTGCGGGCCGGATCACGGAGGAGGACGTCAGGCGCGCGGCGGGCCTGGCCGCGCCCGAACGGGCCATCCCCGCCCCCACTCGTCCCCCCCTCCCCGACTTCGCCCGCTTCGGCCCCGTGCGCCGCGAGGCCATGAGCGGGGTGCGGAAGGCCACCCTTAGGTCCATGGCCCAGGCCTGGGCCCAGGTGCCCATGGTCACCCACTTTGACGAGGCGGACATCACCGACCTCGAGGCCCTGCGCAAGCGCTACGCCCCCAAGGCGGAGGAGCGGGGCTTCCGCCTCACCCCCACCGCCTTCCTCCTCAAGGCCCTGGCCCTCACCCTCAAGGCCTTCCCCAAGTTCAACGCCTCCATTGACGAGAAGGCCCAGGAGATCGTCTACAAGGACTACCTCCACATCGGGGTGGCCGTGGACACCCCCCACGGCCTCCTGGTCCCCGTGATCCGGAACGTGGACCAGAAGGGGGTCTTCGCCCTGGCCCGGGAGCTCCAGGAGATCTCCGAACGGGCCCGGGCTCGCAAGCTCACCCCCGAGGAGATGCAGGGGGGCACCTTCAGCCTCTCCAACCTGGGGGGGATCGGGGGCGTGGGCTTCACCCCCATCGTGAACTGGCCGGAGGTGGCCATCCTGGGGGTCTCCCGGGCCCAAACGAAGCCCGTCTGGAACGGGGAGGCCTTCGTGCCCCGCCTCCTTATGCCCTTCAGCCTCACCTACGACCACCGCCTCATTGACGGGGCCGAGGCCGCCCGCTTCTGCCGCCACCTGGCCTCCCTCCTGGAAGACCCCATCGGGCTCGCCCTGGAGTAGGGCTTGACGGGACCGGAAAAGAAGGGGTAAAGTACCCCTGGAAGCGTTTCTAAGGGAGGTACAGGATGAAGCGTCGCGAGTTCTTGCAGAAGGCGGGCGTGGGTCTGGCCGCGGGGGTCCTCTTCAGCTCCGTGCGCGTCCGGGCCCAAAGCCCCATCGTCCGCGTGGCCGGGGACTCCACCGCGGTGGGGGAGGGCGGCCGCTGGATGAAGGAGATGGTGGAGGCCTGGGGCAAGAAGACGGGCACCCGGGTGGAGTACATCGACTCCCCCGCGGACACCAACGACCGCCTGGCCCTCTACCAGCAGTACTGGGCGGCCAAAAGCCCGGACGTGGACGTCTACATGATCGACGTCATCTGGCCGGGCATCGTGGCCCCCCACGCCCTGGACCTGAAGGAGTACTTCAGCGAGGCCGAGCTCAAGGAGTTCTTCCCCCGCATCGTCCAGAACAACACCATCCGGGGCAAGCTCACCTCCATCCCCTTCTTCACCGACGCGGGCATCCTCTACTACCGCAAGGACCTCCTGGAGAAGTACGGCTACAAGAACCCCCCCAGGACCTGGGCCGAGCTGGAGCAGATGGCCCAGAAGGTCATGGAAGGGGAGCGGAAGTCCAACAAGGACTTCTGGGGCTTCGTCTTCCAGGGCAAGCCCTACGAGGGCCTCACCTGCGACGCCCTGGAGTGGATCTACTCCTTCGGGGGCGGGCGCATCGTGGAAGCGGACGGGCGCATCAGCGTCAATAACCCCAAGGCCGCCCTGGCCCTGAACACCGTGCGCCGGTTCGTGGGCACCATCGCCCCCCAGGGGGTCACGAGCTACGCGGAGGAGGAGGCCCGCAACGTCTGGCAGCAGGGGAACAGCCTCTTCATGCGCAACTGGCCCTACGCCTACGCCCTGGGCCAGAGCGAGGGGAGCGCGGTGCGGGGCAAATTCGGGGTGACCGTGCTGCCCAAAGGGGCGGCGGACGCCCCCAACGCGGCCACCCTGGGCGGCTGGCAGCTGATGGTCTCCGCCTACAGCCGCAACCCCAGGCTGGCCGCGGAGTTGGTGAAGTACCTGGCCTCCTACGAGGTGCAGAAGGACAACGCCGTGCGCCTCTCCCGTCTGCCCACCCGGCCCGCCCTCTACACGGACCGGGACGTCCTGGCCAAGAACCCCTGGTTCCGTGACCTCCTTCCCGTCTTCCAGAACGCCGTCTCCCGCCCCTCGGACGTGGCCGGGGCCAAGTACAACCAGGTGTCCGAGGCCATCTGGACCGAGGTCCATAGCGCCCTCACCGGCCGCAAGAGGGGCGAGGCCGCGGTGCGCGACCTCGAGGCCCGCCTCCAGCGCATCCTGCGCTAAGCCCCTGTAGGCCCGGGGGGGCCTCCCCCCGGGCGTATCCTTAGACCATGCTCACCCTAAGGCAGGTCCGCCTGGCCTGGCTCCTGGTCCTCCCCACCCTTCTCGCGGTGGTCCTGGTGGCGGGCTACCCCCTGGCCCAGGTCTTCTACTGGTCCCTTTTCAAGGCCGACATCGCCTTCGTGGAACCCCCGGAGTTCGTGGGCCTGGAGAACTACCTCTTCCTCCTTAAGGACCCGGACTTCCGCCAGGCCCTTTGGAACACCCTGAAGTTCACCCTCATTTCCGTGAGCCTGGAAACGGTGCTGGGGCTTGCCATCGCCCTCATCGTCCACTCCAGCTTCCGGGGCCGGGGGCTGGTGCGCACCGCCATCCTCATCCCCTGGGCCATCCCCACGGTGGTCTCCGCCAAGATGTGGCAGTGGATGCTCCACGACGTCTACGGCGTGATCAACGTCCTGGGGGTAAAGCTCGGAATCCTAAGCCAAAAGGTGGCCTTCCTGGCCCGCCCCGAGCTCATCCTGCCCGCCATCATCGCCGTGGACGTGTGGAAGACCACCCCCTTCATGGCCCTTCTCCTCCTCGCCGGGCTCCAGCTCATCCCCGAGGAGCTCTACGAGGCGGCCAGCATTGACGGGGCCAGCCGGTGGCAGCAGTTCTGGAGCATCACCCTGCCCCTCCTCACCCCCGCCCTGGTGGTGGCCCTCATCTTCCGCACCCTGGACGCCCTCAGGGTCTTTGACGTGATCTTCGTCATGAGCGGGGTAAACCCCACCACCCGCACCCTGGCGGTCTACAACCGCCAGACCCTTATCGACTTCCAGGACCTGGGTTACGGCTCGGCCCTCAGCGTGGCCATCCTGGTAATCATCTTCGTCTTCGTGGTGCTCTACATGCGCACCCTGGGAAGGGAGGCCTTGAAATGAAGGGGGCCCTTAAGGTGGTTAACCGGCTCCTCTTCTACCTGCTGGTGGCCTTCGTGGTGGTCTACAGCGTCTTCCCCTTCTACTGGGCGGTGATCTCCAGCTTCAAGCCCTCCGATGCCCTCTTCTCCCCAGACCCCAGCTTCCTCCCCCTGCCCTTCACCCTGGACCACTACAAGAACGTCTTCCTCCAGGCCAACTTCGGGCGGAACCTCCTGAACTCCCTCGTCGTGGCCGGGGGGGCCACCCTGCTCTCCCTGGTCCTGGGGGTGCTTTCCGCCTACGCCTTGGGGCGCCTCCCCTTTCCCCCCAAGAACGCCGTCCTTTACCTCGTCCTGGCCATGACCATGTTCCCCCAGATCGCCGTTTTGGGCGGGCTTTTCCTGCTCCTTAGGGGCCTCGGCCTCTTCAACACCCACCTGGGCCTCATCCTGAGCTACCTCCTCTTCACCCTGCCCTTCACGGTCTGGGTCCTGGTGGGCTACTTCAAGGGCCTGCCCCGGGAGCTGGAGGAGGCGGCCTACGTGGACGGGGCCACGCCCCTACAGACCCTCCTCAAGGTGATGCTCCCCCTCACCGGGCCCGGGCTGGTGACCACGGGGCTTTTGGCCTTCATCGCCGCCTGGAACGAGTACCTCTTCGCCCTCACCTTCACCGTGGGGGACTCGGTGAAGACGGTGCCCCCCGCCATCGCCAGCTTCGGCGGGGCCACGCCCTTTGAGATCCCCTGGGGGTCCATCATGGCCGCCAGCGTGGTGGTCACCGTGCCCCTGGTGGTCCTGGTCCTCGTCTTCCAGCAGCGCATCGTGGCCGGGCTCACCGCGGGGGCGGTGAAGGGGTAGGCGCTTCAGAGGAGGGCGTTCAAAAGCTCCAGCGCCGCTTCCAGAAGGGCCTCGAGGTGCTCGGGGCCCTGGAAGCTTTCCGCGTAGACCTTGACCAGGTCCTCGGTGCCGCTGGGCCTAAGGGCGAACCAGCCCCCTTCCGTCACCACCTTAAGCCCCCCCAGGGGCTCGCCGTTTCCGGGGGCGTGGGTGAGGATTTCCCCCGCCGCAAGGGGGAGGGCCTTGGGGTCCAGGGCCTTCAGGCGGGCCTTGGCCTCGGGGGGGATGGGGAGGTCCTTGCGGGCGTAGAAGGGGCGGCCCAGGCGCTCCGCCAGCTCCTCGTAAAGGACCCCGGGGTCCTTCCCCCGCTTGGCGGTGATCTCCGCCGCCAGAAGGCCCAGGAGGATCCCGTCCTTATCGGTGGTGAAGGGGCGGCCGTCTTGGCGGAGGAAGCTTGCCCCCGCGCTCTCCTCCCCGCCAAAGCCCAGCCAGCCCCCAAGCAGGCCCTCCACGAAGTACTTGAACCCCACCGGGGTCTCGTAGACCTCCCGGCCTAGGGCCCGGGCCACCCGGTCCAGGAGGGCGCTGGTCACCGCGGTCTTCCCCACCTTGGCCCCCGGCCAGGGGCGGGTGGTGAAGAGGTGCTCCACGGCCACCGCCAGGTAGTGGTTGGGGTTCATGAGGCCCTTGGGGGTGACGATGCCGTGCCGGTCCGCGTCGGGGTCGTTGCCGATGGCCAGGTCGTAGCGCTCCTTCAGGGCGAGGAGCCCGGCCATGGCGTGGGGGCTGGAGCAGTCCATGCGGATCTTGCCGTCGTGGTCCTGAGGCATGAAGCGGAAGGTGGGGTCCAGGGTGGGGTTCACCACCTCCAGGCCAAGCCCGTAGGCCTCCGCCAGGCGTTCCCAGACCCTAAGGCTCGCCCCGCCCAGGGGGTCCACCCCGATGCGGAGCCCCGCGGCCCGGATGGCCTCGAGGTCCACCGCCTCCTTCACCCTCTCCAGGTAGAGCCCCGCGTAGTCAAAGGGCACCGCCTGGGCCAGGGCCTCGGCCAGGGGGACGCGCCGCACCCCTTTGAGCCCCTCGGCCAGCAGGGCGTTGGCCCGCTCCTCCAGGGCCCGGGTCACCCGGGCGTCCGCGGGGCCCCCCGTGGGGGGGTTGTACTTGAAGCCCCCGTCCTCCGGGGGGTTGTGGCTGGGGGTGAGGAGGACCCCGTCGGCCTTGGCGGGGTGGCGGGCGTTGTGCTCCAGGATGGCCAGGGAGACGAGGGGCGTGGGGGTGTAGGCCCCGTCGGCCTCCACCCGGACCTCGAGGCCGTTGGCCACGAACACCCGAAGGGCCGTGGCCCAGGCGGGCTCGGAGAGGGCGTGGGTGTCCTTGGCCAGAAAGAGGGGCCCCGTGGCCCCAAAGGAGGCCCTTAGGTCGGCCACGGCCTGGGCCAAGGCCAGGACGTGGGCCTCGTTGAAGGTGCGCCTTAGGGAGGTGCCCCGGTGGCCGCTGGTGCCGAAGGCCACCCGCTCTAAGGGGTTCTTGGGGTCCGGGGCCTCTTCGTAGTAGAGGGTGAGGAGCTTGAGGAGGTCCATGCCCCCATGCTAAAAGCTTCGCCCCGCCCCAGGGTCCTGGGGCGGGGCAAGGAAGGCCCTTAGGGCTTGGCGGGGGCCTCTTTGGGGGCCTCCTCCGTCTTGGGGGCGAGCTCCGCCAGGACCTGGTTCAGGCGGTTTTCAATCTGGGCCTTCTTGCGGAGCTCCTGGATGAGGGCCTGGGCCTGCTCCGAACGCTTTTTGGCGATGACCCGCTCCTTGGCCTCCTCCGCCACCTCGGGGTAGGGCTTAAGGACCTCCGCCTTGCGCTCGGAGATGAGGAGGACCACGAAGGTGCCGTCCTCCAGCTTCACCACCTCGCTCACCTCCCCCAAGGGCCCTTTGGGGAAGGTGGCCGTGGTCTTGAAGACCAGCCGGTCCAAGACGGCGGGCAGGCTGTTGGGGTTCACCGTGCCGTAGTCCGTGACCGTGCCTTCCTGGGCCTTGGCCAGGGCCTCGAGGTCCCCTCCCTTGAGGGCCGCGGCCCGGAAGGCCTTGGCCTTGGCCTCCTCCTTGAAGCTCACCCCCACCACCTTGGCGCTGGCGGGCACGGTGAAGAGGGCGGGGTTTTCCGCGTAGAACCTCTTGGCCTCCTCCTCCGTGGCGGTGACCTCCCGTGTGGCCCAGAGGGCGTAGGCCTGGGCCATGGCGTCCTTGGAACCCAAGAAGGGCTTGCCGCTCCCCTTGGCGGCCTCCACCAAAAGCTCCCGGTCAATGAGGTTCTCCAGGGTCTGGGGGAGGAAGAACTGCACCGCAAGCTCCCCCAGGCCCTGCTGGATGAGGGCCGCGGTCTGCTGGTTGGAAAAGACGGGCTGGAGGACCTGGGCAAGGAGGATCTCCTTCCCGTTCACCTGGGCCACGGCGGGGTTTTTGTAGCTGTAGGGGGCGTCCTCGGCGAAGCGCACCTGGGCCTTCTTGCGGAGCTCCTCCAGGTAGGCCTCGAGGGCCCCCTCCCCCTTGACCCGCTTGGCGTCCTCCTCCACCCGGGCCTTGACCTCCTCAAAGCCCGGCGCCTTGGGGGGGAGGTAGGCCTCCACCTTCACCAGGTAGTACCGCCCCCCGGCCTCGATGGGCCCCACCAGGCCGGGGCCCTTGAGGGCGAAGACCGCCTGGCCCACCGCCTCGGGGAAGACCACCTGGGCCACGGGCTTGGGCTCGCTCTTCCCGGGCTCGGCCCCGAGGGCCCCCGCTGCTTCCGCCCCCACCTTGGAGTGGGCCTTGGCCAGGGCGGCGAAGTCCTCCCCGGCCTTGGCCTTCCGGTGGAGCTCCTCCGCCAGGGCCTTGTCGTCCACCACGATCTGCCGGGCCAGGACCCGGGGCTCGGTCTTGTAGTCGTCCCGGTGCACCTCAAAGTAGAAGGCCACCTCCTCGGGGGTGGGCTTCACCGAGGTGCGGATCTGGTCCAGGCGCTTTTGGATCTGGAGCTGGGTCTTGATCTCGGCCCTTAGCTGAGCGTCGGTGTAGCCCACCTGGTTCAGGAAGCTCTCGTAGGCCTCCTTCTCCTTCAGGCCGAACTGCTCGCGGATGCGGTTAAGCTCCGACCGCACCTCCGCGCTGGAAACCCGCACCCGGGCCGCGTCCTGCTTCAGGGCCTCGGTGAGGATGACCTGCTCCAGGAAGTGGGTGTCCACCAGGGTTTTGAGAAGCCCCTCGGGGTTGGCCGCGTACAGGGGGTCGTTCCCCTGGAGCCTGAGGAGATCCAGCTCGTACACGGGCTTGTTGTTGACCCAAAGGACCGCCTTACCCCGGGCCTGCTGCCCCGCCTGAGGGGTGAAAAGCAGGATGGCCCCCACGGCAAAGGCCAAGGCCAAAAGCCCAAAGAGGATGGTGATGACCCGTTTGCTCAGTCCGAACACTTGACCGCCTCCTCTCCCGCGTGCTAAAGTAGCTCCTGCTGAGTGCGCCCGTAGCTCAGCTGGATAGAGCGTCGGCCTCCGGAGCCGAAGGTCAGAGGTTCGAGTCCTCTCGGGCGCGCCATTTTTCTTTTGGTACCCCGGAAAAGCCCAAGCACAAAGGGATTCTAGCACACCCTGGGTGAGAAAACCCCTTAGGATGAGGGGGTGCTGCCCCTTCTCCTCGCCTGGCTCCACACGACCAACGACCTCTTCTCCAACTTCCTCACCCCCCTCCTCCCCAAGCTCATGGACCGCTTCGGGGTGGGGCTGGGGACGGCGGGGTTGTTGGTCTCGGTCTACTCCCTCACGGGAAGCCTTCTCCAGCCCTTCGCCGGCCTCTTGGCCGACCGCATGGACCGCCGGCTCCTCGCCGCCTTGGGGCCGGTGCTGGTGGCGCTAGGGATGGGCTCCTTGGGGGTCTGGCCCCGGTTTGAGGCCCTTCTTTTGGTCCTGGGGCTTTCGGGCCTGGGCTCGGCCCTCTTCCACGCCTCGGGGGCCAGCCTGGTGGGGGAGTACGCCCCCCGGGAGCGGAAGGGGTTCTGGCTTTCCTTCTTCGGCTCCGCGGGGTACCTGGGGCTTTCCCTGGGGCCGGTGGTGGCCCTCTTCACCGTGGGGGCCTGGGGGCTTGAGGGGCTCCTCTGGCTCACCCCTTTGGTCCTCCTCCCCGCCCTCCTTCTCCTCCGGCTACCCCCCGTGCGCCGGAAGGGGAGGCCCGCAGGGATGGGGGACTTCCTCCGGGTCTTCCGGGGGGACGTGGCCCGGCTCTGGGGGATGGCCACCCTGAGGAGCCTGGTCTTCATGAGCTTCTCCACCACCCTGCCCTACTGGTACGCGCAAAAGGGGCTCTCGGATGCCTACACCGCCTTGAGCCTTTCCGTCTACAGCTTCTCCGCCACCCTGGGGACCTTCCTCGGGGGGACCCTCTCCGACCGCCTGGGACGGAAGGCGGTCCTGGTGGGCACCCTGAGCCTGGGCCTGCCCCTTTACCTGGCCCTCCTCTTCTTCCCCCCGGAAAACCCCCTTTACCTCCTCCTCCTTGCCGCCACGGGGGCCCTGATGAACGCCGGCATCCCCGTGGCCGTGGCCCTGGCCCAGGACCTCGAGCCCACCCAGACGGCCACGGTCTCCGGCCTCCTCATGGGGTTCACCTGGGGGTTCGCCGGTCTCTTCTACGCCCCCATCGGGGGGCTCATCGAGGCCTTCGGGGTGCTTCCGGTCCTTTTGGCCTTAGGCGGCCTCATCCTCCCCGCCTGGGCCCTGGCCCGGGGGGTGCGGGAGCCCGGTAGAATGGGCGCATGAGGATCCTCCTGGCCACCGACGGCTCGCCCCAGGCCAAGGGGGCCGAGGTGCTGGCGGAGTGGCTTGGCTACAAGCTTTCCGCCAAGCTCCTGGTCCTTTACGTGGTGGACCTCCGCCTGGTCCAGGCCCTGGAGCCCCTGGACCTGGGGGCCCTCACCATCCCCCTGCCCGTGCGGCGGGAGGAGGTGGAAAGGCTCCTTAGCCTCAAGGGGGAGGCGGTCTTGGAGCGGGTGGTGAAAAGCGCCAAGGCGGCCGGGGTGGAGGCGGAGGGCCTTCTGGAAAAGGGCCTGCCCCACGAGGCCATCCTGCGGCAGGCCCGCTCGGCGGACCTCCTGGTCCTCGGCCGGAGCGGGGAGGCCCACGGGGCGGGGTTTATGGGCTTGGGGAGCACGGTGGACCGGGTCCTTCGCGCCTCCCCCATCCCCACCCTGGTGGCCCCCCTGGAGTACGTGGAGCTCGAGGGGGCGGTCCTGGGGTACAACGCCTCGGAAAGCGCGGTGCGGGCCCTGCACACCCTGGCCCCCCTGGCCCGCGCCTTGGGGCTTTTCGTGCGGGTGGTGAGCGTGCACGAGGACCCCACCCAGGCGGGGGCCTGGGCCTTGGAGGCGGAAACCTACCTCAAGGACCACGGGGTGGCCGCGGAGGGGCTGGCCCTTTCGGGGGACCCCGCGGAGCACCTCCTGGGCCTGGCCGGGCCCTCCGACCTCCTCACCCTGGGCGCTCCCGTGCGGCGGTTCCTTTTGGGAAGCACCGCGGAGGAGGTGGTGCGCCACGCGGTGGGGCCGGTCCTCACCGTGCGATAAGGAGAGGGGCCTCGAGGTATAATCTTCCCCTAAAGGAAAGGGGGAGGGCATGACCGTTCGCCAGCTGCTCTTGCGTAAAGGGGGCGCGGTGTACCGCATCCACCCCGAGGCCACGGTGCTGGAGGCCCTTAAGGAGCTCGCCCGCCACGACGTCGGGGCCCTTTTGGTCATGGAGGGGGACAGGCTCCTCGGGATCTTCTCCGAGCGGGACTACGCCCGGAAGCTGGTCCTCCTGGGGCGCTTTTCCAAGGACACCCTGGTGCGGGAGGTGATGACGGAAAACCCCATCACCGTGACCCCGGAGACGGACCTGGAAGAGGCCATGCGCCTCATGACGGAGCACCGGGTCCGCCACCTGCCCGTGCTGGAGGGGGGAAGGGTGGTGGGGGTGGTCTCCATCGGGGACGCGGTGAAGGCCATCATCACCGAGCAGGGGGTGCTCATCCAGGAGCTTGCCCGCTACGTGAGCGAAAACCGCTAAGCCCCCTAGTCCCGAAAGAGCCAGCTCAGGAGGAGGCTTAGGAGGGAGAGGAGGAGGGCCCCGAAGAAGGCCCCGGCGAAGCCCTGGACCTCCAGGGCCGTGGCCTGGGCCACCAGGTAGAGGACGAAGGCGTTCACCACCAGGGTGAAAAGCCCGAGGGTGAGGAGGTTGAGGGGCAGGGTGAGGAAGAGGAGGAGGGGGCGGAGGAGGGCGTTGGCCAAGCCCCAAAGGGCCCCCGCCACCAGGTAGTCCAGAAGGCCGGCCCCCTGGGCGAAGTAGACCCCGGAGTAGAGGCCGGCCACCAGCCAAAGGGCCAGGGTGTTGAGGAGGAGGCGGGCCAGAAGGGCGCGCATGGCCCCCAGCATACCCTTGACCCCCGCCGGGGAACGGGGGTAGACTGGCCCTGTAAGTATGCACTTGCTTACCGAGGGGGACCCCACCCGGCGCCGCCTTCTCCAGGCCGCCTTGGAGCTCCTGGCGGAGCGGGGCTACCGGGGGGCCACCACCCGGGCCATCGCGGAGCGGGCGGGGGTGAGCGAGGTCACCCTGTTCCGCCGCTTCCGCTCCAAAGGGGCCCTCCTCCGGGAGGCCCTGAGGGGCCTGGCCCCGCCCCTCTCCCCCCCTGACCCCAACGCCCCCCTGGAGGAGGGGCTCCTGGGGCTTCTGGAGGGGTATCTGGGCCTCCTCGAGGCCAACCGGGCCTTCCTGCCCAAGCTCCTTTCCGAGCTCCTGCGCCACCCCGAGCTCCGGGGGGAGGGGGTGCCGGAGGGGATGGCGGAGGCCCTGGGGCGGGTGGTGGGGTTCTTCCGGGCCAAGCAGGAGGCGGGGGAACTGCGAAAGGACGAGCCCCCGGAGGAGCTGGCCCTGGCCTTCGTGGGGCCCCTCTTCGCCCGCTTCCTCCTGGGGGAGGTCCTGGGGGTGCGCTTCCCCCTGGACCCCAAGGCCTACGTTCGGGGCTATCTGGAGGGCAGACATGGTCCACGCCGAAGAGGTTAGCCGGAGCTTCGGCCCCGTGAGGGCCCTGGAGGGGGTGAGCCTTTCCGTGAGGCCGGGGGAGGTCTTCGGCCTCCTGGGGCCCAACGGGGCGGGCAAGACCACCCTGGTGCGCATCCTCACCGGGGTGCTTAAGCCCGATGGGGGGCGGGTCCTGGTGGCGGGCCTGGACGTGGGGAAAGACCCCGACAAGGTCAAGGCCCGGATCGGCTACGCCACCCAGGAGCAAAGCCTCTACCGCACCCTCACCGTCTGGGAAAACCTCCTCTTCCGGGCCCGCCTGTACCGGGGAAAGGAGGCCAGGGCCCTGGCGGAGGAGGCCCTGGAGCGGTTCGGGCTTCTTCCCTACGCCCAGGCCCTGGCCGGCCACCTCTCCGGGGGGTGGCGGCAGCGCCTGGCCCTGGCCCAGGCGGTGGTCCACCGGCCCGAGGTCCTCCTCCTGGACGAGCCCACCACGGGGCTGGACCCCCTTTCCCGGCGGGCCATCTGGGACCTCATCCACCTCGAGGCCCAGCGGGGGGCCACGGTCCTGGTCACCACCCACTACATGGACGAGGCGGAGCGCTGCCACCGCCTGGCCCTCCTCCACCGGGGCCGGGTCCTGGCGGAGGGCACCCCCAAGACCCTCAAGGCCCTGGCCCAGGAGCGGGCCGACTTCTACTTCGTCCAGGCCCCCCTGGAGGAGGTCCGGGCCTGGAAGGGGGTGCTGGACGCCTGGCCCAGCGGCGAGGGCGTGCGGATCACGGTCCGGAAGGGAACCCCCGTCCCGCGGGGCGAGCGGGCCTTCCCCAGCCTGGAGGAGGTCTTCCTCCTCCTCACCCAGGAGGCGGCATGAACCGGATCCTGGCCCTGGCGGAAAAAGAGCTCCTGGAGATCCGGCGGGACAAGGTCCTGCCGCGGCTCATCGTCCTCCTCCCCACCCTGATGCTCCTCCTCTTCGGCTACGCCATCAACTTCACCCTCACGGGGATCCCCTTAAGCGTCTACGACGGCTCCCAGGACCGCATCAGCGAGACCCTTCTAGGGGAGCTCACCCGGGAGGACCGGTTCCGCGTGGCCCTTCGGGCGGCCACCCCGGAGGAGGTCCGGGAAAGCCTGGACCGGGGCCAGGCCCGGGTGGGGGTGGTCATCCCCCCCGGGGCCCTGGAGAGGGTGCGGGCCGGGGAAACGGTCCAGCTGGAGATCTACCTGGACGGCAGCGACCCCAACTTCGCCTTCCAGGCCCAGGCCCTCCTGCGCCGGGCCGTCCAGGAGGTGAACGCCCGCGTCCTCATGGGCCGGGCCCTTTCGGGGGAGGCGGTGCTCCCCCCTTTAAGCCCCGTCCTCCACACCCTCTACAACCCCGAGAACAAGACGGCCTGGTTCATGATCCCCGGGATCATCGGCCTCATCCTCACCCAGTTCACCGTCCTCCTCACCGCCCTTTCCATCGTGCGGGAGGAGGAAAGCCGCATGATGGAGGCCCTCCTGGCCTCCCCCCTGCGCCCCCACGAGGTGGTGCTGGGCAAGGTCCTGCCCTACCTGGGCATCGCCTTCTCCGTGGCCCTTTTGGTCCTCCTCCTGGGGCACTGGGTCTTCGGGGTGCCGGTGCAGGGTAGCCTGGGGGTGCTCCTCATGGGCATGTTCCTCTTCGTCCTGGGCTCCTTGGCGGTGGGGGTCCTCATCTCCACCCTGGCCCGCACCCAGGTGCAGGCGGTGTTCGGCACCTTCGCCTACGCCTTCCCCACCATCTTCCTCTCGGGCTTCGTCTTTCCCATTGAGGGGATGCCGGCCTTCTTCCGCCTCCTCTCCTACCTGGTGCCCGCCCGCTACCTCATAGAGACCTTGAGGGGGGTGCTCCTCAAGGGCCAGGGGCTTGGGGTCCTGTGGCCCCACCTCCTCGCCCTCCTCCTCTTCTCGGGGCTGGTGCTCTTCCTGGCGGCCCATCGCTTCCGCCGCCAGGTGGCGGTGTAGGGGGTGGCCATGCGGAGGCTGGTTTGGGGACTGGTCCTTTGGGGCGTGGCCCTGGCGGGGAGCCTCGAGGCCGGAGGGTACCTGGCCCCCGGGGGGGGCACCCCCACCCTGGCCCTGGAGGAACGCCTGGGGGAGGTCCACCTAAGCCTCCTCGCCCAGTGGCCCTGGCTGGGGGTGGGCCTGGAAGGGGGCCTGGCCTTAGGACCCCTGGGGTACGTGGGCTATGGGGGCCGGCTGGAAGGGGGCCTGGGCCTGGGGGGCCTCCTCCACGCGGAAGGGGGCGCGGGGCCTGTGGCCCTCGCCTTACGGCTCGGCTACCGGCCTCTAGCCCACCCGCCTCTTTTTCCCGAGGAAGGGGTTTTCGGAAGGGCGGCTTTCCGCTACCGGGAGGGGCCTGGGGTCTATAGCGCCCTCCTGGAGAAAGGGGAGGTTTCCCGCCTGGAGGGGAGCTACGCCCTCCGCCGGGAGGCCACCTACACCCTGGGGGCGGGGCTTTCCACCACGGGGCCCTACCTCCTCCTGGGCTGGAAGGGGGAGGTGGGGGAGGGCCTGGACGTGCTGGACCTGGCCTTTCGCCTCGGGGGGGTGAACCAGGTGGAGGCCCGGCTTTTCCTCACGGACCTTAGCCTGGCCCTCACCCTGGCCTACCCTTGGCGGGGTAGCCTTTCCGCGTGGGTAGGGGACCTGGGGGTGGAGGCGGGGTACAAGGGGGCCCCGTACCTCTGGGTCCGCTACGTCTGGAGGTGGACGGAATGAGAAGAACCTGGTGGCTCCTCGTCCTTTCGGCCCTGGCCTGGGCGCAAAACCCCGAGGCCATCCTGGAGGCGGTGACGAAAAACCTCTCCACCCCCTGGCAGGCGGAGGTCCAAGGCCAGATCCAGGGCCCTTCCGGGGAGGAAACCCTCAGGGCCCGGGTCTACGCGGTGCCCCAGGAAGGGGTCTATCGCATCGAGTTCCTGAAGCCCGGCAGCCTCGAGGGCAACTTCACCGTGGTCACGGAGAAGGAGGTCTGGAACTACCTCTACCTCACCAACCAGCTCATCATCGCCCCCAAGGAGAAGGCCCAGGTCCAGAACCTGGGCTTCAGCCCCCAGGCCTTCGGCGACCTGAAGGCCCTTTCGGAAAAGGTGGCCTTCACCCTGGAGGGGGAGGAGGCCCTCCCCGAGGGGGTGGCCTGGCGGCTTCGGGGCAGGGCCAAGGAACGCCTGGGCTTTAAGGAGGTGGTCCTCTACGTGCTGAAGTCGGACCCCAGGCCCCTCCGCTTCCTCTTCCGGGACGAGGGGGGGAAGACCCTGGCCGACCTCAGGGTGGTGAACTTCAAGAAGACCCCCTTAAGGGCCCAGGACCTGAAGCGCTACCCCAAGGACGCCCAGGTGGTGCGGCGCTAAGGTGGCCCTACCCTTCCGCGTAGAGGGGGGTGGTGAGGTACTTCCACCCCCCGTCCGGGCTGATGCAGGCCACCCGCTTCCCGGGGCCAAGGGCCCTCGCCACCTGGAGCGCGGCCCAGATGATCCCCCCTGAGCTCATCCCCAGGAAAAGCCCCTCCTCCCGGGCCAGCCTGCGGGCCAGGGGGAAGGCGTCCTCCTCCCACACCTGGATGACCCCGTCCAGGAGGCTTAGGTCCAGGTTCTCGGGGATGAAGCCCGGCCCCATGCCCTGGAACTGGTGCTGGCCCATCTTCCCCCCGGAGAGCACGTTGGAGCGGGCGGGCTCCACCGCGTAGACCTTCACCCCGGGGATGCGCTCTTTCAGGTAGCGCCCCACGCCGCTGATGGTCCCCCCCGTGCCCGAGCCGTAGACGAAGGCGTCGATCCGCCCCCCTAGGGCCTCGTAGAGCTCCGGCCCCGTGGTCTCGTAGTGGGCGCGGACGTTGGCCGGATTGGCGAACTGGTCGGGCATGAAGGCCCCAAGCTCCTCCTTGATCCTTAGGGCCTCCTCCCGGGCGGCCAGCATCCGCCTCTCGGGGTCGGTGAGGACGAGCTCCGCCCCGAAGGCCCTTAAGGTGCGCTTCCTCTCCTCCGACATCTGGGCGGGCATGGTGAGGATGAGGCGGTAGCCGCGGCTGGCGGCGATCATGGCCAGGCCGATGCCGGTGTTGCCGCTGGTGGGCTCCACGATGACCTGGCCCGAGCCGGGCCTTAGGAGGCCCCGTTCCTCCGCGTCCTTGATCATGTACCAGGCGGGCCGGTCCTTGATGGAGCCCCCGGGGTTTAGGCCCTCCAACTTCACCCACACCTCGGCCATCCCGGGCTCCACCACCCGGGAAAGGCGCACCACAGGGGTCTTGCCGATGACCTCCTCCACCCGCATGCCCCCACTATAGACCCCCAAGGTCTGGTAAAATGGGAGGAGCAAGCCTACGCTTGCGAAAGGAAGCGCGATGAAGGTTGAACAGGACAAGGTCGTCACCATCCGCTACACCCTCCAGGTGGAGGGTGAGGTTTTGGACCAGGGGGAGCTCGCCTACCTCCACGGCCACGGCAACCTGATCCGGGGCCTCGAGGAGGCCTTGGAAGGCCAGGAGGAGGGGGCGAAGCTCTCGGTCCAGGTGCCCGCGGAGAAGGCCTACGGCCCGCACGACCCCGAGGGGGTCCAGGTGGTCCCCCTTTCCGCCTTCCCCAAGGACGCGGAGGTGGTCCCCGGGGCCCAGTTCTACGCCCAGGACATGGAGGGCAACCCCATGCCCCTCACCGTGGTGGAGGTCCAGGGGGAGGAGGTCACCATTGACTTCAACCACCCCCTGGCGGGCAAGGACCTGGACTTCCAGGTGGAGGTGGTGAAGGTCCGGGAGGCCACCCCCGAGGAGCTCCTCCACGGGCACGTGCACGAGGGCGGGCACCACCACTAGCCCTTTAGGCCCGGCCGAGGTCAAGCCTAGGGCTTGACCTTTTTTCTTTTCCATGCCATAGTAAGGAGTCCCCCAAAACCCGAAGGGTTTTTGCGGACGAAGGAGAAGCATGAAGAAGGGTACCGTCAAGTGGTTCAACGCGGAAAAGGGGTATGGGTTCATCCAGCAGGAAGAAGGGCCCGATGTGTTCGTGCACTTCAGCGCCATTGAAGCCGAGGGCTTCCGCACGCTGAATGAAGGTGAACGGGTGGAGTTTGAGGTGGAGCCGGGCCGGGGCGGCAAGGGCCCCCAGGCCAAGAAGGTCCGCCGCATCTAAAGGAGCCCTTCCGCCCGCGGGGCCCGTCCCCGCGGGTTTTGCGTTATAGGCTTAGGGCATGCGCATCCTGGTGACCAACGACGACGGGATCTTCTCCCCCGGCATCAAGGCCCTGGGGCTGGCCATGGCCGCCCTTGGGGAGGTCTATGTGGTGGCCCCGGACGTGGAGCAGTCCGCGGTGGGCCACGGCATCACCGTGCGGCGCCCCTTGCGCTTCAAGCACACCCAAAGCGCGGGCTTCGGGGAGATCCCCGCCTACCGCGTGGACGGCACCCCCGCGGACTGCGTGGTCCTGGGGGTGCACCTCCTGGGCCGGCCGGACCTTTTGGTCTCGGGGATCAACATCGGGGTGAACCTGGGGCTGGACCTCACCCACTCCGGCACCGTGGCCGCGGCCTTGGAGGGGACCTCCCTGGGGATCCCCTCCCTCGCCTTCAGCCTGGACACCTCCGGGGAGGAGCTGGACTTCACGGAGGCCGCCCGCTGGGCGGTGCGCATCGCCCGGCTGGTGGCGGAGGAGGGGCTTCCTAAGGGGGTGCTCCTCAACGTGAACTTCCCCCCCGGGAAGCCCAAAGGGGTCATGGTCACCCGGCTTTCCACCCACCGCTACGAGGACACGGTGGTGGAGCGGCTGGACCCCGAGGGGCGGCCCTACTACTGGATCGCCGGGACCCCGGTGGGGGAGGAGGAGGAGGGGACGGACCTCTTTGCCGTGCGGCGGGGGTACATCTCCCTCACCCCCGTGAGCCTGGACTTCACCGCCTACGGGGTCCTAGAGGGGCTCGCCGCCTGGAGGGAGCGCCTCGAGGCGGACCTCCATCCCCTCCTTTAGGCCTAAGGCCTCCCGGGCGCTTCCCCGGTTAAGGGCGATCTCCAAAAGCCCCCCGCTTCCCAGGTAGGCCACCGCCTGGCCCACGGGCACGTCCCCGAAGGTGCGGCGGATGGGGACCCTATGCCCCCCCACCCGCACCCACCCCCCCAAGGGGGCCTGGGTGAGGGTGGCGATGGCGTTCCCGAAGCGGTCAAAGGTGAGGACCTCGCCCTTAGGCCCCGGGCCTAAGACCAGGGGCAGGCGCACCAGCGCCCCCACCGCCACCTCCGGCCCCAAGGCCTCCGGGGGGAGGCCCAGGGCCAGGTGGGCCGCGGCGGGGGCGAAGCGGTCGCGGCCGTGGAAGGTGTGCCCCCCGGGGGCCCAGCCCGGCAAGGGGTCCACCCCCTGGGGCCGGGGGGGGCGCACCCCCTCGAGGCCATAGGCCCTCCGGGGCGGGTCCAGGAGCCAGGCCAGGGTGAAGAGGCCGTTGTCGGGCCCCACGTACATGCGCCTTCCCAGGGCGGCGATGGCCCGCCTCGAGGTCCCCACCCCCGGGTCCACCACCGCCAGGACCACCGCCCCTTCCGGGAGGTAGGGCAGGGCCTCAAAGAGGGCGTAGGCCGCCCGGCGCAGGTCCCCCGGGGGGAGGCCGTGGGCCAGGTGGATCACTCGCACCCCCGGGGCCCGCGCCCTAAGGACCGCCTCCACCACCCCCGCGTAGGGGTCTTCCAGGCCGAAGTCCGAAAGGAAGAAGACCGGGCGCATGGGCTAAAGGCGCCGGAGCCACGGTGGGGGCAGAAGGGCCAGGACCACCCCCGCCACCACGAAGCCCAGCCCCAGGCCCAAGGTCCCCTGGGCCCGCGCCCTGAGCCACAGGAGCCCCGCGCTCAAGAGGAGGAGGAGCACCGTGGGCCCCGGGAGGAGGAGGGGGTAGAGGAGGGCGGAGAGGTAGGGCCCAAGCTCCCGGTAGCGCTCCCGGTAGGCCTGGGGCACGAGCCCCCGGAAGAAGGGCTCCATGAGGGCCAGGCCCAGGAAGGTGAGGAGGTGGAGGGGCAGGGTGGGAAGGCCCAGGTAGGGGCGCACCAGGCCGAAGAGGAGGAGGGCGAGGAGGAGCAGAACCCCCACGGGAAACCCCTCCGTCCAGGAGGGCCAGGGCCCCAGAATGCGGGAAAGAAAGGAGCGGTGGAAGAGGAGCACCGCGCCCAGGAGGAAGAGGCCGTAGGCCAGGTAGAAAAGGGGCAGCACCTCCCCCCCTTGGTGGGGGGTGGCCAGGGCGAAGAGGTTCCCGTAGACGCTCTTGCCCCAGAAGAGGGCCACGGCCAGGGCCAGGGCCAGGGCAAAAAGGGCCTGGAGGAGGAGGGTCCCGGGGCCCGGCCAGGCCTCGGGGACGATCTCCACCGTGCGCAGGGGCTCAATCCGGCTTTCCCCGTAAAGGACCAGGACGAGGAAGAGGAGGAGGACCAAAAGCCAGGGCCAGGCCTTGGCCAGAAAAAGGGCGGGCAGGTTCACCACCCGGGCGAGTTGGCCCAAGGCGGCGAGGCCCCGGCCCCAGTCCCCCTGGCCCAAATAGGCCTGGGTGAGGGTGGCGAGGGCCTCCCGGTAGAGGGCCGGGCTTTGGGTGAGGCGGGGAAGGAGGCCCTCCAAGAGCTCCGCCGCCTCCTTGGGCCGGCCCAGGAGGAAGAGGAGCCGCCCCCGCAGGGCCTCCTCCTCCAGGCCCCCCCCAAGCCGGCCCAACGCCTCCTCGGGCCGGCCTAGGGCCAGGAGGAGCCGGGCGGCGAGGAGGCGGACCTCCCCCGTGGGGGGAAGCCCCTCCACCTCCCTCAGGGCCTCCTCGTAGCGGCCCAGGCCCTCCAGGGCGCGGGCCTTTAGGAAGCGCCCCTCGGGGGTTTCGGGGAGGGAAAGGCCGAGCACGTCCCGAAACCGCCCCTCCAGGAGGTAAAGCCGCCCCCGGAGGAGGGGGGCCTCGGGGTCCTCCCCCAGGCGCTCCAGGTAGGCCCGGGCCTCCGCCAGGTTCCCCTCCTCCAGGTGGATGCGCACGAGAAGCCGTAGGGCGGGCTTGAACTCGGGCTCGCTCACCAGGGCCAGCTCGCAGGTGGCGCGGGCGCTTTCCAGGGCGCCCGTTTGGTAAAACCGCAGGCAGCGCGCGGAATACTCCTGGGCGGTCTGGGCGAGGGCCAGGCCCAGGACCACCCCCATCGCCCAAAGGGCTTTCATGGCCCCCAGTCTACAGCCCTTTTAGGCTTGGACCTGGTATAATCCCGCCCGGGTGAACCCCATGAAGCGTTGGTCTTTGCTTTTCGTCCTCCTGACCCTGGCCCTAGCCCAGGGCTCCATCGGCGGCCTTTTGGACGCGGGCAAGTACCCGGAAGCCTACGAGGCGGGCCTGAAGGCGGGCACCGCGGAGGCCCTGGCCCTGGCGGCCAAGGCGGCCACCTTCTACGCCCTCTACCAGGCCCCCGAGGGGGAGAAGCGGGCCTGGTTTGAGAAGGGGGAGAAGGCGGCGAGCCAGGCCATCGCCAAGGATCCGGGCTACCCCGAGGGGTACTTTGAACGGGCCCGGGCCCTGGGGCGGCTTTCCCAGTACAAGGGGATCCTCGAGGCCCTAAGGGAGGGCCTCGCCCCCAGGATCCGGGGGGATCTGGAAAAGACCCTGAAGCTCAAGCCCGACCACGCGGGGGCCATGGTGGCCCTGGCCCTTTGGCACTTTGAGCTGGTGCAGAAGGGCTGGCTGGTGGCGGCCACCCAGGGGGCGGACGGGAACCAGGTGGAGCCCCTCATGAAAAAGGCCATCGCCCTGGAGCCCGAGGTCATCATCCACCGGGTGGAGTACGCCAAGGTCTTGGCGGCCTGGGGCAAGAAGGAGGAGGCCAAAAAGCAGCTGGAGGTGGCCCTCTCCCTCCCCGCCAAAACCGCCGCGGACCGCTACGACCAGGAGCGGGCCCGGCAGGAGCTTTCCAAGCTGAAGTAAGCCCTTCCCGGGGCCCCCGCCCCTGGCCAAGGGGGCGGGGGTCTGGTACGTTGGGGGAAATGTTCCGGGTAGGCATCCTTACCGTTTCCGACAAGGGCGCCCGGGGGGAGCGGGCGGACACCACCCACCTGGCCTTGCGGGAGGCCCTGGAGGGGGGGCCCTATCAGGTGGTGGCCTACGAGATCGTCCCCGACGAACCCCCCCTCATCAAGAAGGTCCTGAGGCTTTGGGCGGACCGGGAGGGGCTGGACCTCATCCTGACCAACGGGGGCACGGGCCTTAGCCCCCGGGACCGCACCCCCGAGGCCACCCGGGAGGTGCTGGAACGGGAGGTGCCGGGGCTTCCTGAGCTCATGCGCCTAAGGGGCCTGGAGAAGACCCCCATGGCCGCCCTTTCCCGGGGGGTGGCGGGGGTGAGGGGGAAGACCCTCATCGTGAACCTTCCGGGAAGCCCCAGGGGGGCGCGGGAGTCCCTGGAGGCCCTCCTCCCCCTCCTGCCCCACGCCCTAAGCCTCCTCACGGGCAAGCCCTGGCGGGAGGGGCACCATGAGTAGGGTCCCCGAGCCCTCGGTCTTCCTTCTCTTGGACGAGGCCAAAAAACGGGCCCGGGAAAGGGGCCTACGGGTCCTGGACCTCTCCATCGGCTCCACCGACCTCCCCCCGCCCAAGGCCCCCTTGGAGGCCCTAAGGGAGGCCCTGGAGGACCCCACCACCTACGGCTACTGCCTCAAGGCCTGCACCCTGCCCTTCCTCGAGGCCGCCACCTCCTGGTACCGGGCGCGCTACGGGGTGGACCTGGACCCCAGGCGGGAGGCCCTGGCCCTGATCGGCAGCCAAGAGGGCCTGGCCCACCTCCTCCTGGCCCTCACCGACCCCCATGACCTCCTCCTCCTCCCCGAGGTGGCCTACCCCAGCTACTTCGGGGCGGCTAAGGTGGCCTCTCTAGATTGTTTCTACATACCTTTACGCCCCGACGGGCTTGCGGACCTAAAGGCCATCCCCGAGGCGGCCCTAAGGCGGGCCAAGGTCCTCCTCCTGAACTACCCCAACAACCCCACGGGGGCCGTGGCGGACTGGGGCTACTTTGAGGAGGCCTTGGCCCTGGCGGAGCGGTACGGCCTCTGGCTGGTCCACGACAACCCTTACGTGGACCAGGTTTACGAGGGCGAGGCCCCCTCCCCCTTGGCCCTGCCGGGAGCCAGGGGGCGGGTGGTGGAGCTCTTCTCCCTCTCCAAGAGCTACCACCTGGCGGGCTTCCGCCTGGGCTTCGCCCTGGGGAGCGCGGAGGCCATGGCCCTTTTGGAACGGGTGAAGGGGGTCATCGACTTCAACGCCTACGCGGGCATTCTGCGCATGGGGGTGGCGGCCCTCAACACCCCCAGGGAGGTCCTCCAGGGCTACGCCGAGGTCTACCGGGGGCGGGCCCTGGCCCTGGCGGAGGCCTTAACGGGCACCCTGGACCTCCTTCCCCCTAGGGCCACTATGTACCTCTGGGGCAGGCTTCCAGAGGGGGTGGACGACCTGGACTTCGCCCTGAGGCTCCTGGAGGAGGGGGTGGCCGTGGCCCCGGGCCGGGGGTTTGGACCCGGGGGGCGGGGGTTCATCCGCCTGGCCCTGGTGCGCCCCGAGGCCGAGCTTCTCCAGGCGGCGGAAGCCATCCATCGGGTCCTTACTGCCAGCGCGCCTCGGGGGGAAGCCCCTTGAGGCCCCTCAAGACCTCCCCCACCAGGTAGAGGCTCCCCGCCACCACCGCCCGGGGGGCCAGGGCCAGGGCCTTTTCCAGGGCCTTCAGGGGCTCCTCCTCCACGGTGGCCCCCGGGAAGAGGGGGAGGAGGGCTTTAGGGTCCTGGCCCCTCGGGGAGCTATAGCGGGTGAGGACCACGGGGCCCAGGTCCCCCAGGGCCTCGGCCATGGCGGGGTGGTCCTTATCCCGGGAGAAGCCGAGGACCAAGGCCGAAGGGAGGAGGCCGTGGGCCAGGAGGGCCGCCCTCAGGGCCCAGGCCCCTTCCGGGTTGTGGGCCCCGTCCAGAACCACCTCCCTCCCCTCCCCCAAGAAAAGGCGCTGGAGCCGCCCCGGGTTTTCCACCCGGGCCACCCCCCGGGCCACCGCCTCCCGGTCCGCCCCCAGGAGGAGCCCCCCAAGGGCGGCCAGGGCCAGGTTCTCCCCCTGGTGGGGGCCGAGGAGGGGGGTCCTTAGGGGAAGGCGCCCCTCCCCCAGGGCCAGGGTGAAGGCCAGGCCCTCCGGAAGGGGGCGCACCCCCTCCACGAAAAAGTCCTCCCCTAGAACGTGTAAGGGGGTGCCCCGGGCCCGGGCCTCCTCCTTAAGGACGAGAAGCCCCTCCCCCCGGGCGGCGGTGAGGGCGGGCACCCCCCTTCGGAAGACCCCCGCCTTCTCCCGGGCCACGTCCTTCAGGGTGGGGCCTAAGACCTCCAGGTGGTCGTGGCCGATGTTGGTGACGATGGAGAGCACGGGCTCCGCCGCGTTGGTGGCGTCCAGCCTTCCCCCAAGCCCCACCTCTAAGACGGCGAACCCCACCCCCTCCCGGGCGAAGTGGAGGAGGGCAATGGCGGTGGCGACCTCAAAAAAGCTCGCCCCCACCTCCTCCGCGTGGGGACGGACCTCCTCCAGGAGGGCGAGGAGGCGCGCTTGGGGGATCCAGGCCCCCTGGACGGCGATGCGCTCGCGGAAGTCCACCAGGTGGGGGCTGGTGTAAAGCCCCACCTTGAGCCCGGCCTCCTCCAGGATGGCCGCCAGGGCCCGGGCGGCGCTCCCCTTGCCGTTGGTCCCCCCCACGAGGGCCACGGGGTAGGCCCTTTGGGGGTCCCCCAGGCGGGCGAGGAGGGCCCGGACGCGCTCCAGGCCCGGGCTGAAAAGGGTTTGCCGGGCGTAGAGCCAGGCCAGGGGGTCCATCAGCCCTGGAGGGCCTTCCGGCAGGCGGGGCAGAGGCCCCGGTAGACCACCTCCGCCCCCCGGACCTCAAGCCCGGGGTAGGCCGCCTGCACGGGGCCCAGGAGGTCGGGGAGGTCCACCTCCAGGTCCACGATCTCCCCGCAGCGCTCGCAGACCAGGTGGTGGTGGGGGTGGAGGCGGGCGTCGTACCGGGTGGCCTCCCCCGCCCGGGTGATGGGGATGAGGTACCCCTCCTCCACCAGGGCCTCGAGGGTGCGGTAGATGGTCCCCAGGCTCACGTGGGGCACCAGCTTGCGCACCTCCTGGTAGATCCAGGCGGCGTCGGGGTGGTGCTGGGCCTTCTGCACCACCTCGAGGACGGCCTTGCGTTGGCGGGTCAAGCGCTTCAGCGCCATCTACCGGCCACTATACCCCAACCGGGGGCAAAACTCCAGTGAACCGCTCGCCTTTTGGGGTTAAAGGCTTTTGGCCAGGATCTCCCGCCCCCCCTGCTCCAGCACGTCCCGGGCCAGCTCCAACCCGAGCTCCTCCGCCTCGGAGGCCTCGCCCTCGATCTCCGCCCGCAGGAAGCTCTTGCCGTCGGGGGAGAGGAGGATGCCCTCCAGGCGCAAAAGCCCGTCCTCCTCCACCTGGGCCAAGGCCCCCACCGGGGCCAGGCAGCCCGCCCCCAGGCCCTTCAAAAAGGCCCGCTCCGCCCGCACCCGGTCGTAGGAGGGGTGGTGGTGGAGGGCGTAGACGAACTCCTCCGCCAGATCGTCCCCCTGGCGCACCTCCAGGGCCAGGGCCCCCTGGCCGGGGGCGGGGAGCATGACCTCGGGGTCCAGGAACTGGTCGATGCGGTTCCTGAGGTCCAGGCGGATGAGGCCCGCCGCCGCCAGGACGATGCCGTCGTACTCCCCGTTGCCGAGGGCGGCCAGGCGGGTGTCCACGTTGCCCCTCAGGGGCCGCACCTCCAGGTCCGGGCGGTAGGCGAGGAGCTGGGCCTTGCGGCGCACGGAGCTGGTGCCCACCACCGCCCCCTTGGGCAGGTCCTCCAGGCGCTTGTAGGCCTTGCCCAGGAAGACGTCCCGGGGGTCCTGGCGGCGGGGCACCGCGGCGATCTTGAGCCCCGGGGGCTCCTCCGTGGGCAGGTCTTTGAGGGAGTGGACGGCGATGTCGATCTCCCGGGCGAGCAGGGCCTCCTGCAGCTCCTTCACGAAGATGGCCTGCTCCTTTGGGCTTGCCCCCTGGTCCCCACGGGTCTTGATGGTCTTCACCTTGAACTCCGCCTCGGGCCAGCTCTCCTTCAGGCGCTCCACCACGAAGCGGGTCTGGGCCAGGGCCAGGGCGCTCCCCCGGGTTCCCACCACGATGACGCGCATACTTTCCCATAGTACAAGACCGGCAGGGCTGGGTCGCGGGGGAACCCGGTGCGGGAAAGATCCGAAGGCCGCCCGCCCAACCGTTCCCTTGGGGTCCCAGCGAAGCCCACGTACTCAAAAGGGCACCGCCTCCTCCTTGGGGCCGCCGTTTGGCCCCTGGAGGAGGTGCTCCCGGTCGGGGAGGAGGTAGGCCCGGAAGCCCTCGGCCTCGAGGAGGGGCAGGGCCGCCTCGGAAACCCGCGTCTCCCTGAGGGCGAAGACCGCCTCCCCAAAGGGCCCCTGGACCCTAAGGTAAAGGGGAAGCTCGCCGGGGTGCTCGTCCAGGAGGCTTTTGAGGTGGGCGATGCCCCGGTCGTCCAAAAGGGCGTGGTCCGCCTCCACCTCCAAGGCCTTGGGCATCTCCTGGAGCTCCTCGTAAGGCCAGACCGCCAGGGCCACCACCCGGAGGTTCTCCTCCGTGCGCTCCACCTCCGCCAGCACCAAGACGGGGAGGTCCTCCTTGAGCTTGGGGGAGACGGCCTCGTAGAAGCGGCCGAAGGAGACCACCTCCTGGGCCCCCGTCTCGTCGGAGAGGGTGAAGCGGACCATCATCCCCCCAGAGCGGGTGGGCTTGCGCACCACCTCCTCCACCATGCCCGCAAGGAGGAGCCTGGGCCGCCCCGGGCCCTGGGCGAACTCAGGAAGCTCCTCCAGGGTGCAGGTGGCGGTCTCCCTAAGGCCCGGGTAGCGGAGCACGGGGTGGCCGGAAACGTAGATCCCTAGGGCCTCCTTCTCGTAGCGCAGGCGGGTGATCTCGTCCAGGGGGGGAACGGGGAGGAGGGGGGGCTCCTCCACCTCCTGGAAGAGGCCCATCATCCCCGAGCGAACCCTCTCCCGCTCCTCCGCCGCCCACTTTAAGAGGGGCTCGAGGGAGGCAAGAAGCCTTGCCCGGTCCCCGAAGGCGTCCAGGGCCCCGGCCTTCACCAAGGACTCCAGGGCCCGCTTGTTCACCACCTGCTCGGGGAGGCGCTTTAAGAAGTCCCCCAGGCTCCGGTAGGGCCCGCCCCGCTCCCTCTCCTCCAGGATGGCCCGGGCCGCGGCCTCCCCCACGTTCTTCACCGCGGAAAGCCCGAAGAGGATCTCCTCCCCCACCACCTTGAAGTCAAAGCCCGAGCGGTTCACATCGGGGGGCAGGACGGGGATGCCCATGGCCCGGGCGTCCCGGATGTACTCCGCCACCTTGTCGGAGTCGTGCCGCTCCACGGAGAGGAGGGCGGCCATGAACTCCACCGGGTAGTGGGCCTTCACGTAGGCGGTCTGGTAGGAGAGGAGGGAGTAGGCGGCGGCGTGGCTCTTGTTAAACCCATAGTTGGCGAAGGCCTCCAGCATGTCAAAAAGCCGGTGGGCCTCCTCCTCGGGCACCCCCCGCTCCGCCGCCCCCTGGACGAAGCGCGCCCGGTGCTTCTGCATCTCCTCCACCTTCTTCTTCCCCATGGCCCTCCGGAGGAGGTCCGCCTCCCCCAGGGAGTAGCCCGCTACCTGGGCGGCGATCTGCATGATCTGCTCCTGGTAGACGGGGATGCCGTAGGTCTCGTCCAGGATGGGCCTCAGGTACTTCTCCGCGTGGGGGAACTCCGCGTAGTTCACCGGCTCCTGGCCGTGGTGGCGGCGGATGTAGGTGGGGATGTGCTCCATGGGCCCCGGGCGGTAGAGGGAAACCAGGGCGATGATGTCCTCCAACCTCCTCGGCTTAAGCCCCCGCACCGTGGCCGTCATCCCCCCGGACTCCAGCTGGAACACCCCCTTGGTCTCCCCCCGGGCCAGGAGGGCGAAGGTCTTGGGGTCGTCCAGGGGCAGGCGGTCGTAGTCCAGCTCCACCCCCTTGGACTCCTTCACGATGCGCTTGGCCTCGTCCAGGAAGGTGAGGGTCCTTAGGCCCAGGAAGTCCATCTTCAGGAGGCCCAAGGCCTCCACCGCCCCCATGTCGTACTGGGTCACCACGCCCTGGCCGCTGGTGTCCCGCATGAGGGGGACCAGGTCCGTGAGGGGCTCCGCGGCGATGACCACCCCGGCGGCGTGCACGGAGGCGTGGCGGTTCAGGCCCTCCAGGCGCATGGCCACCTCCAGCACCTCCCGCACCTTGGGGTCCTTCTCCATCTCCGCCCTGAGCTCGGGCACCGCCTGGATGGCCTCCTGCAGGGGCTTGGGCTTGCCGAACTGCACGGGGATGAGCTTGGCGAGCTCCTCCGCCCTTTTATGAGGGATCCCGTAGACCCGGGCCACGTCCTTGAGGGCCGCCTTGGAGGCCAGGGTCCCCAGGGTGCCGATCTGGGCCACCTTGTCCTCCCCGTAGCGGGCCTTCACGTACTGGATCACCCGGTCCCGCTCCCGGTCGGAGAAGTCCGTGTCGATGTCGGGCATGGAGACCCGCTCGGGGTTTAAGAAGCGCTCAAAGAGGAGGCCGAAGCGCAGGGGGTCTATGTTGGTGATCCCCACCGCGTAGGCCACCAGGCTCCCCGCGGCGCTGCCCCGGCCGGGGCCCACGGAGATCCCGTTTTCCCGGGCCCAGTTGATGTAGTCCTGCACGATGAGGAAGTAGCCGGGAAAGCCCATCTTCTCAATGACGGACAGCTCATACAGGGCCCGGTGGAGGATGGCCTCCGCCGTCCACTCCTTCACGCCCTCGAGGGGGGGGAGCCCGGCCATGAGCCCCTCCCACGCCCCCCACCCCACCTGGGCTAGGGCCTCCGCCAGGGCCTCCCCCTCCCCATGGGGGGGAAGCTGGCCGAGCCTCCGGAAGACCTCCCGGTAGAAGGCCTCGGTGATGCGGTCGGGGTAGCGCCTAAGGAGGCCCTTTAGGGTGAGCTCCATCAGGTACTGGGCCTCCGTGCGCCCCTCGGGAAGGGGGTAGCGGGGGATGCGGTAGACCATCTTGTCCCCGATGGGGAGGTCCACGTTGCACATGCGGGCGATCTCCACCGTGTTGTCGAAGGGCTCGTCCCCCCACTCCTCCTCGGGGAGCATGGCCCGCATCTCCTCGGGGGTCTTCACGTAGAACTCGTCGCAGGGGAAGCGCCAGCGGTCCTCGTCGTCCAGGGTGGCCTTGGACTGGATGGCCAGGAGCACCTCGTGGGCCCGGGCGTCCTCCTTGCGCACGTAGTGGCCGTCGTTGGTGGCCACCATCCCCAGGCCGTACTTGCGGGCGAACTCCTTCAGGACCGCGTTCACCTTCTTTTGCTCGGGAAGGCCGTGGTTCTGGATCTCAATGAAGAAGCGGTCGCCAAAGATGGAAAGGTACTCGTTCAGCCGGGCCTCCGCCAGGTCCAGGCGGTCCTGGAGGATGAACTGGGGGATCTCCGCCCCCAGGCACCCCGAGAGGGCGATGAGCCCCTCCGAGTGCTCGCGGAGGATCTCCCGGTCTATCCGGGGTTTTTCGTAAAAGCCTTCCAGGTAAGCCCGGCTGGCCAGGCGCACCAGGTTTTGGTACCCCGTGAAGTCCTTGGCCAGCAGGGTGAGGTGGAAGTAGCCCCCGTCCAGGCCCTTCCCCCTTTTACGGTCAAAGCGGCTTTCCGCGGCCACGTAGGCCTCGTAGCCGATGATGGGCTTCACGCCCATGGCCGTGGCCTTCTTGTAAAACTCCAGGGCCCCGAAGAGGTTGCCATGGTCCGTCATGGCCAGGGCGGGGTCCTCGGGGGAGACCTCCTTCACCCACTTGAGGAGGTCGGAGAGCTTGGCCGCCCCATCCAGGAGGGAGTACTGGGTGTGCTGGTGGAGGTGGGCGAAGCGGAGCTTTTGGCCCATACCCTTCCAGTCTACCGTTGCCCTAGCCCCGGCGAGGAGATAAACTAATCCATGCAATGATGCATCGGAAACGAACCTTAAGCGCCACCGAGGCCCGCATCCACTTCGGCGAGGTTCTGAGGCGGGTGGGGGAGGGGGAGGTGGTGGTGGTGGTGGGGCGGGGCCGGCCCCAGGCCGTCATCCTCTCCCCCGAGGCCTACGCCCGCCTCGAGGGCCAGGGAGAGGACCCCTTGGAGGTCATCCTGGACCTCAACCGGGCCATCCGCGCCCGCCGAAGGGAGCCCCTACCCCCGCCAGAGGAGGTTCTGCAAACCCTAAGGGAGGAGCGGAACCGTGAGCTGGGTGGTCCTGGACGCTAGTTTCCTCCTCCACCTCCTCCTTTCCGAAAGCGGGGAGGCCCTTCCGGTGCGGCTCTACCGGACCTGGAGAGCGGAACGTACCCCCTTGGCCGCCCCCAGCCTGGCCCTGTACGAAGCCACCAACGCCCTCCACCGCTACGCCCTGGCCGAGGTCTTGACCCTGGAGGAGGCGGAAACCCTCTTGGGCCAGGGCCTACGGCTGGGGATCCGCTTCTTCCAGGAGCCTTGGCTCCACACCCGGGCCCTGGAGCTAGCCCGCGCCCTGGGCCTCAAGGCGGCCTACGATGCCCACTACCTAGCCCTAGCAGAGGGGTTCCGGGGGGCCTTTTGGACCGCGGACCGGCGGCTTTACCAGAAAGCCCTGGAGGGCCAGGCCCAGGGGCTTCTTTCTGGGGTAGCCCTGAACCTCCTCGGGCCATGACCCCAGGCGAACTGCGGGAAGAGGTCTGGAACTTCCTGGCCCGCCACGACCTGGCCCTCCACCCCACCCCGCCCCACGGTCACCACCCCAACTTCAAGGGGGCGCGCCGGGCGGCGGAGCTCCTATTGAAAACCCCGGAGTTCCAACGGGCGAGGGTGGTCCTCTCGGGGATGGACGCCGTCCTAAAGCCCCTACGGGAGGCCGCCCTAAGAGCGGGCAAGGCCCTCCTCCTCCCCCACCCCGACCGGCCGGGGGTCTTCCTGCGCCTCGAGGGGCTGGACCCGAGGCGGCTCAAGCGGGTGCGGGAGGCCTACCGGTACGGGGAAGCGGTGGCGTTGGAGAACGCGCCCATAGACCTGGTCCTCATCGGGGCGGTGGCGGTGGACGAGGAGGGGGGCTGGCTGGGCAAAGGCTACGGCTTCCCCCAAAGCTGGCTAAAGGTGGAGGCCCCCTTCGCCACCCTGGCCCACCCGGTCATGGTCTACCCCAGGCTCCCCGTGGAACCCGAGCGGAGGGTCCAGCTCCTCGCCACCCCCCACCGGCTTTTGCGGTTTTAGGTGCTCCAGAAAGGGAGGGCGCGCCGGTCTTTGCAAGGGGAGGGCGCTCCGGTATCCTCTTGGGGAAGAGGGGGACGATGCTGGAGGAAGCGCTTTCCGCCATCCAAAACGCCCAGGACCTCGAGGCCCTCAAGGCCCTAAGGGCCCGCTACCTGGGCAAGAAGGGCCTCCTCACCCAGGCCCTAAAGGAGCTCGCCCACCTCCCCCTGGAGGAGAAACGGCGAAGGGGGCAGGAGCTCAACGCCCTAAAAGAGGCCCTGGAAAAGGCCCTGGAGGAGCGGGAGAAGGCCCTGGAGGAAAGGGCCTTGGAGGAGGCCCTTAGGGGGGAGCGCCAGGACGTGACCCTTCCCGGGGTGCGCCTCTTCGCCGGGGGGCTTCACCCCATCACCCTCATCACCCGGGAGCTCCTTGCCATCTTCCGCGCCCTAGGGTACCAGGCGGTGGCCGGGCCCGAGGTGGAGAGCGAGTTCTTCAACTTTGACGCCCTGAACATCCCCGAGCACCACCCCGCCCGGGACATGTGGGACACCTTCTGGCTGGAGCCCGCGGAGGGCTTCACCCTGAAAGGCCCCATAGGGGAGGAGGCAAAAGGGCGGCTCCTCCTCCGCACCCACACCTCCCCCATGCAGGTGCGCTACATGGTGGCCCACACCCCCCCTTTCCGCATCGTGGTGCCGGGGCGGGTCTTCCGCTTTGAGCAGACGGACGCCACCCACGAGGCGGTCTTCCACCAGCTGGAGGGCCTGGTGGTGGGGGAGGGGATCACCATGGCCCACCTCAAGGGGGCCATCTACGAGCTGGCCCAGGCCCTCTTTGGCCCAGACTCCAAGGTGCGCTTCCAGCCCGTCTACTTCCCCTTCGTGGAGCCCGGGGCCCAGTTCGCCCTCTGGTGGCCCGAGGGGGGGAAGTGGCTGGAGCTGGGGGGCGCGGGGATGGTCCACCCCAAGGTCTTCCAGGCGGTGGACACCTACCGGAAAGGGCTGGGCCTCCCCCCGGCCTACGAGGGGGTCACGGGCTTCGCCTTCGGGCTTGGGGTGGAAAGGCTCGCCATGCTCCGCTACGGCATCCCCGACATCCGCTACTTCTTCGGGGGTAGGCTTAAGTTTCTGGAAGCCTTCCGGGGGGTTCTATGAGGGTGCCCTTCTCCTGGCTCAAGGAATACCTGCCCGAGCTGGAAAGCCCCGAGGTCCTGGAGGAGCGCCTTGCGGGCTTAGGGTTTGAGACGGACCGGATGGAACGCCTCCCCGCCCCCCCTAAGGGGGTGGTCTTCGCCCGGGTCCTCGAGGCCCACCCCATCCCCGGCACCCACTTAAAGCGCCTCCTCCTGGACGCGGGGCGGGCGGTGGAAGTGGTCTCGGGGGCGGAGAACGCCCGTGCGGGGATCGGGGTGGCCCTGGCCCTTCCCGGAACGGAGGTGGGGGGCCTCTCCATCGGGGAGCGGACCATCCAGGGGGTGCGCTCCCACGGCATGGCCCTCTCCCCCAAGGAGCTTGGGGTGGGGGAGTACAGCGGGGGGCTGCTGGAGCTCCCCCCGGACGCCCTTCCCCCCGGGACCCCCCTGGCCGAGGCCTGGCCCGAGGAGACCGTACTGGAACTAGAGGTCACCCCAAACCGCCCGGACGCCCTTGGGCTCTTAGGCCTCGCCCGGGACCTCCACGCCCTGGGCTACGCCCTGGAGGTCCCCGAGTACCCCTTAAGGGCGGAACCGGTTCCCATCCCCTTCGGCCTCAAGGTGGAGGACCCCGAAGGGGCCCCCCGCTTCACCCTGGGCTACGCCTTCGGCCTCAAGGTGGGGCCAAGCCCCCTCTGGCTCCAGCGCCGCCTCTTCGCCGCGGGGATGCGCCCGCTTCTCAACGCGGTGGACGTGACCAACTACCTCATGCTGGAGCTTGCCCAGCCCATGCACGCCTTTGACCTGCGCACGATCGGGGAGGGGATCCTGGTGCGGAGGGCCCGGCCGGGGGAGCGGCTTAGGACCCTGGACGGGGTGGAGCGGACCCTCCACCCCGAGGACCTGGTCATCGCCGCCTACCGGGGGGAGGAGAGCTGGCCCATCGGCCTCGCCGGGGTCATGGGCGGGGAGGAGAGCGAGGTGCGGCCGGACACGGAGGCCATCGCCCTGGAGGTGGCCCGCTTCCACCCCCTTGCCATCCGCAAGACCGCCCGCCGCCACGGCCTGCGCACGGAGGCCAGCCACCGCTTTGAGCGGGGGGTGGACCCCATGGGCCAGACCCTGGCCCAGCGGCGGGCCCTGGGCCTCCTCCAGGCCCTCGCCGGGGCCCGGGTGGCGGAAAAGCTGCTGGAGGCGGGGCGGGAGGAGGCCCCAAGCCCCATCCCCTTTAGCCCGGAGCGGGCGAACCGGCTCCTGGGCACCAGCTACCCGGAAGCGGAGCAGCTTGCGGCCCTAAGGCGGCTGGGCTGCCTCGTGGAGGGAGAGGGCCCCTATAGGGTCACCCCTCCAAGCTGGCGGCTGGACCTCAAGGGGGAGGAGGACCTTATAGAAGAGGTGGCCCGGCTCAAAGGGTACGAGACCATCCCCATGGCCCTCCCCGCCTTCTTCCCCGCCCCGGACAACCGGGGGGTGGAGGGGCCTTACCGGAAGGAGGAGGCCCTAAGGGACCTCCTTTCGGGCCTGGGCTTCCAGGAGGTCTACACCTATAGCTTCATGGACCCGAAGGACGCCGCCCTCTTCCGCCTCCCCCCGCCCCCCTTGCACCTCAAAAACCCCCTGGCCCCGGAGAAGGCCGCCCTGAGGAACTACCTTTTCCCGGGGCTGGTGCGGACCCTTAAGGCCAACCTGGACCTGGACCGGGCGGAAAGGGCCCTGGTCTTTGAGCTGGGCCGGGTCTTCCAGGAGGAGGAGAAGACCCACCTGGCGGGCCTCCTCCTGGGGGAGGGGGTGGGGCTTCCCTGGAAGGAGGGCCTCAAGGGGTACCCCCTCCTGAAGGGGTACCTCGAGGCCCTCTTAAACCGCCTGGGCCTGGCCCTGGAGGTGGAGCCCCACCCCTTCCCCTTCCTCCACCCCGGGGTCTCGGGGCGGGTTTTGGTGGAGGGCCAAGGGGTGGGGTTCATCGGCACCCTCCACCCCGCCATCCAGAAGGCCCTGGAGCTTCCCCCGGTCCACCTCTTTGAGCTCACCCTCCCCCTCCCCGAACGGCCCTTCCGCTTCCAGGACCCCTCCCGCTACCCCCCCGCCTTCCGGGACCTGGCGGTGGTGGCCCCGGAGGAAACCCCTTACCGGGAGGTGGAGGGGATCCTCAAGGAGGCCGCGGGGGCGTACCTGGAGGCGCTTGCCCTCTTTGACCTCTACCAGGGCCCACCCCTCAAGGAGGGCACCAAGAGCCTGGCCTTCCACCTGCGCTTCCGCCACCCCGAGCGCACCCTTAGGGACGAGGAGGTGGAGGAGGTTATGGGGCGCATCGTGGCCACCTTACGGGCCCGGGGGCTGGACATCCGGGGGTAAGATGGGGCCATGCTCACCTGGGTGGACCTCCTGGCCCTCTTGAGCCTGAGCCTGGCCCTGGCCTTGGGGGTCCGGGTGGGCCTCCCCTTCCTGGGGGCGGGGCTTGGGGTCGTCCTCTACCTCCTCCTGGCCGCAGGGGGGATGACGGGCTGGGGGTGGGCCCTGGGGCTTGGCCTCCTCCTGGGGGTGCTTTTCAAAACCCTCCCCCTCCCCCCCTTAAGCCCCTTGTGGGAGCGGGCCCTCGGGGGCCTGGGCGGGGGGGTGGTGGGCCTCTTCCTGGCCCTGGTCCTCTGGACGGGCTTCCCCTTTGAGGTCCTGCCCGGGGCGGGGGTGCGCTACCCGAGCCTCCGCCTCCCCACCCCGGTGTACGAGGGGGTGGGGCAGAGCCCCTTCGCCCGGGCCGCCTTCCGCTGGGCCTGGGAAACCCCTTGGGCCAGAAGGGCCCTTGGGCTGGAACGCCGCCCCTAGAGGGCCAGGACCCGGGAGAGGGCGAGGAGGTCCCGGCGGATGTCCTTCCTGCGCTCCACCGCCTCCTTGAGGGGGGTGATCTCCACCTCCCCCTCCACCTCCCCCACCATGACCCCGCTGGCCCCCCCCGTGAGGGCCTCCACCGCCGCGGCCCCCAGGCGGCTCGCCAGCACCCGGTCCTTGGCCGTGGGGGCGCCCCCCCGCTGGATGTGGCCCAGGACCGTCACCCGGGCCTCCAGGGCCATGTGGGCCCGGATGGCCTCTAGAAGCCCCGCGGCCCCCCCGGGGTAGGCCCCTTCCGCCACCACCACGATGGAGCTGGTCTTGCCCCGGGCCTGGGAGGCCAGGAGGGTTTCGGCCACGGCCTTGGGGTCCACGGGCTCCTCGGGCAGGGCGATGACCTCCGCCCCCCCCGCGAGCCCCACGTCCAGGGCGATGAAGCCCGCGTGCCGGCCCATGACCTCGATGAAGAAGACCCGCTCGTGGCTGGCCGCGGTGTCCCGGATGCGGTCGATGGCCTCGAGGGCGGTGTTCACCGCGGTGTCAAAGCCGATGGTGTAGTCCGTGCCGTAGAGGTCGTTGTCAATGGTGCCCGGGACCCCCACCACGGGGATGCGGTGCTCCTCCAGAAGGCGCATGGCCCCCCGGAAGGTCCCGTCCCCCCCGATGGCCACCAGGCCCTCTATCCCTGCGGCCCTAAGCTTCTCCGCCGCCTTGGCCCGGCCCTCCTCGGTCATGAACTCCTGGCTTCGTGCGGTGAGGAGGATGGTCCCCCCCCGCTGGAGGATGTTGGCCACGTCCCGCACGCCCAAGGGGAGCATCTCCCCCAGGACCATGCCCGCGTAGCCCCGCCGTATGCCGATGACCTCCACCCCCAGGGCGTAGGCCTGGCGCACCACGGCCCGGATGGCCGCGTTCATGCCCGGGGCGTCCCCGCCGCTGGTGAAAACCCCAATCCGCTTCATTCCTCCTCCATGGCCAGGCGATAGGCCTCGTTCCGGGAAAGACCCCGCTCCATGAGCGCCTTAACGAGCGCTTTTCCCCTTAGCCCCTCCCCCTTTAAGGCCTCCAGGAGGGCCCGGCCCTCCGGGGGGGCCTCCTCCTTGGGCGCCAGGACCAAGACGAACTCCCCCCTGGGCTCCTGGAAGTGGGCCAGGGCCCCTTCCAGGGTGCCCCGGTAGACCTCCTCGTGAAGCTTGGTGAGCTCCCGGGCCACCGCCACGGGGTGATGGGGGCCGTAGACCTCGAGGAGGTCCTCCAGGGTCTTCCTGAGGCGGTGGGGGCTCTCGTAGAGCACCGCGGTCCGCCCCTCCCGGGCCAGGGCCTCGAGGCGGGCCCTCCGCTCCTTCCCCCCCTTGGGCAGGAAGCCCTCAAAGGTGAAGCGGTGGGTGGGGAGGCCGGAGACCACCAGGGCGGGGATGAGGGCGGTGGGACCAGGAAGCGCTTCCACTCGCCACCCCCATTCTAAGGCCAACCGGACCAGCTCCGCCCCGGGGTCGGAGATCCCCGGGGTGCCCGCGTCCGTGGCGTAGGCCACGTAGCGGTAAGGGGCGAGGACCTCCTTGGCCCGCCCCACCGTGTGCTGGTCCAGGCGCAGGGTGGGGGTAGGGATCCCGTAGTGGCGGAGGAGGAGGCCCGTGCGCCGGGTGTCCTCGCAGGCCACCACCTCCGCCTCCTTCAGGACCTCCAGGGCCCTTAGGGTGATGTCCTTGAGGTGGCCGATGGGGGTGGGGACCAGGACCAGGCGCACGCTACAGGAGGATGGGCCTGAGGTACTCCAGGGCCTTGCGGAAGGGGAGCTGGTACAAGGAGCCCGAGGGCAGGGAGAACTCCAAAAGGTCCTCCGCCCCCTGGAAGAGGATGCGGCGCAGGGCGAGGGGCCCTTCCTGGCCCTCCACGTGGACGGTGAGGTAGTCGGGCTCCAGGTTGGGCTCGTCCTCCGCCTCCTTCGGGGGCTCCTCCCCCACCCCCTCCTCCAGGCGGGCCAGGGCCTCCTTGAGCTCCGCCCTAAGGACCCGCACCTCCTCCTCCAGGGTCCCGTCGCTGAAGCGTAAGACCACCTCCTCTCCCTCGCCGAAGGCCTCGAGGCCGAAGAGGACCTCCCCTTCCGCCGGGGGCTCCACCACCTCCAGGGTGCCGTCGGAGAGGAGCTTCAGCACCGCCCCGCAGGCCTCGCAGTCCAGGATCTCCCCGGGCTTTACCCCCTCCAGGTCCAAGGCTTCCCCGCACACCGGACAGACCATACCCGCCCTCCTAAGGGGATTCTACGCCCGGGAAAAGGGGCCTAGCCCCCGTAGCGGGCCATGGAGGCGCGGATCTCCGCCAAGGCCTCCTCCCGGCCCCGCCAGCCCGTGACCTTGACCCACTTGCCCTTCTTGGCCTCGAGGGCCTTGTAGGTCTCAAAGAAGTGCTGGATCTCCTGCTTCACCCCCTCGGGCACGTCCCCGATGTCCTGGATGTGGTCCAGCCTTTGGTCCTCGGCCACCACCCCCAGGATCTTGGCGTCCTGCCCCTTCTCGTCCTCCATGAGGAGGAGGCCCACGGGCCGGACCTCCACCACCACCCCGGGCAGGAAGGGGTAGGTGGAGAGGATGAGCCCGTCCAGGGGGTCCCCGTCCTCGCTTAGGGTGGAGGGGATGAAGCCGTAGTCCCCAGGGTAGAACTGGGCCCCAGGCAGGACCCGGTCCAGCTTGATGGCCCCGAGCTCGGGGTCGTACTCGTACTTGTTGCCCGAGCCCTTGGGCACCTCGATGACCATGTGGACCACCTCGGGCGCCTTTTTCCCCACGGGCAGGCTCTTCAGGTTCGCCATAGCCCCCCCATTATACGAGGGCCTCCGGCCGGTCCCCCACCAGGGCGTCCACCCCCATCCGGACTAGCTCCTCCGCCCGGGCGCGGCTGTTCACCGTCCAGGCCAGGAGGCGGTAGCCCTGGGCCTTGAGCCGGGCCACCCCTTCTGGGGTGAGGAGGCGCTCCTCGGGGTGGAGCCATTCCACCCCCAGGCACGGGGCCAGCTCCTCCGCCTCCCGTACGCTGTAGAGAAAGCCCAGGGGCCTGACCCCAAGCCGCTTCAGGCGCAGGAGGGCCAGGGGGTCAAAGGAGCTCACCCAGACCCTGGGGGAGGGGTGGCGGCCCAGGAGCCGGGCCAGGGCCTCCTCCCGGCCGTCCGTCTCCCCGGGGATGCTCTTGAGCTCCACGTTGATCCAGGCCTCCGGGAAGGCCTTCAAGACCTCTTCCAGGGTGGGCACGTAGGGGGGAAGGTCCTCCCGCTTTAGGGCCCGGACGGGCACGCCCTCCAGGGTGAAGTCGTGGTGCACCACCAAGACCCCGTCTTCCGTGAACTGCACGTCCAGCTCAAACCCGTCCAGCCCGGCCTCGAGGGCCAGGGCGAAGGCTTCCAGGGTGTTCTCTTTGGCCTTTAGGGGTGCGCCCCGGTGGCCCAGACGGAGGGGCATGGGGGGAGTATACAATGGGGCCATGGGCAAGTATGAAGCCGAGCTCGCCCGCCTGGGGGAGTCCCCCCTCCTGAAGCTGGAGGGTCCTGGGGGTCTTCTGGCGGTGACGGAGCGGGAACTCCTGTTGCTGGACGAAGGAGGGGTGAGGCGCCTGGCCTTGGCCCAGATCCGCCGGGTGGCCCGGGCGGAAGGGGGGGTGGTGCGGGTCCAAGGGGAGGAGGCCTTCTTAGACATCCCCCTTAAGGCCTTCCCCGTGGAGGAGCTCAAGGGCTTTCTGGAGGGGCTCAAGCCCCACGTGGCCCGGGCGCGCAAATCCACCCAGGCCCCGCCCCCCAAGCCCCCCGAACCCCCCAAGCCGGTGTGGGAGGAAGAACCGCCCCCACCCGCAGCCAAGCCCCCTTCCGTGGAGCTGGCCCCGGAACCGGCCCCAACCCCACCCCAGCCGGCGCCCGCCGCCCCACCAGCCCCAGGGGGGCGGAACCCTTTGGCCCTCCCCTTGCGCCTGGTGGCCCTCCTGAGCCTGGCCTACGCCGTGGCCTTCCTGGCCCTGAACCCGGGGGCCGACCCCTGGGCCCAGATGGGGGCGGCGCTTGGGGGGCTTGGCCTAGCCCTCACCGCCTGGTCCGCCTCTACCTCCTCGCGGTAGCCCTCCTGGGCCTTTCAGCCCTCTGGCCCAAGGTCTTCCCCCATCCCGCCCCCGTGCGGGTGGAGGCCCTGGGGAAGGTGGCTTTCACCCCCCTTCCCCCCGCCCCGGTGAGCCTCAACGAGGCCAGCTACGAGGAGCTCCTGGCCCTGCCCGGGGTGGGGCCCGCCCTGGCCCAGAGGATCCTGGAGGGCCGCCCCTACCGAGAGGTGGAGGACCTCCTCCAGGTGAAGGGGATCGGCCCCAAGACCCTGGAGCGGCTTAGGCCCTACGTGCGGCCATGAAGTCCGTCGGCATCGGCCTTGGCCTGGGGGGGCTTTTAGGAGCCCTCGCCCTCCTCCACCCCCTCTGGGCCCTGGGGCTTCTTGGCCTTCCCCTCCTCCGCCTTCCCTTCCTCCTGGGCTTCCTCCTCGTCCTGGGGCGCGGGGTCCTCCTCCCCCTCCCCGAGCCCCCTTACGGGGTGCGGGTGGAGGGGGTCTTCCGGGTGGAAGGGGGGTTTACGGGGTGGGAAGGCCACCGCCTTTGGGTGGCCCACTACCCTCCTTTGGAGGACGGGCTTTACCGGCTACGGGGGTACATCGCCCCCCCAGAGGGGCGGACCAACCCCGGGGGGCTGGACCAGCGGGCCTGGCTCCTTTCCCAGGGGTCCAAAGGGGTCCTGAAGGCGGAAGAGGCGGAAAGGGTAGGGGGAATGGGAGGCTTTGGGGAGGCCTTCCGAAAGCGGCTCGCCCAAGGGCTTTCCCCCGAGACCAAGGAGGTCCTGGAAGGCCTCGTCCTGGGGGAGAAACGGGGCCTGGAGGAGCTCTACCCTCTTTTCCAGAAGGCGGGGCTTGCCCACCTCCTGGCCCTTTCCGGGCTCCATGTGGGCCTCCTCCTCGGGGCCTTCCTCCTCCTCTACCCCTTGGGAAGGGCGCGCTTCCTCCTCGCCCTTCTGGCCCTGGGCTTTTACCTGCTCCTGGCCGGGCCGAGCCCCTCTTTGGTGCGGGCGAGCCTCATGGGGGGGCTTTCCCTCCTGGGGCTCCTCCTGGGCCTGGGGCGGGCGGGGGTGCTCCAGGGGCTGGGGGTGGCCCTCTTCCTCCAGCTCCTCCTCCGGCCGGAGGCGGTCTTGGGCCTCGGCTTCCAGCTCTCCCATTTGGCCGTCCTCGGCATGGCCCTGGTCCTTCCCGCCCTGAGGCCGCCTCCGGGGCCCTGGGGGTGGGTCCTGGGGGGCCTCGCCGCCACCCTGGCGGCCCAAAGCCTCCTCCTCCCCCTCCTCCTCCACCATTTCCACCTCCTGCCCCTCCTAAGCCCCCTCACCAACCTCCTGGCCCTGCCCCTGGCCGCCCTCCTGGTGCCCCTGGGGTTCCTGAAGCTCTTCCTCGGGGCCCCCCTTGCCCCCCTGGCGGAGCCCCTGGCCCAAGGGCTCCTGGCCCTGGCCGAGGGGGGAAGCCGGGGCCCCCTTCTCCGCATGGGGGAGATCGCCCCTCTGGGCTTCGCCTTCTACTACCTAGCCCTCCTCCCCCCTCTCCTCGCCCTCCACGGCCGCCTTCCCTGGGGGAAGGCCCTCTTCCTGGCCTCCTTCCCCACCCTTCTGAGCCTCCTCCAGGCCTGGCCCAAGCCCCTGGACCTCTGGGCCCTGGACGTGGGCCAGGGGGACGCCTTCCTGGCCCGGCTGGGCGGGGCCGAGGTCCTGGTGGACGGGGGGCGGCCCGAGATGGGGGAGAGGGTGGTGCGGGCCCTTAGGGCCCTCGGGGTGGAGGCCCTAGAGGTCCTGGTGGCCACCCACCCCGACGCCGACCATGCGGGGGGGCTCCTTAAGGTGGTGGAGGAGGTCCCGGTGGGCCTCGCCCTCCTCTCCCCCGCTTTTGGGGAGGAAGATCCCCTGGCGAGGGCCCTAAAGGAGAAGGGGATCCCCACCCTGCGGCCGGGGGCGGGGACGCGCCTACGGGTGGGAAGGGGCACGGTAGAGGTCCTCTGGCCGGAGACCTTAAGCGGGGAGGAGAACCGGGACGGCCTGGCCCTCCTCCTGGGCTTCGGCAAGGGTAAGGCCCTCCTCCTCGCCGACCTGCCCCAGGAGGCCGAAGAGGCCCTGGAGGCCCCCCCGGTGGAGGTCCTCAAGGTGAGCCATCACGGTTCCCGCACGGGCACGAGCCTACGGCTTTTGGAGCAGGCCCGACCCAAGGTGGCCCTCATCGGGGTGGGGAAAAACCCCCACGGCCACCCCCACCCTGAGGTGCTGGAGCGGCTAAAGTCCCATGGGGTGCGGGTCTACCGCACGGACCGGGACGGGGCGGTGCGGGTCCTCTTCGGCTACGCCTGGTAGCCCAGGCGCTCCAAGAGGGCCTCCAACTCTTCCAGGGAGCGGTAGTGGATGACCACCCGGCCCCTTTTCCCCCCCACCACCCGCACGGGAAGGCCCAGGTGGCGGGAAAGCTCCAGGGAAAGCGGGGAAGGCTCCTTAGGGGCCTTCTCCTTAAGCCGCTCCTTCAGGGCCTCCGCCTGGCGCACGGAAAGCCCCTTTTCCAGAATCTCCCTAAGCCCCCAAAGCCGCTTTTCCTCCGGGAGCATGAGGAGGGCCCGGGCGTGGCCCGCGCTGATCCGCCCCTCCTCCAGGGCCTCTAGGACCTCCTCGGGAAGCTGGAGGAGCCTCAGGGCGTTGGCCACCGTGGGCCTGGCCTTCCCCACCCGCCGGGCCACCTCCTCCTGGGTGAGGCCCATCCCGAGGAGGGCCTGGTAGCCCCGGGCCTCCTCCACCGGGGAGAGGTCCTCCCGCTGGAGGTTCTCCACTAGGGCGATCTCCAGGGCCTCCTGGTCCGTGAGGTCCCGCACCAGGGCGGGGACCTCCGTAAGCCCCGCGAGGAGGGCCGCCCGGTAGCGCCTTTCCCCCGCCACCACCTCGTACCCCTCCCCCTTGGGGCGGACCAGAAGGGGCTGGAGGAGGCCCTTTTCCCGGATGGAGTCCGCAAGCTCCCTTAGGCTCTCCTCGGAAAAGCGCCGCCTAGGCTGGTGGGGGTTGGGCTTAAGGGCGGAGAGGGGCAGGCGCACCACCCCCCCACCCCCCTTGGGGAGCAGGGCCTCGAGGCCCCGCCCCAGGCCGCTAGCTTTCCTGGACACGGGCGATCACCTCCTCCGCCAGACGCCGGTAGGCGTGGGCCCCCGGGGACGTGGGGGCGTGCTGGGCGATGGTGCGGCCGAAGCTCGGGGCCTCCGCCAGGCGCACGTTCCGGGGCACCACCGTCCAGAAGACCTTGGGACCGAAATGGGCCCTAAGCTGGGCCTCCACCTGCTGGGCCAGGAGGGTACGGCCGTCGTACATGGTGACGAGGATGCCGAGGAGGCGGAGCCTGGGGTTAAGCCGGGCCCGCACCTCCTCCAGGGTGGAAAGAAGCCCCGCCACCCCCTCCAGGGCGTAGTACTCCGCCTGCACGGGGGCCAACACCCCTTCCGCCGCGGCCAGGGCGTTCAGGGTGAGGGGGGAGAGGCTTGGGGGGGCGTCCAGGAGGACCAGGTCAAAGGCCTCGTCCCTTAGGGCCTCCGCCAGGGCGGTGGGGGCCTCGGCGAGCTCCACCGTGGCCCCCACCAGGTCCGCCGTGGCGGGAAGGAGGAAGAACCCGTCCGCGGGCACGAGAAGCTCCTCCAGGGGCTCCCCCTGGAGGAGGTGGTACACCCCCCGCCCAGGCCGCACCCCCAGGCCCGCCGTGGCGTTGGCCTGGGGGTCCAGGTCCACCAGGAGGACCCTTTTCCCCATCCGGGCCAGGTAGGCGGCCAGGTTGATGGCGGTGGTGGTCTTCCCCACCCCTCCTTTCTGGTTCACCAGGGCGATGCGGCGCACCTCGCCCCCTAGCATAACGGATTCCGTTCGGGGACCCCAGGCCTCCTGGGGTAGCGGGAAGGGGTGGGGTGGGCCTTCTTGAGGAGGACCAGGCTCCGCCCCTCCCCCGAAAAGGGGAGGGGGAAGGTCTCCACGCCCAGGAGGGCACCCCCCAGGACCTCGAGGGCCTCCGGAAGCCCGGAAAGCTCCTCCTCCACCCGGGGGCCCTTCTGGGCCACCATGACCCCTTCCGGGGCCAGGAAGGGGAGGCCGAGTTCCGCCAGGACGCAAAGGGGGGCCACCGCCCGGGCCACCACCCGCCCGTAGGCCTCCCGGTGCTCGGGGGCGTGGGCCAGGACCTCCGCCCGCCCCCAAAGGGCCCGGGCCCCCCTAAGCCCCAGCGCGGCGATGGCCTCCTCCACGAAGGCCACCTTCTTCCGCGTGGCGTCCAGGAGGACCATCTCCAGCTCGGGCCTGACGATCTTGAGGGGGAGGCCGGGGAAGCCGGGGCCCGTCCCCAGGTCCAGGACCCTTAAGGGGCCCTCCCAAAGGGGCAGGCGGAGGAGGGTCAGGGAGTCCAGAAAGTGCTTGAGGACGATCTCTTCCTCCGTGCGGAGGGCGGTGAGGCTGGCCTTCCGGTTCCCCTCCAGGAGGAGGTCGTAAAGGCGGGAAAAGGCCTCCAGGTGGGGCGCAAGGTCCAGGCCTAGGGCCTCCCCCCCCCGGAGGAGGAGGGCCTGGCCTTGGGGGCTTAGGGGCACGCCCGTCCTCCTTGTTTCACGGGAAACACCGACCCCCTCACAGCCGCCTGAGGTGGACCAGGAGGGCGGTGAGGTCGGAGTCCCGGACCCCCGGAACCCGGGCCGCCTCGGCCAGGGTGCGGGGCCGCGCGCGGGAGAGCTTCTCCACCGCCTCCCGGGAAAGGCCGGGCACCCGGGGGTAGTCCAGGCCCTCGGGAAGGCGGTGGGCCTCCAGGTCCTTGAGCTTTTCCCTAAGCCGCTCCTGCCGCTCGATGTAGCCCGCGTACTTGGCCCGGATCTCCACCTGCTCCCTCTCCTCCCGGGAAAGGGGCTCCGGCGGGGGGAAGCGCTCGGCCAAGGCCTGGTAGGTGTTCTCGGGGCGGCGAAGCCACTGGAGGCCGCTCACCCCCTCCACCCGTAGGGCCTCGAGGCGCCCAAGCTCCGCCTCCACCCGGGCGTACTTGGCCCGGACCCGCTCCAGGTCCTCCTTGGGCCTCAGGCCCCACTCCACCGCCAGGGGCACCAGGCGCTCGTCCGCGTTGTCCGCCCGGCAGAGGAGGCGGAGCTCCACCCGGGAGGTCATCATGCGGTAGGGCTCGTCCACCCCCCGGCCCACCAGGTCGTCCACCATCACCCCGATGTACCCCTGGCTGCGCTCCAGGTGCACCTCGGGAAGGCCCAGGGCGAAGCGGGCGGCGTTGAGGCCCGCCAAAAGCCCCTGGGCCGCGGCCTCCTCGTAGCCGGAGGTGCCGTTCACCTGGCCCGCGGTGAAGAGGCCGGGAAGGAAGCGGGACTGGAGGCCGTGGGTGAGGCCCGTGGGGTCCACCGCGTCGTACTCCACCGCGTAGGCGTAGCGCTGGATCACCGCCCGCTCAAAGCCGGGGAGGCTTTGCACCATGGCCTCCTGGAGCTCCGGCGGAAGGCTGGAGGAAAAGCCCTGGAGGTAGACCTCGCTGGTCTCCAGGCCGTCCGGCTCCACGAAGAGGAGGTGGCTCTCCTTGTCCCGGAAGCGCACCACCTTGTCCTCAATGGAGGGGCAGTACCGGGGGCCGATGCCCTGGATGTCCCCCGCGTAGAGAGGGGAGAGGTGGAGGTTCTCCAGGATGAGCCGGTGGGTCCTCCCCGTGGTCCGGGTCTGCCAGGTGGGCAGGCGGGCGGCGTGGGGCCCGGGGTTTCCCGTGAAACTTCCGGGGGGAACCTCGGGGGGCACCTCCTCCAGGAGGGCAAAGTCCACGCTGTCCGCGCGGATCCTGGGCGGGGTGCCGGTCTTGAAGCGGAGGAGGCGGTGGCCCACCTCCTTTAGGCTTTGGGAGAGGAAGCGGGCCGGGGGCTCCCCCTGGCGCCCCGCGGGGCGGGCCTTGCGGCCGTACCAGACCACCCCCTGGAGGAAGGTCCCCCCGGCCACCACCACCGCCCGGGCGGGGAGGGTGCGGCCGTCCACCGTGCGCACCCCCTGGAGCCTACCCCCCTCCACCAGGAGGGCGGCCACCTCCCCCCGGACCACCTCTATGGGCCTCTCCGCCAGGATCTCCTGGGCCTTCAGGGCGTAGAGGTCCCGGTCCGTCTGCAGGCGGAGGCTCTGGACCGCGGGGCCCTTGGAGCGGTTGAGGACCCGGGTGTGGATGGCGGCGGCGTCCGCGGCCCGGCCCATGAGCCCCCCCAGGGCCACCACCTCCGCCACCAGCTGGCTCTTCCCCGGCCCCCCCACCGCGGGGTTGCAGGGCATGGCCCCGATGCGCTCGGGGTTCACGGTGACCAGGGCCACCCGGACCCCCAAGGCGCTCGCCGCCCAGGCGGCCTCGAGGCCCGCGTGGCCTCCCCCCACCACCACCACGTCGTAGGCCCTCATCCCCTTACTTTACCCAACCCCTTAAGGGTCTGGCTTAAAATAGCCCAGGTGGCCCTAGGGGCTAGGGAGGGAGGGACCTTGACCCACGAGGCGGTCTGGCAACACGTCCTGGAGCACATCCGCCGCAACATCACCGAGGTGGAGTTCCACACCTGGTTTGAACGGATCCGCCCCCTGGGGATCCACGAAGGGGTGCTGGAACTCGCCGTGCCCACCTCCTTCGCCCTGGACTGGATCCGCCGCCACTACGCGGGCCTCATCCAGGAGGCCCTGGCCCTCCTGGGGGCCCAGGCCCCCCGGTTTGAGCTCCGGGTGGTCCCCAGCACCCCCGTGCAGGAGGACATCTTCCAGGCCCAAAAGCCCGAGGTCCCCCAGCCCAAGCTGAACCCCAAGTACACCTTCGAGAACTTCGTGGTGGGGCCCAACAACTCCATGGCCCACGCGGCCGCGGTGGCCGTGGCCGAATCCCCGGGGCGGGCCTACAACCCCCTGTTCATCTACGGGGGGGTGGGCCTGGGGAAGACCCACCTCATGCACGCGGTGGGCCACTCCGTGGCCAAGCGCTTTCCCCACCTGAAGATCGAGTACGTGTCCACGGAGACCTTCACCAACGAGCTCATCAACGCCATCCGGGAGGACCGGATGACGGAGTTCCGGGAGCGCTACCGGTCCGTGGACCTGCTCCTGGTGGACGACATCCAGTTCATCGCGGGCAAGGAGCGCACCCAGGAGGAGTTCTTCCACACCTTCAACGCCCTCTACGAGGCCCACAAGCAGATCATCCTCTCCTCCGACCGCCCCCCCAAGGACATCCTGACCCTGGAGGCCCGGCTCCGGAGCCGCTTTGAGTGGGGCCTCATCACCGACATCCAGCCCCCCGACCTGGAGACCCGCATCGCCATCCTGAAGATGAACGCGGAGCAGCGGGGGCTGCGGATTGGGGAGGATGTCCTGGAGTACATCGCCCGCCAGGTGACCTCCAACATCCGCGAGCTGGAAGGGGCCCTCATGCGCACCATCGCCTACGCCTCCCTAAACGGGGTGGAGCTCACCCGGGCCGTGGCCGCCAAGGCCCTTTCCGACATCTTCGCCCCCCGGGAGGTGGAGGTGGACCCCTTGGAGATCGTGCGCAAGGTGGCGGAGCGCTTCGCCCTAAAGCCCGAGGAGCTCACGGGCAGCGGCCGCCGCAAGGAGGTGGTCCTCCCCCGGCAGGTGGCCATGTACCTGGTGCGGGAGCTCACCCGGGCCTCCCTCCCCGAGATCGGCCAGCTCTTCGGGGGGCGGGACCACACCACGGTGCTGTACGCCATCCAGAAGGTGCAGGAGCTCTCCGAAAGCGACCGGGAAGTCCAGGCCCTCCTCCGGAACCTCAAGGAGGAGCTCCTATGACCCCTGTGGATAACCTGTGGATAACCCTGTGGATAACTGGGCTTGGCCTGTGGATAACCCTGTGGATAACCTGTGGAAAACCCGGGGGGGTCTGGGGGCTGTGGATAACTGGCCGGTTTTCCACACGTTATCCACAGGGAAGCGGGGGTTATCCACAGGGGTTATCCACAAGCCCTTTGCCGTCTGGGAGCAGGTTTTCCCCCCGTTATCCACATATCCACAGGCCCTACTACTACGACTACGGGTTTTTAAGATCTTTAAAAAGAAAAACCCGTAGTAACAGTAAAGGAGGCAAGGAAGAATGAGGGTGTTCATTCCAAGAAAGACCCTTTCGGAGGGGATAAGCCTTCTGGAGCGGGTTATCCCCAGCCGCAGCGCCAACCCGCTTTTCACCTACCTGGGCCTCGAGGTCCGGCCCCAGGCCCTGGTCCTCTTCGGCACCAACGGGGAGGTGGACCTGGAGGTGCGCCTGCCCGCGGACGGGGAAGGGGAGGGACGGGCCCTGGTCCCCGCCCAGCCCTTCTTCCAGATCGTGCGGAGCCTTCCCGGGGAGGGGGTGGAGGCCTCCTTCGCCCAGGAACTCCTCCTCTCCTCGGGGTCGTTCCAGACCCGCCTGGGGCTGGCCCCCGTGGAGGGGTACCCGGAACTCCTCTTCCCCGAGCCCACGAAGGGCGGGGAGGGGCCCTTTCCCGTCCGCACCCAACTGCCCCTAGGGGAGTTCTTAAAGGCCCTGGCCCACGTGCGCTACGCGGCCAGCAACGAGGAGTACCGGGCCATCTTCCGGGGGGTCCAGCTGGAGTTCGGCTCCAAGGGGGTGCGGGCCGTGGCCTCCGACGGGTACCGGCTCGCCCTCTACGACCTTGCCGAACCCCAACCCTTTGAGCGGAAGGCGGTGGTGCCCGCCCGGAGCGTGGACGAGATGGTCCGGGCCCTTCGGGGGGTACAGGAGGCGGGGGAGGTGCACCTGGCCTTAGGGCCTGGGATGATCGGGGTTTCCGGAGGGGCGGAGGGGGGCCTTTCCGTGCGCATGGCGGCCCGGCTCATGGAGGGGGAGTTCCCGGACTACGAGCGGGTGGTGCCCAAGGAGTTCGCCCTGAAGGTGGCCCTCGAGGCCGACCCCTTCCGGGAGGCTTTGAGGCGGGTGAGCGTCCTTTCGGACCGGCAAAACCACCGGGTGGACCTCCTCTTCACCGAAGGCAGCAAGCTCCTCCTCTCCGCGGAAGGGGATTACGGCCGGAGCCAGGAGGAGCTCTCCGTGGCCTTTGAGGGGACCCCCCTCCTCGTGGCCTACAACGCCCGCCACCTCCTGGAGGCCCTGGGGCCGGTGGAGGGCGGGGTGGAGCTTCTCATCTCCGGCCCCACCTCCCCCAGCCTCCTCCAGGCGGGGGGCGGCTACCGGGCGGTGGTGGCCCCCTTGAGGGTGTAAGCTCGTAAAGCGAGGTGCTGGCATGACCACCATTGTGGGCGTACGCGCGCGCGAGGTGCTGGACTCCCGGGGCTTCCCCACCCTCGAGGCCGAGGTGGAGCTGGAAGGCGGGGTGCGGGCCCGGGCCATGGTCCCCTCTGGGGCCTCCACCGGAACCCACGAGGCCCTGGAGCTCCGGGACGGAGGGCGGCGCTACCTGGGCAAGGGGGTGACCCGGGCGGTGGCCGCGGTGAACGAGCGCATCGCCCCCGAGCTCATCGGCCGGGACGCCCTGGACCAGGAAGGGGTGGACCGGGCCATGCTGGAGCTGGACGGCACCCCCAACAAGGCCAACCTGGGGGCCAACGCCATCCTCTCCGTCTCCCTGGCCACCGCCCGGGCGGCGGCGGAGGCCCTGGGCCTGCCCCTTTACCGCTACCTGGGCGGGGTTCAGGGGGTGACCCTGCCCGTCCCCCTCATGAACGTCATCAACGGGGGCAAGCACGCGGACAACCGCCTGGACTTCCAGGAGTTCATGCTGGTGCCCGCGGGGGCGGAGCGCTTCTCCGAGGCCCTCCAGATAGGGGCGGAGGTCTTCCACACCCTCAAGGGGGTCCTGAAGGAGCGGGGGTACAGCACCAACGTGGGGGACGAGGGGGGCTTTGCCCCCGAGCTCAAGGCCAACGAGGAGGCCATAGAGCTCCTCCTCCTTTCCATTGAGCGGGCGGGCTACACCCCGGGAAAGGAGGTGAGCCTGGCCCTGGACGCGGCGGCCAGCGAGCTCTACCGGGAGGGCCGCTACCACCTGGATGGGGAAGGAAGGGTCCTCTCCGCGGAGGAGATGGTGGAGCTCTGGGCCTCCTGGGCGGAGCGCTACCCCATCGTCTCCTTGGAGGACGGCCTGGCGGAGGACGACTGGGGGGGCTGGCGCCTCCTCACCGAACGCCTCGGGGGGAAGATCCAGCTGGTGGGGGACGACCTCTTCGTCACCAACCCCGCAAGGCTCAAGGAGGGGATTGAGCGCGGGGTGGCCAACGCCATCCTGGTCAAGGTGAACCAGATCGGCACCCTCTCCGAGACCCTCGAGGCCATCCGCCTGGCCCAGCGGGCGGGGTACCGGGCGGTGGTGAGCCACCGCTCCGGGGAGACGGAGGACCCCTTCATCGCCGACCTCGCCGTGGCGGTGAACGCGGGCCAGATCAAGACGGGCTCCCTTTCCCGCTCCGATCGGCTTTCCAAGTACAACCAGCTCCTCCGGATTGAGGAGGAGCTGGGGCCGGCGGCGCGCTACCTGGGCTATGGGGCCTTTTAAGCGCACCAAGATCGTGGCCACCCTGGGCCCGGCCACCTCCACGGAGGAGGCCATCCGGGCCCTGGCCGAGGCGGGGGCCGACGTGTTCCGCCTGAACTTCAGCCACGGCACCCCCGAGGACCACCGGGCCCGGGCCGCCTTGGTGCGGGAGGTGGCCAGGGCCCTGGGCCGGCCCCTGGCCCTCCTTCAGGACCTCCAGGGGCCCAAGATCCGGGTGGGGCGCTTCAGGGGAGGGCGGGTGGAGCTTAAGCCGGGGCAGCGCTTCCTCCTCACCGCCGAGCCCCGGGAGGGGGACGAGGAGGGGGTTTCCGTGAGCTACAAGGGCCTCCCCGAGGACGTGCGCCCGGGGCAGGTCCTCCTCCTAGACGACGGCCGGATTCGCCTGAGGGTGGAAGCGGTTCAAGGGCCGGAGATCCACACCCAGGTGGAGGTGGGGGGGGTCCTCTCCGACCACAAGGGCATCAACATCCCCGGCTCCGACCTCTCCATCCCCGCCCTTTCGGAAAAGGACATCCAGGACCTGGCCCTGGGGGCGGAGATCGGGGTGGACTGGGTGGCGGTCTCCTTCGTGCGCACCCGGGACGACCTCCTCCTGGCCCGCCACTACCTGGCCCGCTACGGCTCCCCCGCCAAGCTCATGGCCAAGGTTGAGAAGCCCTCCGCCGTGGCCCGCTTTGAGGAGATCCTGGAGGAGGCCGACGGGATCATGGTGGCCCGGGGGGACCTGGGGGTGGAGATGCCCCTGGAGGAGGTCCCCATCGTGCAAAAGCGCCTCATCCTGCGGGCCATCGCCGCGGGGAAGCCGGTGATCACCGCCACCCAGATGCTGGAGTCCATGGTGGCGAACCCCAGCCCCACCCGGGCCGAGGCCTCGGACGTGGCCAACGCCATCTTTGACGGCACGGACGCGGTGATGCTCTCCGCGGAAACCGCCACGGGGGCCTACCCGGTGGAGGCGGTGGCCATGATGGCCCGCATCGCCCGGGCGGTGGAGGCTTCCCCGGAGTTCCTCCAGAAGCTCAACGTCCTAAGGCCCCACCCCACCCCCACCACCCAGGACGCCATCGCCCAGGCGGCGGACGACGTGGTGGAGGCGGTGGGGGCCCGGGCCATCGTGGTCTTCACCGCCACGGGGAGCTCCGCCCGCCGCATCGCCCGCACCCGGCCCCAGGTGCCCATCCTGGCCCTCACCCCGAACCCCGAGGTGGTCCACCAGCTGGCCCTGGTCTGGGGGGTCTGCCCCAGGCTGGCCCCCGACCCCAAGGACACGGACGATATGGTCCGGATTGCCCTAAGGGCGGTGAAGGAGGAAGGGCTGGCCCAGATCGGGGACCGGGTGGTCATCGCCGCGGGGGTGCCCTTCGGGGTGCGGGGAACCACCAACCTCCTCCGGGTGGAGCGGGTGGGTTAAATACCCCCGCCAAAGCTTGGGCGGGGGCCCAAAAAAGCCTTCGGAGCTACGCCTTTAGAAGCCCCTCACGTTCAGGAAGGGCTCCGGGTGGGGGTGGCCCGAGGTGTTGGTCCAGCCCGCGGTGCTCTCGGCGTTTTGCAAGAGGGCGGCCTTCACCTGGGCCGGGGTGTGGCCCGGGTAGCGGGAGAGGACCAGGGCCGCGGCCCCGGCCACGTGGGGCGTGGCCATGGAGGTGCCGCTGATGGTGTTGTAGGCCGTGGTGGAGGTGTGCCAGGTGGAGAGGATGCCCACCCCGGGGGCCGCCAGGTCCACGTCGGGGCCGTAGTTGGACCAGGAGGGCCAGTCGTCTCGGCTGTTGGTGGCGCTCACGGTGATGGCCTCGTCGTAGGCCGCGGGGGTGTGGTTGGCCGCGTCGTCCCCCTCGTTCCCCGCGGCCACCACCACGGTGATGGCGTGGTCGCACACCGCCTTCTGGATGGCGTTGTGGAGGGCATCCCGGGAGCGGACGCTGGGGCAGTACTGGCCGTCTTGGTCGTCGGTCCCCGCACCCCCCAGGCTCATGTTCACCACCTTGGGTTTGCCCCCGTTGTTGTGGGCGATGACCCAGTTGAGGCCCTGGACGATGCCGCTGATGCTCCCCGAGCCCGAGCCTGAGAGCACCTTCACCGCGTAAAGCTCCGCCGCGGGGGCCACCCCCAAGACCCCCACCGCGTTGTTCACCGCGGCGATGGTGCCCGCCACGTGGGTGCCGTGGCCGTTGTCGTCGTCGTAGGCCGCCTTGCACCGCCCCCGGCACTTCACCACCGCGTAGCCCCCTTTGAGGTTGGTCAGGTCCTCGTGGCCCACCTTGATCCCCGTGTCCAGCACGTAGACGGACACGTTCCCCCCCTTGGCCTGGGTGGTGGGGGCCCCGATGCGCTCCACCCCCCAGGGGACGGTCTGGGCGTAGGCCTGGACGGGCCGGTCGGGGGTGAGGCTTTGCACGCGGGGGTCCTGGGCCAGGCGCTGGGCCAGGCCCGGGGGGAGGTTTCTCAGGACCACCATGCCCAAGGCCTCCAGCCGGTCCTCCGCGGCCACCGCGAGCCCATGGTCCCGGGCCAGGGCCTCCGCCGCCGCCCCGGGCTTGAGGAGGGCGATGTAGGTGCCCCCCTCGCCGGCCAGGGGCCTAAGGGTCTCGGGGGTCTTTACGGCGTTCTGGCAGGCCGCCAGGAGGAAAAGCCCCAAAAAGATCGCCCATTTGCGCATACCGCCTCCCTTGGTGTACGCCGGCCAGTCTAGGGCCCGGGGGGCGGGGGCGTCAAGGCCTATAGTGGGGGGCATGGACTTCCTCCTCGCCCTGGAACGCCCCCCCCTGGTCCTGGGGGTGGATCCGAGGCCCGAGCTCCACGGGAAAGACCCCTTGGCGGACATCCGGCGCTACGCCCTCGAGGCCATGGAGGCCCTGGCCCCGGGGCTATGCGCGGTGAAGTTCCAGCTGGCCTTCTTTGAGGCCCTGGGGGCGGAGGGGGTGGGGCTTCTCCTTGAGCTTGCGGCCGCCGCGCGGGTGTTCGGCCTCCCGGTGATCTTTGACGGCAAGCGGGGGGATGTGGGCTCCACCGCCAGGGCCTACGCGGAGGCCTACCTGGTGCGCTTTCCGGGCAGCGCCCTCACCGTGAACCCCTACCTGGGCCTGGACGCCCTTGCCCCCTTTCTGGAGGCGGCCCGGGCCCATGGGGGGGCCCTTTTCGTCCTGGTGAAGACCTCCAACCCGGGCTCGGGCTTCCTCCAGGACCTCCCCGTGGAGGGGCGGCCCCTCTACCTCCACCTGGCGGAGGCCCTGGCCCGTTGGGAGGGGGATGGGGAGGGGTTCGGCCGGGTGGGGATGGTGGTGGGGGCCACCTACCCCGAGGCGGTGGCCGGGGTGCGGGCCGTGGCCCCCAGGGCCCCCCTCCTCCTCCCCGGGGTGGGGGCCCAAGGGGGGAAGCCCTTGAGGGGCCCTGGCCTCCTGAACGCCGCCAGCCGCGCCCTCTTCTACCCCGGGGGGAGGCCGGACCTGGAGGCCGCCCTAAAGGCCCAGGCCGAGCTCCTGAAGGCCCTGGTAGAGTAGGAGGGATGGACGTCCTTGGGCTTTACCGCAAGACGGGGGCCCTGCTGGAGGGCCACTTCCTCCTGCGCTCGGGCCTCCACTCCCCCCTTTTCCTCCAGTCCGCGGCCCTCCTCCAGCACCCCCTCTACGCGGAGGCGGTGGGGGAGGCCTTGGGCCGGCTCTTTGAGGAGGAGGGGGTGGACTTCGTGGTGGGGCCCGCCCTGGGGGGCGTGGTCCTCTCCTTCGTGGTGGCGAGGGCCCTGGGGGCCCGGGCCCTTTTTGCGGAGAAGACCCCCTCTGGGGAGATGACCCTGCGGAAGGGGCTCACCGTAAACCCCGGGGACCGCTTCCTGGCGGTGGAGGACGTGGTGACCACGGGGGAAAGCGTCCGGAAGGCCATCCGGGCGGCGGAGGAGCGGGGCGGGGTCCTGGTGGGCGTGGGGACCATCGTGGACCGGAGCGGGGGGAAGGTGGCCTTTGGCGTGCCCTTTAAAGCCCTGGCCCGCCTCGAGGTCCCCCAGTACCCCCCCGAGGCCTGCCCCTTGTGCCGGGCGGGCCTGCCCCTGGAAGAGGTATGAGGGTCCTTTTCGCCCTTCTCCTCCTTTGGGGAAGCGCCCTGGCCTCCCCCGAGGTCCAAGCGGCCCAGGAGGCCCTGGAGGCCTGGCTTAGGGGGGCGCTTTCCCCGACGCTGGAGGACCTCCTCCGGGCCTCCCCCGAGGAGGCCCCGGAGTTCCTCCGGCGCTACGCCCAGTTTCCCCCGCCCCCTCCGGGCCTGGAGGTGAACCGGAAAGAGCCCCGCCTGGAGGGGAACCGGGTCTACTTCCCCGCCGCCCGGGGGGAGGAGGTGGGGGAGGTGGGGGTGGTCCTGGAGGGGGGGCGGGCGGTGCGGGTCTTCTACCGGCCGGAAGGGGCGGGCCCCCCGGCCTACCTCTTCACCCCGGGGGCGGGGCTCGGCTTCCTCCTCCTAAGCCTCCTCTGGGCCTACCTCCTCCTCACCCCGAGCCCCTTTCGCGCCCGCTTCTTGGAGGCCTTGGCCCTCCTCAAGGAAAGGCGGGGGCTTTACCTTTTCACGAACGCCCTCCTCTACGGCCTCTTCGCCCTGGGGGCCCTTCTCGCCTACGCCCTTCCTGGGCTTGCCGGAGGGGTCCAGGCCCTCCTCGGGGGGGCCCTGGAGGCCTTGGGGCTGGGCCGGGCGGCGGAGGCGGGGGTCTTCGCCCTGGCGGGGGTCATCTTCAGCTGGAACTTCACCCAGGGCCTCTTCCTCACCGGCCTCCTCCCGGCCCTTCTCCTGGGGTGGCCGGTCCTCCTCCTCAACGCCCTCCGCTACCTCGTCTTCGGCTTCGCCCTCTCCCCGGCCCTTTTGGGGGGGGTCTTCCTCCTCCACCTGCCCACCCTCCTCCTGGAGCTCCAGGCCTACATCCTGGTGACCTTTGGGGGGCTTAGCCTCCTCCTCCGGGTGGTCCGGGGGGAGGGGTACAGGAGGGGGCTTAAGGACCTCCTCCTTTCCTTTTACCTGGGGGCCTTTTTCCTCCTCCTCGCCGCCTGGTACGAGGCCTTTGAGGTAGGCTTCCTGCTATGAAGGTGGCCATCCTAGGCGCGGGGGCCTGGGGCACGGCCCTGGGCGTGGTCCTGGCCTCCAAGGGGATTCCCGTGGCCCTTTGGGCCCGGAGGAAGGAGCAGGCCGAGGCCCTAAGGCAGGCGCGGGAGAACCGGGAACACCTCCCGGGGGTGCCCCTCCCCGCCTACCTCTACCCCACCCCCGACCCCGAGGAGGCCCTGGCGGGGGCGGAGTTCGCCGTCCTGGCCATCCCCACCAAGGGCCTGGAGGAGGCGCTCAAGACCCTTCCCAAGGCCCCCTGGTACCTCTCCACCGCCAAGGGGTTTTTCTTCCGGGAAGGGCGGCTTTTCACCCCGGCGGAGCTGGTGGAGGCCATAACGGAGCGGGAGGCGGCCGTCCTCTCCGGCCCCAACCACGCGGAGGAGGTGGCCCGCTTCCTGCCCACGGCCAGCGTGGCCGCGGGGCCTAGGGCGGAGCGGGTGCAGGCCCTCTTCTCGGGGCCCACTTTCCGGGTCTACACCAGCCGGGACCGGCGGGGGGTGGAGCTGGGGGGCGGGATGAAGAACGTCCTGGCCCTGGCCGCGGGGATGGTGGATGGGTTGGGCCTGGGGGACAACGCCAAGGCCGCCCTCCTCACCCGGGGTCTTAGGGAGATGGTGCGCTTCGGGGTGGCCATGGGGGGGGAGGAGGCCACCTTTTACGGGCTTTCGGGCCTGGGGGACCTCCTGGCCACCGCCTACAGCCGCCACTCCCGCAACCGCGGGGCGGGGGAGGCCCTGGTGCGGGGGACCCCCTTGGAGGCCCTGGAGGTCCGGGGGGTGGTGGAGGGGCTTTACGCGGTGCGGGCCCTCATGGCCTGGGCCAAGGCGGAAGGGGCGGAGCTCCCCATCGCCGAGGCGGTCCACCGGGTGGTCTACGAGGGGCTGGACCCCATGAAGGCCCTTCTCGCCCTCATGGGGCGGGAGCCCAAGCCGGAGCTATAGGGCGAACTCCCCTAGGAGGCCCTCGAGGTCCAAAGGCTCCGTGGGCCCCTGCGCGGGGTAGACCCCGGGGTAGCGGGGGAGGAAGGCCTGGAGCCTTTCCTCAAAGGTGGGGAGCTCCGCCTTCCAGAAGAGGCCCACGGGGATCCTCTCCCCCCACTCCAGGGCCTTTTCTTGGAAGCGGGTCATCTTTTCCTCCAGGACCTCCGGGGGCAGGCCCTCGGGGACGAAGGGATCGTACCCCTCCTCCTCCAGCCGGTAGAGCCTGGGGGCGAACCACTCCTTGGTGTGGAGGTCGTTGTAGGTGGGGCAGGGCTGGAGGACGTGGAGGAAGGCCAGGCCCTTATGCTCTATCCCCGCCTTGATGAGCTCTTTGAGCCCCTTCACGTCGTAGGCGTACCCCCGGGCGATGAAGGTGTACCCCGAGGCGAAGGCCAGGAGGAGGGGGTTGATGCGGCCCTGGGGGTTGGGCTTGGGGAGGCTTTTGGTCTTCTCCCCCAGGCCCAAGGTGGGCCCCGCCTGCCCCTTGGTGAGGCCGTAGACCTCGTTGTCGTAGAGGATGTAGAGGAGGTCCACGTTCCGCCTGCCCGCGGCCACGAAGTGCCCGGCCCCGATGCCGAGCCCGTCCCCATCCCCCCCCACGGCCACCACCGTGAGGTGGGGGTTGGCGAGTTTCGCCCCTTGGGCCACGGGGAGGACGCGGCCGTGGAGGGTGTGGACCCCGTAGAGGTTCAGGTAATGGGGGGTCTTGGCCGAGCAGCCGATGCCGGAGAAGACCGCGGTCTTCGTGGGGTCCTTCTTCAGCTCAAAGAGGGCCATCTGCAGGGCAGAGAGGATGCCGTAGTCCCCGCAGCCCGGGCACCAGTCGGGTTGCTTTTCCGCCTTGTAGTCCGCAAGCTTGAGCTCCACCATGCTAAACCCCTTTCCTGAGGACGACCCGCTCGGGGGCATCCCCCTTCAGGATGGCCTTGAGGGCCGCCACCGCCTCCTCCAGGGCGATGGGGCGGCCGTTGTACTTCACCACCCGGTGGTGGACCTTTTTCAGGGTTTCCCCCTGCACCAGGTCGGCCAGCTGGCCGGAGTAGTTGTGCTCCAGGGTGACGAGCCTTCTGCCCTCCAGGAGGTGGGCGATCCGGGGGAAGGGCCAGAGGAGCCTGAGGTGGAGGTAGCCCACCCCGGGAAGCTCCTCCAGGGCCTCCAGGACCGTCCCCTTCACCGAGCCCCACCCCAGGACCAGGACCTCCCCGTCCCGGAAAAGGGTGTACTGGTCCTCTTCGGGGATCTCCTCCAGGGCGGTCTTTAGCTTTTGCATGCGCTTTTCCATCTGGTACTCCCGGAGGACGGGGTCTTCGGTGATGTGGCCCTCGAGGTCGTGCTCGTCCGAGGTCATCCAGTAGAAGCCCCCGGGGGTGCCCAGGGGGATGAAGGGGGAGATCCCGTCCCCTTCGTGGGCGTAGCGGGCGTAGGGCCCGAACCCCTCTTGGGGCGGCAGGCGTTTCTCCCCATCCAGCCGGAGGACCCTCAGGGCCTCCTTGGGGAGGCTCTGGGCGCTGGAAGCCAGGAACTTGTCCAGGAGGTGGACCACCACCGTCTGGTAGCGCCAGGCCCAGGCCAGGGCCTTCTGGGCGTCCAGGAAGGCGTCCAGGATGTCCCCCGAGGCCAGGACCAGGCGGGGGTACTCCCCGTGCCCGCCCCGTAGGGCGAAGTGGAGGTCCCCCTGCTCCGTGCGGGTGGGCAGGCCCGTGGAGGGCCCGCCCCGCTGGTAGAGGGTCACCACCAGGGGGGCCTCGATCATCCCCGCGAAGCCCATCCCCTCGGCCATGAGGCTGAAGCCGGGGCCGCTGGTGGCGGTGGCCGCCCTGGCCCCCGTGAGGGCCGCCCCGATGGCCATGGTCACCGCGGCGATCTCGTCCTCCGTCTGGACCACGGCCACGTCCGCCCCCTTGAAGGCGGTGTGGGCCTCGAGGTAGGTGGACTCGTCCGTGGCCGGGCTGATGGGGTAGTAGGTCTGGAAGCGAAGCCCCCCGGCGAGCTTCCCCAAGGCCGCCGCCTGGGCCCCGGTGAGGTAGACCCGGCCGGGCTCGTAGCCGTTTAGGTGGAGGCGGAAGGGGAGCTTGGGCACCTCCTCCCGGTACACCGCCTCGGCCACCGCCCGGTTGAGCTCCAGCACCTTCCCCCTGAACTGCAGGGCCAGCGCCTCCAGCAAGGGCTCCAAGGGGTAGTCCAGGAGGTGGAGGCTTGCGGCCACGGCGATGGTGTTCAGGGTGCGCCGGGCCTGGAGGGAGGGCACCCCGAGGGCGCTCCCGATCCGTTCCGCCACCTCCTCGTAGGGGTAGGGGAGGGGCTGGACCCCCGCTTCCACGTGGGCCGAAAGGATCTCCTTGAGGCTTGGGTCCCTCTTCCCAAGCCGCTCCTCCACCGCCTCCGCCAGGCGGTGGTCCAGCATGGGGAGCTTGTGCAGGCTTAGCTCCAGCACCCGGGGGTCGTAGAGGAGCACCCCCCCGGCCCGCACCTCCCCCAGGTGGCGCACCAGGGTTTCCCCGTCCAGGGCCACCAGCATGTCCACCCCTTCCCGGAAGGCCTGGACCGGTTTTCGCCCCAGTCTCACGTCCAGGTAGGAGTGCCGCCCCATGATGTTGGAGTGGTACTCCCGCCTGGTGGCCACCCACCACCCCCCCTTGCCCACCGCCCGGGCGAAGAGGGTGGCCGCGGTCTCTATGCCGCCCCCTTGGGGCCCTCCCACCCGCCAGGTGAAGTCATCCATAAGGACCCTCCTTTTCCCGCATAACTTACCCCTAACCCCCAGGCCTTGGCTAGGGGCATTTGTACAAGCGGGGCCTACTCCTCCCGGTCGGCCTGGTGGAGCCTCCGGCCCCAGAGGCTTCGGGGGGCATGGTGCTCCAGGACCAGGGCCCGCACCTCGGGGTCTTCCAGGCGCTCGGCCAGGTAGAGGGGGTGGTGGCGGCGCACCTGGAAGGCCCCGAGAAGCCCCCCCCGCACGGGGTAGGGGGGGAGGGGAGGGGCGAAGAGGCCGGTGAGGATCCTTTCCAGGGGGCGGTAGGGCCTCAGGGCCTTGCCCGCGTCGTGGAGGAGGGCCGCCCGGAGGACATAGGGGGGGGCCTCGGGGTGGGCCTTGAGGAGGCGGCGGGCCACCCGCACCCCGTGCTCCCGGTCCCGGGGGTCCATGGCGAGGTAAAGCGCCCGCTCCTCCCCCTTTAGGAGGCTTAGGGCGAAGGCGTCGTCGGGGCGGGCGAGGTGCGGGAAGAAGGCCTTGAGGAGGCGCTTTAGGCGCTTTTTCACCCCTAGACGAACTTCTTCAGCATGTTGGCGATCTCTTCCGGCTTCCTGGGGTCCACCTTCCCCTCGGAGACCTCCGCGGCGCAGACGTTTAAGAACTCGTGCAGGATGAGGGTGGCCGCGGCCTCCATGGCCTTCTTGGTGGCGGTCATCTGGGTCAGGACCTCGTCGCAAGGACGGCCCTCCGCCACCATCTTCTGCAGGCCCCGCACCTGGCCCTCGATGCGCCGTAGCCGCTTGAGGATGTTCTCCACGGTTTCGTTCCCGAGATCGGTGGTCCGGGTCATGGGGGCATTATATACCATTACCCCCTATCTCGTCCTCGCTTAAGGGTTCCTCGGCCTCCTCCGCCCTGGGCTTCCGCACCCAAAGGAGCCTCCCCCCCAGGCGGCGGGCCAGGTGCCGTAGGAGGGTTTCGGGGTCTTCCGGGGCTTCGGGAAGGGGGTCCTTGGCCTCCTCCCTGGGCGGGGGAGGGGGGCTTTGGCTTGGGGGGAGCTCTTCCCTCAGGCCCCGCGGCGGGCTTGCCTTTTTGGTGGATTCAGGGGCGGTCAGGGGGCTTTTTTTTTCCGCCCCTTCCCCTTTCTGGATCTCCAAGGCCCGCACCCCGAAGACCTGGGCGGCCACGGGGAGGAGGGCCGCCCGGTGCTCCAGGGCTTTTTGGTGGTGGAAGGCCTTGGCCTCGGGGAAGCGGAGGTAGAGGGTGTCCCCCTCCAGGGCGATCTCCGCCTCCCGCACGAAGGCCCGGAGGGTGGGCTTTAGGGCGTCCAGGAAGGCCCGCACCGGCGGGGCCTCCTGGGCTGGGGGAGCGGGGTCCTTGGGGGGTTCAAGGGGCCTGGCCTCCGCCTTGGGGGGTGGGGGAGCGGGGGTTCCTTCGGTGCGGAAGGGGAAGCCCGCCTCCAGGAGGACCACCTCGAGGCCCAAGGCGTCCGAGCGGCGGGAAAGCCTTTCTAGCCCCTCGTCCAGGGCCTTCATGGCCGCGATGAGGGCCACCTCGGAGGGGCCTTTACCCCCTTCCACCTTGGCGTAAAGGTGCCCCCGCAGCACCTCCAGAAGCCCCCCCACCAGGCTCCTCGGGGCGAAGCCCTGGGCGTAGAGGGCGCGGGCCAGGGCCAGGGCCCTTCCCGTATCCCCCTGGAAGAGGGCCTCCGCCAGGCCCTCCAGCCCCTCCTTGGGGGGAAGGCCTAAGGCCTCCTCCACCCGGGCCAAGGTGATCTCCTCCAGGAGGAGGAGGCGGTCTAGGAGGCTTTCCGCGTCCCGCATGGCCCCGTCCGCCAGCCGGGCCACGAGCCTCAAGGCCTCCTCCTCCGCCTCCCGGCCCACCTCCTTTAGGATCCGCCGCAGTTTGGCCACGATCTCCTCCTCCTTCAGGCGGCGGAAGCGGAAGTGCTGGGTGCGGGAGAGGATGGTGGGGGGCATGCGTTCGGGCTCGGTGGTGGCGAAGACGAAGAGGACGTGGGGCGGGGGCTCCTCGAGGGTTTTCAGGAGGGCGTTGAAGGCGCTTTTGGAGAGCATGTGGGCCTCGTCCAGGATGAAGACCTTCCTGGGGGCGGAAAGGGGGGCCAGGTGGATCCTCTCCCTCAGCTCCCGCACGTCCTCCACGGAGTTGTTGCTGGCCGCGTCCATCTCCAGGACGTCGGGGTGGCTCCCCTGGGCCACGGCCCGGCAGTGGGAACAGACCCCGCAGGGGCGCTCCCCCCCTCCCGTGCACCCCACGGCCATGGCCAGGAGCCTGGCGGTGGTGGTCTTCCCCACCCCCCGGGGCCCGGAGAAGAGGTAGGCCTGGGCCAGCCGTCCCTCGCGGATGGCCCGCTTCAGGGGCTCCTTCACGTGCTCCTGGCCCACCACCTCCTCAAAGGTGAGGGGGCGGAAGGAGCGGTAGAGGGCGCTCACAAGGGCTAGTATAGAGGGGGTGCGGAGCTTTCTTTCCCTTCACGTGAATGCGCCCTTGGAGGCGGTCCGCCCCTGGGCCGAGGGGCGGACCCTGGGGGCGGGGGTCTACCTCCTCCCCGACCCCCCCTGGACGAGCCTCTACCACGAGGCCCTCGAGGCGGGGGAGGACCCAGAGGCCCTTCGGGCCTTCCTCCAGGACCTCTCCCGTCTAGGCCCCGCCCTGGCCTTTTTGGTGGTGGAGGAGGAGAACCTCCTCTTCCTCCAGGCGGAGGGGGGGCGGGTTCTGGGCGAGATCCGGAAGGGCCCGGAGCTCGGGGAGGCCTTCCTGGCCCCAGGGGGCCTGGAGGGGGTGTTCTCCCGGGCGAAGGCCCTCCCTCCCCTTTCCGCCGCCTTGGCCCTGGCCCAGGCCTTCGGCCTCCATCCGGACCACGCCGCCCTCGGCTTTCTGGACCTCTTGGAGGCGGAGGAGGAAGAGGGGCTTCCTGAGGAGGTGGTCTACCTTGAGTGAACCCCTTTTGGTCAAGGTGGGGGGGAGCCTGAAGGGGGCGGAGGCCCTTTTGGAGGAGCTCGCCTGTTACCCCGGCCCCCTGGTCCTGGTCCACGGGGGCGGGCCCCGCATCGGGGCCTTTTTGGAACGGCTTGGCTTCCCCACCCGCTTTGAGGGGGGCCTGAGGGTCACCCCCCCGGAGCAGATGGAGGCCGTGGAGATGGTCCTCACCCTGGTGGGGAAGGAGCTCGCCCAGGGGCTAAGCCAGAGGGGCCGCCCGGCCCTCGCCCTAAGCGGGCGGGACGCCCTTCTCCTAAGGGGCCGGGCCCTGCCCCACCTGGGGCGGGTGGGGGAGGTGGTGGGGGTGGAGGTGAGGCCCCTGCTTGCCCTCCTCGAGGCCGGCTACACCCCCCTCCTCGCCCCCATCGCCCTGGACGAGGCGGGCCCCTTGAACGTGAACGCGGACACCGCCGCGGGGGCGGTGGCGGGGGCCTTGGGCTGGCCCGTGGTCTTCCTCACCGACGTGGAGGGGGTCTACCGGGACCCCAAGGACCCCGCTAGCCGCCTCCCCCACCTGACCCGGGCGGAGGCCCTGGCCCTGAAGGCGGAAGGGGTCCTCCAGGGGGGGATGATCCCCAAGGTGGAGGCGGCCCTAAAGGCCCTGGAGGCGGGGGCCCCTTGGGCGGCCATCGCCCGGGGGGGGCCTGGGGTGCTTTCGCGGGTCCTTGGGGGAGAGGCGGGGACGCGGTTCACCTTAGAAGCCCCAGGAAGGCCCGCATGAAGCCGGGGAGGTCCTTGGGCCCCTGGGCGGTGACCAGGGCGCCGTCCACCACCACCCCCTCTTCCTGGTAAAGCCCCCCGGCGTTTTCCAGGTCCGCCCGGATGGAGAAAAACCCCGTGACCCTCTTCCCCCGCACGAGCCCCGCGCTGATGAGCACCCAGCCCGCGTGGCAGATGGCCCCCAGGGGCTTTCCCTCCTCCGCCACCCGCCGCACCAGGGCCAGGACCCCCGGGCTTCGGCGCAGGTAGTCGGGGGCGAACCCCCCGGGGATGAGAAGGCCGGAAAGGGGCGGGGCCTTTTCCGCGGCCACCTCCGCCTTCCAGGCGAAGCCCGACTTGGCCTGGTAGGTCCGCTCCTCGGGTCCGATGACCAGGGGGGTGTACCCGGCCTCGAGGACCCGGTAGTAGGGGTAGATGAACTCCCGTTCGTCAAAAAGGTCCGCCAGGAGAATCCCGATGGGCTCCACGCCACACCTCCAGGAACTCCCTCAGGATATTCCCCGTCACCCCCCAGATGTCCACCCCCCGCCAGGGGTAGTGCCAGACCCTGCGCCCAAGCCGCTCCTCGCTCCAGGGCCTGATCAGGAGGAGTTCCTCCAGGGGGGCGAGGAGGAGCTCGGCCACCTCCTTGGGGTTTGGGCGGAGGGGAGGGAGGTCCTCCCGGTAGACCACCACCGGCTGGACCAGGAAGCCCTGGGGGGAGAGGGTGGGGGAGAGGAAGCCCAAAGGCTCCACCCCCCTAAGCCCCACCTCCTCCTCCGCCTCCCTTAGGGCGGCCTCCACCACCCCTTCCCCGGCCTCCACCACCCCCCCGGGGAAGGCCACCTGCCCCGCGTGGGTGGGGAGGTGGGGGCTCCGTCGGGTGAGGAGGAGGTGCGTCCCCAAAAGGGGCACGGCCACCGCGGCGAGCCGGAAGCCCCTAGGGGGCTCTAGCTCCGGCAGGCCCTGAGGGAGCGCCGCCTTAAGGCGCTCTCGGGGTCCAGGCCCTTCTTGGCGAAAAGCCCCACCAGGTTCCAAAGCGCTTCCTCCAGGTCGCCCGCTTCCAGGGCCCTTTTCAGCCCCTCCTCCGAGCCTGGGTCCACGCCCTTTTTCTGGAGCTCGTAGGCCCTAAGGAGGGTGGGCAGGCCCTTGGGCAGGCCGCAGGGGTCCTCCCGCTTGCCCTCCTGGGCCTTCAGGTCCTCCCAGCGGGCCTTCACCTCCTCCGCCGTCTTCGCCTCCCCTTCCCCGAAGACGTGGGGGTGCCGGCGGATGAGCTTTTCCACGATGGCCTTTTCCACGTCGCTGTAGGTGAAGCGGCCCTCCTCCTCGGCGATGACGCTGTGGAAGGCCACCTGGAGGAGGACATCCCCGAGCTCCTCCGCCATGGCCTCGGAATCCCCCGAAAGGAGGGCGTCCGCGGCCTCCGCGGCCTCCTCCAGGAGGTAGGGGACCAGGCTTTCGTGGGTCTGGACCCGGTCCCAGGGGCACCCTCCGGGGCCTCTTAGGCGGCGCATCACCTCAAGCAGGCGTTCCATGCCCCCCATTCTCCCTTAAGAGGAGGGCCCCGAGGAGGGAGAGGCCCACCAAGAGGAGGCTTAAGGGGTCCAGGGGGGCGGGCTCCAGCACCCACCCCCCAGGGCCCGGAGCGGGGAGCCCCGTGGTGCGGGTGAGGAGGAAGAGGAGGAAGAGCGTCCCCGCCAGGTACCGCCCAGCCCGCACCCACCCCGCCCCCAGGCGCACCTCCAGGAGGGGCAGGAGAAGGAGGCTTAGGCCGTAGCCGAGCTCCAGGGCCAGGAGGACCATGAAGAGGAGGCCGTACCAGAAGCCCGGGGTCCTAAGGGCCAAGGCGGGGTCCTTAAGCCGGAAGACCTCCCCGCAAAGCCCGCCGCCCAGGGGGGTATCCCCAAACCCCAGGAGCTGGAGGAAGAAGGGGAGGATGAATAGAAGGGCGGGAAGCCGCATGCCCCAAGCCTACCCCCTCCCAAGAGGGCAGTACAAATGTCCCCCTTCCCCCGGGTACCCTAAGCCCATGCGGCGCCTGGTCTTGCTGATGCCCTTTGTGCTGTTGGCCTTGGCCCAGGTGGAGGTCCTGCCCGGCTGGGTCCGGCTCCTTTCCCCCACGGCCAAGACCACCGCGGCCTACCTCACCCTGGTGAACCGGGGGGATAAGCCCCTCCGCCTCCTCGGGGCGGAAACCCCGGTGGCCGAGCGGGTTTCCCTGCACGAGACCTACCACCTCCAGCGGGAAGGGCAGACGGTGATGGGCATGCGCCCCGTTCCCCACCTGGACCTGCCCCCCGGGGGGCGGGTGGAGCTCAAGCCCGGGGGGTACCACCTCATGTTGGAGGGCCTGAAGCGCCCCCTGGAGGCGGGGGAGAAGGTGGAGCTCACCCTGGTCTTCCAGGGGGGGCTTAGGGTCAAGGTCTTGCTCCCTGTGGAGATGCGATGAAGCGGGTCTTGCCTTTCCTCATCGTGGCCGGGCTTCTCCTCCTGGGGTACCTCCTCCTTCCCAAAGGGGGCCACGCGTTCCACGGCACCCGGCTCCTCAACCCCAAGCCCGTGGACTTCGTCCTGGAGGGGCCGGAAGGCCCGGTGCGCCTTTCCGAGCTTGGGGACAAGCTGGTCCTCCTCTTCTTCGGCTACGTCCACTGCCCCGACGTCTGCCCCACCACCATGCTGGCCCTGAAGCGGGCCTATGAGGGGCTTTCCCCAGGGGAACAGGAAAGGGTACAGGTGATCTTCGTCAGCGTGGACCCCAAGAGGGATTCTCCCCAGGTGGCCGACCAGTACGCCAAGGCCTTTAACCCCCGTTTCCTGGGGCTTTCCGGTAGCGAGGAGGCCGTGCGCCAGACCGCTCAGACCTTTGGGGTCTACTACCAGATAAGCCAGTACCGCTCCCCGGAGGACTACCTGGTGGACCACACGGCCACCACCTTTGTGGTCCAGGGCGGGAAGCTCGTCCTCCTCTTCAGCCCCGACAAGGTGGAGGAGACGGACAAGGTGGTGGCCGATCTCAAGGCGCTCCTTTAGCCCAGGGCCACGTCCAGGGCCATCATGACGGCGAAGCCCAGCATGGCCCCCAAGGTGGAGATGTCCCCGCTTTCCTTCTGGCTTTCCGGGATGACCTCCTCCACGATAACGTAGACCATGGCCCCCGCGGCCAGGGCCATGAAGTAGGGGAGGAGGGCCATCATGTGGGCCACCAGGGCGGCCCCCAGGAGGGCGGCCAGGGGCTCTAGAAGGGCGGAAAGCTGGCCGTAAAACCAGGCCACCCCCGGGCTCACCCCGGCCCGCCTCAGGGGCCAGGCCACCGCCAGGCCCTCGGGGACGTTTTGGATGCCGATCCCCAGGGCCAGGGCGATGGCCCCGCCCAGGGTGGCCGCCCCCGTGGGGTCGGCCCCCACGGCCCCGAAGGCCACCCCCACCGCCAGGCCCTCGGGGAAGTTGTGCAGGGTGATGGCCAGGATGAGCAGGGTGGTGCGCCGCCAGGGGGTCTTGGGGCCCTCCGCGGCCTCCCGGGGCTCGCCCAGGTGGAGGTGGGGCAAGACCGCGTCCAGAAGCCGGATCAGCCCGCCCCCCAGGAGGAAGCCCAGGATGGCGGGCACCAGGGGGTTCATCCCCTGGGCCTCCGCGGCCTCCATGCCGGGGAGGAGGAGGGAGAAGACGCTGGCCGCCAGCATCACCCCAGCGGTAAAGCCCAGCATCCCGTCCAGGAGCTTGCGGCTGGGCTCCTTGGTGAGGAAGACGCTGGCCGCCCCCACCGCGGTGAGGCCCCAGGTGAAGAGCCCCCCGAGGAGGGCGTAGAGGATCGGGTCCATGCCCCTATTTTAGGCAAACCTAAAAACCGGGTAAAGCCCCCTTTGGGGTATCCTGAGGGTAGGTATGCTGGACAAGCTTGCGCGCCTAGAAGAGGAGTACCGGGAGCTGGAAGCGCGCCTGGCGGACCCCGAGGTCCTAAAAGACCCCGCGCGCTACCAGGCCCTTTCCCGGCGGTACGCGGAGATGGGGGAGGTCATCGCCTTGATCCGCGCCTACCGCAAGGTCCTGGAGGACCTGGAGGGGGCGGAAAGCCTCCTCGAGGACCCCGAGCTCAAAGAGGTGGCCAAGGCGGAACGGGAGGCCCTTCTTGCGGAGAAGGCCCGGCTGGAGAAGGAGCTGGAGCGCCACCTGCTCCCCAAGGACCCCTTGGACGAGAAGGACGCCATCCTGGAGATCCGGGCCGGCACCGGGGGGGAGGAGGCGGCCCTTTTTGCCCGGGACCTCTTGGAGATGTACCTTCGCTTTGCCGAGGAGATGGGCTTCCAGACGGAGATCCTGGACTCCAACCCCACCGGCCTTGGCGGGTTTTCCAAGGTGGTGGTGGAGATCCGCGGCCCCGGGGCCTACGGCACCCTGAAGTACGAGAGCGGGGTGCACCGGGTGCAGCGGGTGCCCGCCACCGAGACCCAGGGGCGCATCCACACCTCCACGGCCACGGTGGCCGTCCTGCCCAAGGCGGAGGAGTCCGACTTCCAGCTCAACATGGACGAGATCCGCATTGACGTGATGCGGGCCTCGGGCCCCGGGGGCCAGGGGGTGAACACCACGGATAGCGCCGTGCGGGTGGTCCACCTGCCCACGGGGATCATGGTCACCTGCCAGGACTCCCGCAGCCAGATCAAGAACCGGGAGAAGGCCCTCATGATCCTGCGGAGCCGCCTCCTGGAGATGAAGCGCCAGGAGGAGGCGGAAAAGCTAAGGCAGACCCGGCTGGCCCAGATCGGCACCGGGGAGCGGGCGGAGAAGATCCGCACCTACAACTTCCCCCAGTCCCGGGTCACGGACCACCGCATCGGCTTCACCACCCACGACCTCGAGGGGGTCCTCTCGGGCCGCCTCCAGCCCCTCCTGGAGGCCCTCAAGAAGGCGGACCAGGAGCGCCAGCTGGAGGCCATGACCGAAGCGTGATGCGCCGCGAGATCCTGGTGGTGGCGGCCATCCTCCTGGACCGCCAGGGGCGGGTGCTCCTGGTGGGGAACGACTGGGGGCGGCGGGGCCAGGTGCGCTACACCCTCCCGGGGGGCACGGTGGAGGCGGGGGAGACGGCGCTGGAAGCCCTGGTGCGGGAGGTGCGGGAGGAGACGGGCCTTAGGGTGAAGGCCATAGAGCACCTGGCCTACGTGGTCCAGGTGGAGGACCGGCGCAAGAACGAGCGCACCCTGGCCATGGCCTTCCGGGCCTCCTACGAGGGGCTTTTGAACCCCAAAGACCCCGACGGCCACATCGTGGAGGCCCGCTTTTACGCCCCGGAGGAGGTGGAGGCTAGGCTGAAGGGCCACCTCCCCCTGTTTGAGCCCCTCATGGGCTACCTCAAGGGGGAACGGGGGCGGTTTTACGCCTACGGGGGCTGGGGCGTGCCGGGGGTCAGGGTCTAGGTACCCCGCCGGGGCGTGTGTTTCGCTGGGAGCCCCAAAAGGGGGGGTGGTGGGCGGCGCCCTTCCGCCGCGTGGGGGGGTTGGGAGGGTAGGCCCCTTTGGGGGGAAGGTTAGGGTCCTCGAGGGGCCCCTCTGGTAGGATGGCTCCGTGAAACCGGAAGACGCCTATCAGGCCCTCCTCACCTGGCACAAGGAGACCGCCTACCTGGCCTCCTTGGGGGCCCTGGCCGCCTGGGACCAGCGGACCATGATCCCCAAGAAGGGCCACGAGCACCGGGCCCGGCAGATGGCCGCCCTGGCCCGCCTCCTCCACCAGCGCTCCACCGACCCCCGCGTCGGGGAGTGGCTGGAGAAGGTGGAGGGAAGCCCCCTGGTCCAGGACCCCCTCTCCGACCCGGCGGTGAACGTGCGGGAGTGGCGCCAGGCCTACGAGAGGATGCGGGCCATCCCCGAAAGGCTTGCGGTGGAGCTCGCCGAGGCGGAGAGCGAGGCGGAAAGCTTCTGGGAGGAGGCCCGGCCCAGGGACGACTGGCAGGGCTTTCTGCCCTACCTCCGCCGGGTCTTTAGCCTCACCAAGGAGAAGGCGGAGGTCCTCTTCGCCCTCCCCCCCGCCCCCGGGGACCCCCCTTACGGGGAGCTTTACGATGCCCTCCTGGACGGGTACGAGCCGGGGATGCGGGTTCGGGAGTTAGAACCCCTTTTCCGGGAGCTGGAGGGGGGGCTAAGGGGGCTTCTGGACCGCATCCTGGGAAGCCCCAGGCGCCCCGACACCGCCCTCCTCCACCGCCCCTACCCCAAGGAGGCCCAGCGGGCCTTCGCCCTGGAGCTCCTGGAGGCCTGCGGCTACGACCTCGAGGCCGGCCGCCTGGACCCCACCGCCCACCCCTTTGAGATCGCCATCGGCCCCGGGGACGTGCGCATCACCACCCGCTACTTTGAGGACTTCTTCAACGCGGGGATTTTCGGCACCCTGCACGAGATGGGCCACGCCCTCTACGAGCAGGGCCTGCCCAAGGCGCACTGGGGCACCCCCCGGGGGGAGGCGGTCTCCTTGGGGGTCCACGAGTCCCAAAGCCGCACCTGGGAGAACCTGGTGGGCCGCTCCCGGGGCTTCTGGGAGCGGTTCTTCCCCCGGGCCAAGGAGGTCTTCGCTAGCCTGGCGGACGTTTCTCTGGACCAGTTCCACTTCGCCATCAACGCGGTGGAGCCATCCCTCATCCGGGTGGAGGCGGACGAGGTCACTTACAACCTCCACATCCTGGTGCGGCTGGAGCTGGAGCTGGCCCTTTTCCGGGGGGAGCTCGCCCTGGAGGACCTCCCCGGGGCCTGGGCGGAAAAGTACCGGGCCTACCTAGGCGTGGCCCCCAAGGACTACAAGGACGGGGTTATGCAGGACGTGCACTGGTCCGGGGGGCTTTTCGGCTACTTCCCCACCTACACCCTGGGGAACCTCTACGCCGCCCAGTTCTTCAAGAAGGCCGAGGCCGACCTCGGCCCCCTGGAGCCCCTGTTCGCCCGGGGGGAGTTCCGGCCCTTTTTGGACTGGACCCGCAGGAACATCCACCAGGAGGGGAGCCGCCTCCGCCCCCGGGCCCTGGTGGAAAAGGTCACCGGGGAACCCCCTTCCGCCCGGGCCTTCCTGGACTACCTCGAGGCCAAGTACCGCGCCCTCTACGGCCTTTAGTCTTTGGGCCCCTCGGCGGGGCATAAAAAACCCCCCGGGAACTTCCCGGGGGGTTAGCCTTCTAGGCCTTAGAAGTCCATGTCCCCGGCGCCCGCGGGGGCAGGGGTGGACTCCTTCTTCTCGGGCTTCTCCGCCACCACCGCCTCGGTGGTGAGGATGAGGGCGCCGATGGAGGAGGCGTTCTGCAGGGCGGAGCGGGTCACCTTGGCGGGGTCCACGATGCCCGCCTCCACCATGTCCACGAACTCCCCGGTGGCGGCGTTGAAGCCGTAGCGGGGGTTCTTGGTCTCGGAGAGGATCTTCTGCACGATGACGGAGCCCTCGTAACCGGCGTTCTCCGCGATCTGGCGGGCGGGCTCCTCCAGGGCCCGGCGCACGATCTTGGCCCCGGTGGCCTCGTCCCCCTCCAGCTTGGCGATGAGCTCCTCCACCGCGCTGATGGCCCGAAGGAGGGTCACGCCGCCGCCGGGGACGATGCCCTCCTCCACCGCGGCCCGGGTGGCGGAGAGGGCGTCCTCAAAGCGGTGCTTCTTCTCCTTGAGCTCGGTCTCGGTGGCCGCGCCCACCCGGATCACCGCCACGCCGCCCGCCAGCTTGGCCAGCCGCTCCTGGAGCTTCTCCTTGGCGTACTCGCTGTCGGTGGTCTCCAGCTCCTTCTTGATGCCGTTGATGCGGGCCTCGATGTCCTCCTTCTTGCCCTTGCCGCCCACGATGGTGGTCTCGTCCTTGGTGATCCGCACCCGCTCGGCCCGGCCCAGCATGGAGAGGGTGGCGTTCTCCAGCTTGAAGCCGAGCTCCTCGGAGATCACCGTGCCGCCGGTGACCGCGGCGATGTCCTTGAGCATCTCCTTGCGGCGGTCACCGAAGCCGGGGGCCTTCACCGCGGCCACGTTCAGCGTGCCCCGGAGCTTGTTCACCACCAGGGTGGCGAGGGCCTCGCCCTCCACGTCCTCGGCGATCAGGAGGAGGGGCTTGCCTGTCTGGGCCACCTGCTCCAGGACGGGCAGGAGCTCGCGCACGTTGGAGACCTTCTTCTCCACGATGAGGATGAAGGCGTCCTCCAGGACCGCCTCCATGGCCTCGGGGTTGGTGACGAAGTAGGGGGAGATGTACCCCTTGTCAAACTGGTACCCCTCCACGAACTTCAGCTCGGTCTCCAGGCTCTTGGACTCCTCAACGGTGATGATCCCCTCCTTGCCCACCTTCTCCATGGCGTCGGCGATGAGCTTGCCCACGTCGGGGTCGTTGGCGGAGATGGTGGCCACCTCCTCGATGGCCTTCCGGTCCTCCACGGGGATGGCCAAGGAGCGGATCTTCTCCACCGCGGCCTCCACGGCCTTCTCAATGCCCCGCTTGAGGGCCAGGGGGTTGGCCCCCGCGGCCACGTTCTTCAGGCCCTCCCGCACGATGGCCTGGGCCAGGACGGTGGCGGTGGTGGTGCCGTCGCCGGCCACGTCGTTGGTCTTGGAGGCCACCTCCTTGAGGAGCTGGGCCCCGATGTTCTCCAGGTGGTTCTCCAGCTCGATCTCCTTGGCCACCGTCACCCCGTCTTTGGTGATGGTGGGGGAGCCGAACTTCTTCTCCAGGACCACGTTCCGGCCCCGGGGGCCCAGGGTCACCTTCACCGCATCGGCCACCGCGTTGACGCCGCGCTCCAGCGCCCGGCGCGCCGCCTCGTCAAACACCAGGATCTTCGCCATGCCTCACCTCCTTAGGAAAGGACCGCCAAGAGGTCCCGCTCGGAGAGGATCACGTACTCCTCGCCGTCAATCTCGATCTCCGTGCCGCCGTACTTGGCGAAGACCACGATGTCCCCCTCCTTGACCTCGAGGGGCACCTTCTGGCCGTTCTCCAGGACGCGGCCCGTGCCCACCGCGATCACCTTGCCCTTCTGGGGCTTCTCCTTGGCGGTGTCGGGCAGGACGATGCCGCCCTTGGTCTTGGGCTCCTCTTCAATCCGCTTGACCACCACGCGGTCGCCTAGGGGTTTGATCACGGTCTTCACCTCCGCCATACCCACTCCCTCCTTTGACGCTCAAAGGGTGAGAGTGTCAAGCCAAGGGTCATTATTCCGGAGCCCCTTAGGGTCTGTCAAGGGGGTTGAGGCTTCCCTTATAAACCCCGCTGCCTTAAGGCTTCGTAGAGGAGGAGGGCCGCGGCCACGGAGACGTTGAGGCTGTCCGCCACGCCCCGCATGGGGATCCGCACCCGCGCCCTTGCCCCCTCCAGCCAGGCCTCGCCTAGGCCCCGGTCCTCCGACCCCACCAGGAAGGCCACCCCGCCCCGGTAGTCCTCCTCCCAGTAAAGCCGCTCCCCCCTGGGGCTTGCGGCCACGGTCTTCAGGCCCCGTTCCCTTAAGAACCGGGCCAGCTCCTCCTCGGAAACCGGGAGGACGGGGAGGTGGAAGAGGACCCCGGTGGCGTTGTGGACCACCTGGGGGCTATAGGGGTCCACCCCCCCGGCCACCAGGACCAGGTGGGCCCCGGCCGCGTCCGCGCTCCTCAGGATGGCCCCCAGGTTCCCCGGCTTCTCCACCCCGATGGCCGCCAGGACCAGGGGGTTTTCGGGCAGGCGCACCTCGGAAAGGCGCCTTTGGGGGATGGGGAAGGCGGCCAGGACCTGGGCGGGGTTTTCCCGGGTGGAAACCCGCTCCAAGGCCCTTTGGGAGAGGAGGAGGACCTCCTCCGCCTCCCCCATGAGGGCCTTCCCCTCCGGCCCCGCCTGGGGGCCGAGGACCAGGACCTTGGGCCTAAGCCCCGCGGAAAGGGCCCGCTCCACTTCCCTCAGGCCCTCCACCAGGAAAAGGCCCTGCTCCTTTCGGCCCCGCCGCTCTTTGAGCTCGGCCAGGGCCTTCACCCGGGGGTTCTTGGGGCTAGCGATTTCTAAGACGGAGGGCATACTGGGCGATCCTGGGACCCTTAAGCTCGAGGTCCACGCGCTCCACCTCCGGGAGCTCTTCCAAAAGCCGGGAGAGGCGGAGGAGGATCTCCCGGTAAGGGCCGGGGTCCACCCCCGCGGCCTTGAGGGGCCCAAGGAGCTCCTCCGCGTCCTTTTCCGTAAGGGGGGAGAGGCGCTGGCCCAGGGGCTGGTCCCCCAGGGGCGTGGGGAGGAGGAGGGTGAGGACGGGGCCGAAGAGGGGGTGGGGCTCCGCCCTGAGCTTCAGGTGGAGGCCCTCCCCTTCCCCCAAGGGGAGGCCGAAGGCCTTTAGGAGCTCCCCTTCCGCCAAGGGGCCTTCCAGGAGCTTCCGGGCCCGTTCCACCTGGAGGTCCGGGAAGTCGGGGAAGTGGAGGGGCTCGGCCCGCCAGCGGGCGTACCCCCAGGCCCGGGCCAGGGCGATGGCCGCGGACTCGGGGAAGCGGTAGAGGGGGATCTCCCCCTGAACCCGGGCCCGGATGCCCGCCTCCCCCATGACGCAGGCCATGAGGAGCTTCTCCCCCCCCTGGGCCTGGAAGAGGGGCCTTAGGGCCTCCTCCCCCGAGGCGAAGCCCATGGGCACGTGGAGGAGGAAGACCGTGCCCGCCTCCGAGGAAAGGGCCTCGGCCACCGCCTTTTCGTAGTCCTCCCCTTTGGCGGTGGAGCCCAGGTCCACGACCTCCACGGAAAGCCCCCCCTCCTTTAGGGCCTCCAGGGCCAGGTTGGAGGGCCCGGAGGCGTTGGCGATGAGGCGGACCCGCTCGTTTCTGGGGAGTTTCCCCGAGGCCAGGAGGGCGGCCACGTCAAAGGCCTCCTCGAGGCTGTTGGCCCGGATCACCCCCGCCTGGGCGAAGAGGGCCCGCACCAGGGGGTCGCGGGAGGGGTGGACGGCCAGGATGGGCTTCTTCTTCCCGATCCGCCGGGCCAGGCGGGAGAAGCGCCGGGGGTTCCCGAAGCTTTCCAGGTAGAGGAGGATGAGGCCCGTGCGCTCGTCCTCCTCCCAGAACTGGAGGAGGTCGTTGGAGGAGACGTCCGCCTTGGCCCCTAAGGAGACGAAGGCGGACACCCCAAGCCCCATCCCCTCCGCGTAGGCCATGACCGCCCGCCCCAGGGTGCCGGACTGGCTGGAGATGGCAAGCCCCCCCGCTTTGGGCAGGGGGACGAGCCCCGCGGCCAGCCGCACCTCGGGGTGGGTGTGGACGAGGCCCAAGGAGCCCGGCCCCAAGAGGCGCATCCCGTGCCGCCGGGCGAGCTCCGAAAGCTCCGCCCCCTCCTTTGGGCTGAAGCCGGTGGTGAGGACGATGGCCGCCCGCACCCCCCGCCTGCCCGCAGCCCTGAGGGCGGAGGCCACCCGCTCCTTGGGCACCGCGATCACCGCCAGGTCCACGGGGAGGGGGAGGCTTTCCAGGTTGGGGTAGGCGAGCAGGGGCCCCACCGTGCCCCCGGGTCCGATGGCCTCGTTCACCGGGAAGACCGGCCCCTGGAAGCGGCCTAAGACCAGGTGCTCCAGCACCCGGTAGCCGATGCTTTCGGGGTCGCGGCTCGCCCCCACCACCGCCACCCCCCGGGGGAAGAAGAAGGGGTGGAGGCTGGCGATGGTGGAGACCTTCTCCCGCCACTCAAAGCGCTCCGCCGCTTTCTCCTCCATGAGGATGGGGAAGCGCACCTCCACCTCCCCCCCCTCCCGGTGGGCCTCCACCTGGAAGCCGCTTTCCTGGAAAACGGAGAGCATCTTCTGGTTCTCCGCCAGGGTGAAGGCCTGGAAGAGGCGCACCCCCCTTTTGGCGGCGATGAGGGCGAGCCTCTCCAGGAGGAGGGTGCCGAGGCCCTTCCCCTGGTAGGCCTCGTCCACCAGGAAGGCCACCTCCGCCTTGTCCTCCCCCTTCCCCCGCACGTACTCCCCCGTGGCCACGATCCTGGGGGGGTCCCCGGCCAGGACGATGAGGGTCACCTTCTCCTCGTCGGGGCGGGCGGAGAGGAGGAGCTCCGCGGCCTTCTCGGGGCTGATGGGGGAGAAGAAGCGCATCCTTAGGGTTTCCGGGGAGAGCCGGCTTAGGAACTCCACGAAAAGGGGTTTGTCCTTGGGGGTGGCCCGGCGGAGGAGGGCGGTGCGGCCGTCCTTGAGGAGGACGGGGCCCTCCTCGAGGCCGTGCTGGGGGGTGGGCGGGGGCACGTAGCCCATGCCCCTATTCTCCCCCAAAGCGCAGGGGTTCGTGCCCCCGCACCACCTGGAGGCGGAGGCCGTGGGCCAGGAGGACCCCTTTGAGCGCCAGGGCCCGCTGGAGCCCCGGGGGGACGCCGAAGGCCTTCCGCCCCCTCTCCCCCGGGAAGAGGAAATAGCCCTCGGGGAGGAGGAGGAGAAGCCCCTCCCGGGCCCTTTTGGCCCCCTTGAGGGCCCCTTCCAGGAAGGCCCGTTCCGCGGCCTGGGTGATCAGGAGGTAGGTGCTCCCCGGGGGCGCGGGGGGCGGGGGGGTGGGGGTGGGGCTTGGGGCGAAGCGGGCGAGGAGGGCGAGGGCCCTTTGGAGGTGGGCCCGGCCCCGGCCCAGGGGAAGCCTCCCCCCTCCCAGGGAAAGCCCGAAGGCCATCCCCTCCCGCTCCGCCTGGAGGAGGAGCCAGGCGGCCAGGCTCGCCGCGTGGTCCGGGTAGGCGGGGTGGAGGCTTTGGCCGTCCAGGTGGAGGAAAAGGGCCCCCTGCATCCTGCGCTCGGGCTCCCGCACCAAGGGCTCCCCCCGGCGCAAGGTGGCCTTCCGGGCAAGAAGCCTCGGGGGGTCCCCGGGCCGGTAGGGGCGGAGGCCTTTGGCCTCCAGGGGGTCGGGAAGACCCCTTGGGGTCCTTAGGCCTTCCAGGAAGAAGCCAGGGGCGGGGCGGAAAGGGGGGAGGGGCCTCAGGGCAGGGTAGACCAGGGCCTCCCCCAAGGGGAGGAGGAGGGTCCTTCGGGGGAGGCCCAGGAGGCCCGTGGCCTCGAGGCCCAAGGCCAGGGCGTGGGCCCCCCGGCGGCGAAGGCGGTAGGGGAGGGGGAGGGTGAGGCGGTGCCGCCCCCAGGCCAGGCCCCCTAGGCGTAAAGGCGGGGTGCCGAGGGGGGCACAAGGGGGCACCTCCCCCCGGAGGAGGACCGGCAGGGGGGCGAGGAGCTCCACCTCCACCCGTGCCTCCCCCTCCGCCCCGGGGAAGCCCACGGGAAGCCCCACCCCTTGGGCCCGAGCCCGGAGGAGGCTTGGGGCGAGGAAAAGGGCAAAGAGGAGGGCGAGGAGAAGGAGAAGGCTCACGCCGCTTCCACCGGAACGGGCACCGCCCTAAGGGCCTCCTCCACCAGGCCCTCGGGGGTCAGGCCGGAAAGCTCCGCCTCCAGCCTCAGGAGGAGGCGGTGGGGGATGGCCGCCCGGAAGGCCCGCTGCAGGTCCTCGGGGACCAGGTAGGCCCGCCCCTCCAGGAGGGCGAGGCCCTGGGCCAGCCGCTCCACCTGGAGAAGGGCCCGGGGCGAGGGGCCAAGCCGCACCTCCCCCCGTCCCCTGAGCCAGGCGGAAAGGGCCAGGAGGTAGTCCAAAAGCTCCTCCGAAACCCTCACCTCCGCCACCCGCCGCCTTAGGTCTAGGATCTCCTCCGCCCCCGCCACGGGGGTGAGGCCCTCCAGGGGGTCCTTGCCCCTAAGGGCCTTGAGCAGGGCCTTTTCGTCCGGGTAGCCCAGGGCCAGCCGGGCGGCGAAGCGGTCCCGCTGGGCCACGGGGAGGGGAAAGGTGCCCTCCTCCTCCACCGGGTTCTGGGTGGCCAGGACGAAGAAGGGCTTCGGGAGGGGGTGGGTCTTCCCCTCCAGGGTCACCTGCCCCTCGGCCATGGCCTCCAGGAGGGCGGACTGGGTCCTGGGGGTGGCCCGGTTGAGCTCGTCCACCAGGAGGACCTGGGCGAAGAGGGGGCCCTTTTCCCAGACCAGGCTCCCTTCCCGAAGGAGGTAGGTCCCCGTGAGGTCCTGGGGCAGGAGGTCGGGGGTCATCTGGATGCGGCCGAAGGCCAGGCCCAAGGCGCGGGCCAGGGCCTTGGCGAAGGTGGTCTTGCCGGTGCCCGGCACGTCCTCCAGGAGGAGGTGCCCCCCCGAGAGGAGGGCGGCGAGGGCGAGCTTGAGGGTCTCCTCCCCTACGAGGACCCGCCCGGCTAGGCTTTCCCGGACCCGTTCGTAGAACATACGCTCAGGATACCCTTCAAGGCTTCTTCCGCTTCCCCGGCGCATTCTTCCCCCACCTCTCCCCCGTAGCGCACGGGGAGGTAAAGCCCGGTGAGCCGGGCCAGGTCCGGGGCCACTTCCGGAAGCGCCCGGGCTATACGGGCCTGGTAGGCCAAGGGGCCCTCAAAGGGGAAGCGGGGAAGCCCTTCCGCCTTCAGGGCCTTCAAGGCCAGGGCGTAGGCCCGGCGCACCCGGTCTTGGGGCAGGGCCTCCCTTTGGGGAATCCCTCCTCTCCCCCTCTTTTCCTCCTTTTCCCCTCCCGCCTCCTTCCCCCTGGCCCGCCAGGCGAAAAGGAGGAGGAGGGCGAGGAGGGCCAGGGTGAGGGAGGCGGAAAGGGCGGCCAGAGCCACCCCCGCCTCCCCCAGGGCCCGGGGGCCGGGCTCCACCCTGGGGGGTTCCCCGGCCTCGAGGCCCCCCAGGCCCCCCAACGCGCTCCCCCCTCCCGCCCCGCCCTCACCCCCCAGGCTTCCCAAAAAGGCGAAGAGCCCCAGGAGGGCGGGCAGGGCGAGGAGGAGGGGGAGGAGGTGGACCCCCCTTAGGGCTGGCCCCCGCCCCCTCCCGAGGAGGAGGGCCCCGGTGAGGAGCAGGAGGAGGAGGGCGAGGGGCAGGGCGTACCCCAGGGCCCGGTCCAGGAGGGGCACCCAGGGGGGGAAGCCCCCTTCCGGCGGGGCGTAGACCACCCCGCCTTCGCCGGGGAGGCCTGGGGGCCTTGGGGCTAAAGGGGTAGGGCGGGGAAGGGCGGGGAGGGGGAGGGCGGGCCAGGGGAGGTGGGCGAGGGCTAGGCCCATGGCCCCGAAAAGGAGGGGCAGGAGGGCCCCCAAGGGGCTTAAGAACCCCCGCTGCCCCGCGAGGGCCAGGAGGTGGAGGCCGTGGAAGGCCCCGAAGAGGCCCAGGCCCGCCGCCCCTAAGGGGAGGGCCGGGGGGAGGAGGAAAAAGCTCGCCCAAAGCCCCTCCCTCCGGTCCAGGTAGAGCCCCAAGAGGAGAAGGCCCAGGCTGGTCTTGGCCCAAAGGAGGGGCCAGCCCGCCCCGGGGGCGTGGAGGAAGCCCGGCAGGAAGGCGAGCCAGAGGAAGCCCCCCGGGTAAAGCCTCTTTCCGAAGAGGAGGAGGCCAAGCCCGAGGGCGAGGGGAAACGCCCCCAGGCCGAGCCCCAGGGCCAGGATTCCCCCGCCCAGGGCGAGGGCGAACGCCCGGAGGAGCTGGGGACCCACGGCCTTAAGGATAAAGGAAGGGCCCGGATGGCCTGGCGGTGCTGGTAACATACCCCCATGCTGCGCCTGGACACCCGCTTCCTCCCGGGCTTCGGGGAGGCCCTCCGCCAAAACACCCCCCGCCTCCTCGAGGCCCGCTCCGCCCTCTTGGCCCGAAAAGGGGAGCCCGGGGCGATGCTCGGTTGGCTGGACCTCCCCGAGGACACGGAAACCCTAAGGCTCATCCGCCGCTACCGGGAGGCGAACCCCTGGGTGGAGGACTTCGTGCACATCGGGATCGGGGGAAGCGCCCTTGGCCCCAAGGCCCTGGAGGCCGCCTTCGGGGACGGGAGGGTGCGCTTCCACTTCGTGGACCACGTGGAGCCCGAGCCCCTACGGGCCCTCCTCGCCCGGCTGGACCCCGGGAAAACCCTGGTGAACGTGGTTTCCAAGTCCGGCGCCACCGCCGAGACCCTGGCCGCCTTCCTCCTCTTCCTCCGCTGGTTGGAGGAGGCCCTGGGAGAGGGGTGGCGCCGCCACGTGGCCGTGACCACCGATCCCCAGAAGGGCCCCTTGCGGGCCTTTGCCGAACGGGAGGGCCTTGCGAGCTTCCCCATCCCCGAGGAGGTGGGGGGGCGGTTCTCCGTCCTCTCCCCGGTGGGCCTCCTCCCCCTGGCCTTCGCCGGGGTGGACCTGGAGGCCCTCCTCGCGGGGGCCAGGAAGGCCAACGCCCAGGCCCAAGGGCCGCTGGAGGAGGCCCTTCCCCTCCACACCGCCCTCCTCCAGGACCTCCATAGGGAGCGGCCCATCAGCGTCTTCATGGTCTACTCGGAAAGGCTCAAGCACCTCCCCTTCTGGTTCGTCCAGCTCCACAGCGAGTCCCTGGGCAAGCGGGATCGGGAGGGGAGGAGGGTGGGCACCACCGCCCTTCCCGCCCTAGGCCCCCAGGACCAGCACGCCCAGGTGCAGCTTTTCCGGGAAGGCCCCCCGGACAAGCTCATCGCCCTGGTGATCCCGGAACACCCGGTGGAGGACCTGGAGATCCCCAAGGCGGAGGGCCTCGAGGCCGCGGCCTACCTCCAGGGCAAGACCTTCCACCGCCTCCTCAGGGCCGAGGCCGAGGCCACCTACCAGGCCCTGGCCGAGGCCGACCAGCGGGTCTACGCCCTGTACCTGGAACGGGTGGACCCCTACGGGGTGGGCTGGCTCCTCCAGCACCTCATGTGGCAGACCGCCCTCCTGGGGGAGCTTTGGGGGGTGAACGCCTTTGACCAGCCGGGGGTGGAGCTGGGCAAGGCCCTGACCCGGGCCCTCCTGGGCTAAATGGAAGCGTGGAAATAAGTTTGTGATACCTTAAACATAAGGAGGCTGGCATGGAGCGCCTGGAGCCCCTTGGTATATATCCAAAAAAGCAGGTTTTTTGGAACACGGTTTCCCCCATCCTGGTGGAGCACACCCTGGCCCGGGGGGAGGGGGTTTTGGCCCACAAGGGATCCTTGGTGGTGGACACCACCCCCTACACGGGCAGAAGCCCCAAGGACAAGTTCGTGGTGAAAGACCCCGAGGTGGAGGGGGAGATCTGGTGGGGGGAGGTGAACCAGCCCTTCCCCCCCGAGGCCTTTGAGGCCCTCTACGCCCGGGCCACCGCCTACCTTTCCGAGCGGGACCTCTACGTCCAGGACCTCTACGCGGGGGCCGACCGGCGCCACCGCCTGGCGGTACGGGTGGTGACGGAAAGCCCCTGGCACGCCCTCTTCGCCCGCAACATGTTCATCCTCCCCCGCCGCTTCCCCGAGGACGACGAGGTGGAGCGCTTCACCCCCGGCTTCACCGTGGTCCACGCCCCCTACTTCCTGGCCGACCCCGAGCGGGACGGCACCCGGAGCGAGGTCTTCGTGGGCATCAGCTTCCGGAAGCGGGTGGTTCTCATCGTGGGCACCCGCTACGCGGGGGAGATCAAGAAGAGCATCTTCACCGTGATGAACTACCTCATGCCCAAGAAGGGCGTCTTCCCCATGCACGCCTCCGCCAACGTGGGCAAGGAGGGGGACGTGGCGGTCTTCTTCGGGCTTTCCGGCACCGGCAAGACCACCCTCTCCACCGACCCCGAACGCCCCCTCATCGGGGACGACGAGCACGGCTGGAGCGAGGAAGGGGTCTTCAACTTCGAGGGGGGGTGCTACGCCAAGGTCATCCGCCTCTCCCCCGAGTACGAGCCCCTTATCTACAAGGCCTCCAACCAGTTTGAGGCCATCCTGGAGAACGTGGTGCTGAACCCGGAAAGCCGCCGGGTGGAGTGGGACGACGATTCCAAGACGGAAAACACCCGCGCCTCCTACCCCATCGCCCACCTGGAGAACGTGGTGGAGTCCGGGGTGGCGGGCCACCCCAAGGCCATCTTCTTCCTCTCCGCGGACGCCTACGGGGTCCTCCCCCCCATCGCCCGGCTTTCCCCCGAAGAGGCCATGTACTACTTCATCTCCGGCTACACCGCCCGGGTGGCGGGCACCGAGCGGGGGGTGACGGAGCCCAAGGCCACCTTCTCCGCCTGCTTCGGGGCCCCCTTCCTCCCCCTCCACCCTGGGGTCTACGCGGAGATGCTGGGGGAGAAGCTCCGCCGCCACCGCCCCCGGGTCTACCTGGTGAACACCGGCTGGACCGGGGGGCCCTACGGGGTGGGCCGCCGCTTCCCCCTGCCCGTGACCCGGGCCCTCCTCCGGGCCGCCCTCTCCGGGGTCCTGGAGGGGGTGCCCTACCGGAAGGACCCGGTGTTCGGCTTTGAGGTGCCCCTCGAGGTCCCCGGGGTGCCCGCCGAGCTTCTGGACCCCAGGGCCACCTGGGCCGACCCCGAGGCCTACGACCGGCAGGCCCGGAAGCTCGCCCACCTTTTCCAGGAAAACTTCGCCAAGTACGCGGACGGGGTGCCGGAGGCGGTGCGGAAGGCGGGGCCAAAGGTGGAGTAGGCCAGGCCACCCCTTGCCAAATAGGGGCAAGGGGTATTAGGCTTCCCCCTGGGTGGCCTACGTGATAGGGACAAATGTACTTGCCCCCCAGAGCCGCCCCTTTGGCAGAATGGTAGGTACTGCCGTGGCGGGGGATGGGATCCTATGAGAAACCGCGCGATGGTACCTTACGCCTGGGGTGTGCTGGTCTGGAACGTTCTGGTGGCCCTCTTCGGGGCCTACGTGCGGGCCACCGGGGCGGGGGCCGGGTGCGGCGCCCACTGGCCCACCTGCAACGGGGCCATCATCCCCCGCGCGCCCCAGGTGGAAACCCTCATCGAGTTCACCCACCGGGCCACCTCCGGCCTGGCCTTCCTTTCCGTCTTGGCCCTTTTCCTCCTGGCCCTAAGGGCGTTGCCCAAAGGCCACCCGGCCCGCTTCGGGGCGGGGCTTTCCCTCCTTTTCATGGTCACGGAAAGCCTGGTGGGGGCCTCCCTGGTCCTCTTCGGCTGGACCGCTCATAACGTGAGCGCGGAGAGGGCCGTGGTCCAGATGGTCCACCTGGCCAACACCTACTTCCTCCTGGCCGCCTTGGCCCTCACCGCCTGGTGGGCCTCCGGGGGGGCCCCCTTGCGCCTTAGGGGGCAGGGGGCGGTGGGGGGTGCCCTTCTTCTTGGCTTCCTGGCCCTCCTCTTCCTGGGGATGAGCGGGGCGGTGACCGCCCTGGGGGACCTCCTCTTCCCGGTGCGGAGCACCCTCGAGGCCCTGGAGCGCTCCCTCACCCCCGGGGAGCACTTCCTGGTGCGCCTCCGGGTCCTCCACCCCCTGATCGCGGTGAGCGTGGGGCTTTACGTGGTCTTCGCCGGGTACCTGGTGGCCTACCTCCGGCCCTCCCCCCTCACCCGCACCCTGGCCCACGCCCTGGCCTACCTCTACGGGGTCCAGCTCCTGGCGGGCCTGGTGAACGTCTGGCTGAAGGCCCCGGTCTGGATGCAGCTCCTCCACCTCCTCCTGGCCTACGGGGTCTGGCTCCTCTTCCTCTTCCTGTCCGCGGCCGCCTTGGCCCAGGGGGCCCGGCGGGTGGAGCTCGGGGAGGGGGGCGGCGAGGTCCACCGGGGCACGGGGGGGGCCACCTGGAAGGACTACCTGGCCCTCACCAAGCCCCGGGTCATCAGCCTCCTCCTCTTCACCGCCCTCTTTGCCACCCTCATCGCCGCCCGGGGCTGGCCTGGGCTCAAGCTCTTCCTGGTGGTGGCCCTCGGGGGGTACATGATGGCGGGGGCGGCCAACGCCATCAACATGGTGGTGGACCGGGACATCGATGCCCGGATGAAGCGGACCTCGAGGCGGCCCACGGTCACCCAGAGGATCTCCAGCCGGGATGCCCTCCTCTTCGCCTTCTCCCTGGCCCTTCTCGCCTTCCTCATCCTCTGGTGGGGGGCGAACCTCCTTTCGGCCACCCTGGCCCTCATGGGGCTCATCTGGTACGTCCTGGTCTACACCCTCTACCTCAAGCGCCGCACCTGGCACAACATCGTCATCGGGGGGGCCGCGGGGGCCTTCCCGCCTCTTGTGGGCTACGCCGCGGTGACGGGGGACCTTAACCTCTTCGCCTGGTACCTCTTCGCCCTCATCTTCTTCTGGACCCCCGTGCACTTCTGGGCCCTGGCCCTCATGATCCAGGACGACTACCGGGCGGTGGGGGTGCCCATGCTCCCCGTGGTCTTAGGGGAAAGGGTCACGGTGCTCCAGATCGCCCTCTACGCGGTCCTCACGGCCCTCATCTCCCTGATGCCCCTTCTCCTGGGGGAGCTTGGCCCCACCTACCTGGCCTTCAGCCTTATCCTTAACGGGTTGCTTATCCTTAAGAGCCTGGCCCTCTACCGCCACCCCGAGCGAAAGGCGGCGGTTTCCCTGTATAAATACTCCATGCTCTATCTCGCCCTCTTGTTCGTGGGCATGGCGGTGGATCGGGCGCTATAGGGAGGGAAGATGAGAGGAACGCTTGCGGTCATCGGTCTTTGGGGTCTGGCCCTGGCCCAGGAGGCCCACCGGGTGGCCATCACCCACCCCACCTCTCCCATAAACCGGGAGACCAACGGGCTTCTCCTATGGGTCCTGGCCTTTTCCGTGCTGATCTTCGGGGTGGTGGCGGGGTCTTTGGCCTACATCACCCTAAAGTTCCGGGCCAGGCCCGGCCAGACGGGGGAGCCGCCCCAGGTGCACGGGAACGACCGCCTGGAGGTGGTTTGGACCCTCATCCCCTTGGCCATCATCCTGGTTCTCTTTGGCCTCACCGCCCGGGCCCTCATCCTGGTCAACAAACCCATCCCCGGGGCCCTGAAGGTGGAGGTCACGGGCTACCAGTTCTGGTGGGACTTCCACTACGCGGACCTGGGCTTCAGGAACTCCAACGAGCTCATCCTCCCCGCGGGGGTCCCCGTAACCCTGGAGGTCACCTCCAAGGACGTGATCCACTCCTTCTGGGTGCCGGGCCTTGTGGGCAAGCGGGACGCCATTCCGGGACAAAAGACTCTTATCCATTTCACACCCGAGACCCCGGGCAACTACTACGGCTTCTGCGCGGAGCTCTGCGGGCCGAGCCACGCCCGCATGCTCTTTAGGGTCCTGGTGGTCCCCAAGGAGGAGTTTGAGCGCTTCGTGGAGGCCGCCAAGGCCTACACCCCCCCGGTGGCCGACGCCCAGGGGCAGCAGGTCTTCCAGCAGAACTGCATGGCCTGCCACGCCGTCCAGGGGCAGATGCCCCCCGCGGTCATCGGGCCGGAGCTGGGCTTTATGGGCAACCGGGTGAGCCTGGGGGCGGGCATCGTGGAGAACACCCCGGAGAACCTGAAGGCCTGGATCCGGGACCCCGCGTCCATGAAGCCGGGGGTGAAGATGCCCGGCTTCCCCCAGCTTTCCGAGGAGGACCTGGACGCCCTGGTCCGCTACCTGGAGGGGCTTAAGGTGGAGGGCCTGGACCTGAAGGCCCTGCCCAAGTTCTAGGAGGGGTTGAGATGGCCATCAGCGCACGTCCCAAGAGCACGGTGTGGGCGGTCCTCTGGGACCTCCTCACCACGGTAGACCACAAGAAGATCGGCCTCCTCTACACGGCCACGGCCTTCTTCGCCTTCGCCCTGGCGGGGGTCTTCTCCCTCCTCATCAGGGCCCAGCTGGCCGTGCCCAACGCCGGCCTCCTCACGGGGGAGCAGTACAACCAGATCCTCACCCTTCACGGGGCCACCATGCTCTTCTTCTTCATCATCCAGGCCGGCCTCACGGGCTTCGGCAACTTCGTGGTGCCCCTCATGCTGGGGGCCCGGGACGTGGCCCTGCCCCGGGTGAACGCCTTCAGCTACTGGGCCTTCCTGGGGGCCATCCTCCTGGCCCTCATGAGCTTCTTCTTCCCCGGCGGGGCCCCCGCGGTGGGCTGGACCTTCTACTACCCCTTCTCCGTGCAGTCGGGTAGCGGGGTGGACTTCTACATGGCCGCCATCCTGCTCCTGGGCTTTTCCAGCCTCTTGGGCAACGCCAACTTCATCGCCACCATCTACAACCTGCGGGCCCAGGGGATGAGCATGTGGAAGATGCCCATGTACGTGTGGAGCGTCTTCGCCGCCAGCGTCCTCAACCTCTTTAGCCTCGCCGGGCTCACCTCGGCGACCCTCCTTGTCCTTTTGGAGAGGAAGATCGGCCTCTCCTGGTTCAACCCGGAGATCGGGGGGGACCCCGTCCTCTTCCAGCAGTTCTTCTGGTTCTACTCCCACCCCACGGTGTACGTGATGCTTTTGCCCTACCTGGGGATCCTCGCTGAGGTGGCCTCCACCTTTGCCCGCAAGCCCCTCTTCGGCTACAAGCAGATGGTCTGGGCCCAGATGGGCATCGTGGTCCTGGGGACCATGGTCTGGGCCCACCACATGTTCGCCGTGGGGGAGTCCACCGTCTTCCAGATCGCCTTCGCCTTCTTTACCGCCCTCATCGCCGTGCCCACGGGGGTTAAGCTCTTCAACCTCATCGGCACCCTCTGGGGCGGCCACCTCCAGATGAAGACCCCCCTCTACTGGGTGCTGGGCTTCATCTTCAACTTCCTCCTGGGGGGGATCACCGGGGTCATGCTCTCCATGACCCCCCTGGACTACCAGTTCCACGATTCCTACTTCGTGGTGGCCCACTTCCACAACGTCCTTATGGCGGGCTCCGCTTTTGGGGCCTTCGCCGGGCTTTACTACTGGTGGCCCAAGATGACCGGGCGCATGTACGACGAGCGCCTGGGCCGCCTCCACTTCTGGCTCTTCCTGGTGGGCTATTTGGTCACCTTCCTCCCCCAGTACGCCCTGGGCTTCCTGGGCATGCCCCGGCGCTACTACACCTACAACGCGGACATCGCCGGGTGGCCTGAGCTGAACTTCATCTCCACCGTGGGCGCCTTCATCCTGGGCCTTGGGGGGCTGGTGTGGGTCTACAACATGTGGAAGAGCCTCCGCTCCGGGGAGAAGGCCCCCGCCAACCCCTGGGGCGGGTACACCCTGGAGTGGCTTACGGACTCCCCGCCCAAGGCCCACAACTTTGACGTGGCCCTGCCCAAGGAGTTCCCTTCCGAAAGGCCCCTTTACGACTGGGCCAAGAAGGGGGTGGAGCTCAAAGCGGAAGACCCCAGCCACATCCACCTGCCCAATAGCTCCTTCTGGCCCTTCTACTCCGCGGCCACCCTCTTCGCCTTCTTCGTTTCCGTGGCCGCCCTTCCGGTGCCCAACGTCTGGATGTGGCTTTTTCTCGCCCTCTTCGCCTACGGTCTCATCCGCTGGGCCCTGGAGGACGAGTACAGCCACCCCGTGGAGCACCACACCCTTTCCGGCAAGTCCAACGCCTGGATGGGGATGGCCTGGTTCATCGTCTCGGAAGTGGGCCTCTTCGCCATCCTCATCGCGGGCTACCTCTACCTGCGCCTCACGGGGGCGGCCACCCCTCCTGAGGAGCGGCCCGCCCTCTGGCTTGCCCTCCTCAACACCTTCTTCCTGGTGAGCTCCTCCTTCACCGTGCACTTTGCCCACCACGACCTCCGCCGGGGCCGCTTCAACCCCTTCCGCTTCGGCCTCCTCATCACCATCCTCCTGGGCGTGCTCTTCTTCCTCTTCCAGGCCTGGGAGTTCTACCAGTTCCACCACCACTCCAGCTGGCAGGAGAACCTCTGGACCGCGGCCTTCTTCACCATCGTGGGCCTCCACGGCCTGCACGTGGTCATTGGGGGTTTCGGCCTCATCCTGGCCTACCTGCAAGCCTTAAGGGGGAAGATCACCCTGCACAACCACGGCACCCTCGAGGCCGCCAGCATGTACTGGCACCTGGTGGATGCGGTCTGGCTTTTCATCGTCACCATCTTCTACATCTGGTAGGGCCTCGCTTCTCGGCCCCCCACCCGCGGGTGGGGGGTTTGCTATTTCTTGAGGTATGCGCCTTCTGGTGGTGGACTTTGACTACTTTTTCCCCGTGCCTCAAAGGCGGGAAGACCCCCTGGCCCCCCTCTTTGCCTGGGCCCACTTTGAAACCCCCTACCACCTGGGGGAGGCGTGGGAGGGGCGGGCGTTGGCCTTTCTCCTGCGGGGGATTCCCCTTCCGGAGGCCCGGGGGTGGGAGGGGTTTTGGGATAGGTTTTCCTTTGCTCCGGGGGCGCGCCTTTTCTACGCGGACTCCAACGCCCTGGCCTTCCACCCCCGGGTGCGGGAGGGGGTGGAGGAGGTGGTCCTCTTTGACGCCCACCACGACGCGGGCTACCGCCCCTTGGGGGAGGAACCCGCCTGCGACGACTGGATGGTCTTCTACGCCCGGCAAGGGGTGGCGCTTAAGGTCTTCTACCCCCCCTGGCGGGACCCCGCCCAGGAGCCCGAGTCCCAGGTGCCCCTGGAGCGGGCCCTGGACCCCGGGGGGAAGGTGGAGGGGGTGTTCCACCGGGCCTTCCTCTGCCGCAGCGGGGCCTGGGTCCCGCCTTGGGCGGACGGGGCCTTCTTCCGCTTTCTGGAGGCGGCTCCTCTCTCCAAGGAGGCCCTGGAACCCCTTTCGCCCCGCCCTTTTGACCTTAAAGCCCTGAAGCGGCGCGTGGAAGGGGAGGCCCTAGGCCTTTGGATCCTGGAAGCCCTTAGGGGTCATGGACCCAGGCCCCGTTGACCCCTCCCGCTTTCAGGGCCTGTGCGGCAGCCGCCGCCTCCAGGGCCCTTAGGGGTGCGGCCCGCATGCTTTCCCAGGTACCACGCGAGGGCCCCCACCAGGAGGTAGGGCAGGGGAACGAGAAGGGCCACCCCGATCCAGCCCGGCCCGCCCCCCGTGTGGGCCGGCAGGCCGCACCAGGCCCCGGGCAGGGAGAGGTCCTGGGCTAGAGCCAGGCTAGCGGCCCAGGAGAAGCCTACGAACTTCGGCCACATACTGCCCTTCAGGAAGGAGGATGGCCACGAGGGCCAGAAGGAGGAGCGGCGGAAGGAGGACGGCGTAGACGAGCCCCACTCGTTCAAAGCGGAGGTGCATGAAGTAGGCCACGATAAGCCCCGCTTTAAGGAAGGCAAAAGCGGCGATGAGAAACCGCCTCAGGGCCAAGGGGTGGACCTCAAAGTAGTCCAGAAGGTAGGAAAGGGCGCTCAGAACGAAGAGGAGGCCCCAGACGAGGAGGTAGACCCCGATGGGCTGGTGCTGCTCGCCCCGGTGGGTCAGGTTTTCCGAACCGTGTTCCATGCCAACCTCCCTCAGAAGAGGTAGAAGAAGGCGAAGATGAAAACCCAGACCAGGTCCACAAAGTGCCAGTAAAGCCCGGCCACTTCCACCCCCACGTAGCTCCCCGTCCGGTCGTAGATGCCCTGGAGGACGCGGATGGCCACCGCGGCAAGGTAGATGGCCCCTATGGTCACGTGCAAGCCGTGAAAGCCCGTGATGGTAAAGAAGGCCGCCCCAAACTGGGGGGCCCCCATGGGGTTGCCCCAGGGCCGGAAGCCCAAATCGCGGATGAGATGGATCCACTCGTAGGCCTGCATGCTCACGAAGGTGAGGCCGAGGAGGACGGTCAGGCTCAGGAAAAAGGCGGTGTAGGGCCGGTTTTTGTTGTAGGCGTGGTACACGGCAATGGCCATGGTGCCGCTGGAGCTGATGAGGACCACGGTCATGATGGCGATGAGGAGGAGGGGGATCTCCCTCTCCCCCAGGTGGAGGGCGAAGACCTTAGCGGGTTCGGGCCAGGGCTCAGTGGCGGCTAGGCGGGCCGCGGCGTAGCCCGCCAGGAAAGAGCCGAAGATGAAGCTGTCGGAAACCAGGAAGATCCACATCATGGCCTTAGCCCAGACCACGCGGAAAGCCTGAAGGTCGGCTCCCCAGTCCTGGGCTAGGCTGCGGAAGAGGCCGATGGGTCCTTGCATACCTCCCTCCTAACTCCAAAGCAACAGGGTGAGGAGAACAAGCCAAACGCCAAAGAGGTAGTGCCAGTAAAGGGCGGTGAACCGGAGAAGGACAGGCTCGCGCCGCCCCAGGGCTACTCCTAGGGCAACCGTCCCCCCAAGGAGGTGGAGGCCATGGAGCCCGGTGGCCAGATAGAAAAAGGCCCCCGCTGGGCTTTCGGCCGGGGCATAGCCTAGGCTGAGGAGGAGCTGCCAGGCCCCAAGTTGCCCCAGAATAAAGGCGAACCCTAGGCCAAGGCCGCTATAGGCCCAGCCCTCCCCCAGGGCCCAGCCGAGCTGGGCCCGCCTCGAGGCCCCTTCCAGGGCCCAAGAGGCCAGGCCGAGGAGGAGGGTGTTGAGGAAAAGGAGGGGGGGTTTGGGCAGGCTCTGCCAATCCGGGAAGCCCATCCGCACCAGGTAGGCGCTGAGGAGGGCGGCGAAGAGGCTGGTCACCACCCCCAGGAGAACGAGAAGCCCCACAAGACCCGTGGGTAAGAGGAAGCGCTCCCCACCTTCCCCCCCACCTCCGAGGTCCTTTGGGGGAGTGGGGGGAGGTTCGATCAACCTAGGCATCTTCTCCCTCCTCAGCCCCCCCGCTCAGAACGGGCGGGGCGTTTTGGGGAATGAAGTCGGCCTCGTGGTCTGGAGGGCTGTACTCGTAGGGCCAGCGGTAGACCACCGGGGGGGGCTCAGGGCCCCAGTTGCCATGGGGAGGCGGGGAGGGGGTTTGCCACTCCAGGGTGGCCGCCCCCCAGGGGTTGTCCGGGGCCTTGGTCCCCCGGAAGTAGGAGTAGACCAGATTGAAGCCAAAGAGAAGCTGAGCCACGCCCACCAAGAGGGCTATGGCGGTGATGAACTCGTTCAGCATGTGGGCCGAGGGGGGTACGAAGTTCAGGCCCTCGAGGGTGGCGTAGCGCCTCGGTACCCCCATGAGGCCCAGGAAGTGCATGGGGAAAAAGATGAGGAAGGTGCCCACGAAGGTGGCCCAGAAGTGGATCCGCCCCAGGGTTTCATTCAGCATCCGGCCCGTGGCCTTGGGGTACCAGTGGTAGATCCCTCCAAAGATGGCCATAATGGCCGCCACCCCCATGACCATGTGGAAGTGGGCCACCACGAAGTAGGTGTCCTGGAGGGGGAAGTCCACGATCGCGTTACCCAGGAGGAGTCCTGTAAGACCCCCCACCACGAAGGTGTTGAGGAAGCCTATGGCGAAGAGCATGGGCACCGTGAGGCGGATCCGCCCTTTGTAGAGGGTGAGGAGCCAGTTGTAGGTCTTGATGGCCGAGGGGATGGCCACGATCAGGGTGGTGATGGCGAAGAAGAAGCCCAGGTAAGGGTTCATTCCGCTGGTGTACATGTGGTGGGCCCAGACCACGAAGGAGAGGGCGGCGATGGCCACCAGGGAAAGGACCATCATCCGGTAGCCGAAGATGGGCTTGCGGGCATGAACGGAAACCAGCTCGGAGATGATCCCCATAGCGGGCAGGATGACGATGTAGACTTCGGGGTGGCCGAAGTACCAGAAGAGGTGTTGCCAAAGAAGGGGGCTTCCCCCTTCATAGGGCAAGCGTTGCCCGAACTGGAGGAGGGCGGGCATGAAGAAGCTCGTGTGTAGGGTGCGGTCCAGGAGCATCATCACGCACCCTACGAAAAGAGCAGGGAAGGCGAGAAGGGCCATGACGGAGGCGATGAAGATGCCCCAGACCGCAAGGGGCATGCGCATAAGGGTCATGCCCCTGGTCCTGAGCTGAAGGACGGTGGTCACGTAGTTCAGGCCGCCCATGGTGGCGGCGGCGATGAAGAGAAGCAAGGAAACCAGCATGAGGACGATCCCCCAATCGTACCCTGGGGTGCCCCGGGTGATGGCCTGGGGGGGGTAGAGGGTCCAGCCCGCCCCTGTGGGCCCTCCAGGGACGAAGAAGGAAGCAAGGAGCACCAGGACGGAGAGCAGGTAAACCCAGTAGGAGAGCATGTTGACAAAGGGATAGGCCATGTCCCGGGCCCCCAGCATGAGGGGGATCAGGTAGTTGCCGAAGCCCCCCAGGAGAAGGGCGGTGAGGAGGTAGATGACCATGATCATCCCGTGGAGGGTCATGGCTTGGTAGTACTGCCCGGCGTCCAGGGTCCCCGGGAAGGCCAGTTCCAGGCGCATGGCCCAGGAGAGGGCCATGCCAAGGGCCCCCACCAGGAGGGCCGTAACCATGTACTGGATGGCGATGACCTTATGGTCTTGGCTGAAGACGTAACGGGTCCAAAAGCTCCTGGGTTCGGGGCCGATCCGGTGGTCGTGGTAGCTCTTGTGTTCCATCCCACACCTTCCTTTACTGGCCCATCAGCTGGGCCACGGTGGGTTGGGCCTCGAGCCAAGCGGCGAAGGCCTCGGGGGGTTCTACCTGGACCTGGCCCACCATTCGGGAATGCCCGAGGCCGCAGTATTCAGCGCAGAGGACCTGGAAGGAACCCGGCCTCGTGGGGGTGAACCAGATCCGGGTCACCATCCCGGGGACGGCGTCCATCTTTACCCGGAACTCGGGGACGTAGAAGTTATGGATCGCATCGTTGGCCCTTAAAAGGAGGAGGACGGGCTGGTTCAGGGGAAGGTGGAGGGGGCCTCCGAGGACCACCACGTCGTCCAAGGCTGCCGGATCCCTGGGATCTACACCGAAGGGGTTGGCGGGGGAAGCCAAACGAGCCTCCCCCCGGCCCAGGCGCCCGTCGGGGCCGGGGTACCGGTAGGCCCAGATCCACTGCTGGCCCAGGACCTCTACCTGGAGGGCGGACCTAGGTGGAGCCACCAGCTGGGCGTAGTAGTAGAGCCCCGGGGCGAGGAGGAGGACGATGCCCAGGGTGGTGAGGGTGATAAGGCCGCCCTCGAGGCGGCGATCGTCCGTAAGGTAGGCCGCTCGGCCTGGGGCACGTTGGGCGAGAACGTAGGCCAAGAAGAGGTTGATTCCCAGGTAGGCCAGGCCGGTTACGGCGAGGGAAAAGACGATAAGCCTGTCCAAGGCGCCCCAGTTGGAGGCTAGGGGGGTGAACCACCAGGGCCGAAAAAGGGCTAGCCCCATGGCCGCCAACACCATGAGGACGAGGGCCAAAGCCAAGGCCAACTTGTGCATAAGCCCTCCCTTTAATACCCCCTGTGCTCTTGAGGGAGGATTATACACCCTGGACAAGCCGCGGGGCTTCCCCTATAATCACAAAGGCTTTGGGGCCGTTAGCTCAGCTGGCAGAGCAACCGACTTTTAATCGGTAGGTCGCAGGTTCGAATCCTGCACGGCCCACCAATGGCCCCATCGTCTAGCGGTCAGGACGCGGCCCTCTCAAGGCCGAAACGGGGGTTCGATTCCCCCTGGGGTCACCACGGGCGGCTAGCTCAGCTGGCCAGAGCGCTCGCCTTACAAGCGAGAGGTCGTAGGTTCAAGTCCTACGCCGCCCACCAGCTCCAGGACACAACGCTACCCCCCTCGGAAGCGAGGGGGGTTTGGCGTTATCCGGTGTTTTTTTCCCCAAGGCGCGGTGCAGGAAGGCCAGGTCGGTGAGGGGGTTCACCCCGGCCACCCGGCAGGACCAGGGTGTCCCGCCGCGCCATCCCGAAGGCCCGGGCCAGGGTTCCGTGGGGGTGCGGAGGCCGAAGCGGCAGAGGAGCTCAGCCCCGTCCTGGCTTACCCCAAAGACCTGGGCCCCAAGCTTCTGGATCCTTCATCCCCCACCTCCCACCGGCTCCGCCCGCCCCCGCGCCTCCTTGGGCGTGCGGGCCCCCGCGGCGAAGAGGGCCACCCGGAGCTCCCAGAGGTAGTCCTGGATGAAGGCCACCACCGCTTCGGGCCCCTCGAGGGCGGGCCTCAGGAGGGGCCGGGCTACGGCCACCAGGTCCGCCCCCAGGGCCAGGGCCTTGGCCGCGTCCGTACCCGTGTAGACCCCTCCCGAGGCGACGAGGGGGGTTTCGGGGAGGACGGCCCTAACCTCCCGGATGGCCTCCGCGGTGGGGAGGCCGATCTCGCAAAGCTCGGGGTGGCGCACCTCCCCGTAGCGCACCCACTCCTCCACCCGGGCCCAGCTGGTCCCCCCGGCCCCCGCCACCTCCAGGCCGGCCAGGGGGAGGCCCCTCACCCGGAGGGCCGCCTCCCGCCCCAGGCCGTGCCCCACCTCCTTGAGGAGGACGGGGAAGGGGAGGGGAAGGAGCTCCGAAAGCCTTTCCAGGAGGCCTCGGAAGTCCGTGTCCCCCTTCTGCACCGCCTCCTGCAGGGGGTTTACGTGGAGGACGAGGCCGTCCGCCCCCAGGAGCTCCACCAGCCTTAGGAGGTCCTCCCGCCCGTAGCGGCGGAGCTGGACCAGGCCCAGGTTGGCGAGGAGGAGGGCCTTTGGGGCCAGGGGGCGCACCCGGAAGGAGGGGAGGGCCGAGGGGTCTTCCAGGAGGACGCGCCCCGAGCCCAGGACCATCCCCACCCCTAAGGCCTCCGCGGCCTCCGCCAGGGCGCGGTTGATCCGCCCCCCAAGCTCCACCCCCCCCGTCATGGCCCCGATGAGGAAGGGGGCCTTCAGGGTCTTGCCCAGGAAGGGGGTGGTGAGGTCCACCTCGGAAAGGGCCAGGCCCGAAAGGGCCTGGTAGCGGAGGCGGTAGCGCTCAAACCCGGTGGTGGTCCTCTGGTAGGCCACCTCCCCCTCGAGGCAGGCCTGGAGGTGCTTCCGCTTCCTCTCCGCGGTGCTCACGCGAAGGCCTCCTTGGGCTTTTTGAAAAAGCCCAGGTCCTGGGCGATGAGGCGCGCGGTCATCTTGCCGGACATCATCACGCTGGGAAGCCCCGCCCCCGGCTGGTAGCTCGCCCCCACCAGGTAAAGCCCCTTGACGTCCTCCGAGCGGTTGTGGGGGCGAAGGCTTGCCGTCTGCCACAAGACGGGCTCGGGGCCGAAGGCGTTCCCCAGGTGGCTATTCAGGGTCCACTGGAAGTAGTCCGGGGTGATGAAGTGGGTGTAGACCAGCCGCTCCCGAAGCCCGGGCAGGTACCCCGCCTCCTCCAGGTACCCGAGGGCCCGCTCCAGGTACGTTGGCCCAAGCGCCCCCCAGTCCAGGCCGCTTCCGTTGTGGGGCACGGGCACCAGGGTGTAGGCCGCGTGGTGGCCCGGGGGGGCCAGGGAGGGGTCGGTGAGGGTGGGGAGGTGGAGGTAGTGGGCCATGTCCGGCGGGAGGGCCTTGCGCACGAAGATGTCCTTGAGAAGGTCTTCGTAGCGCTCGGAGAGGAGGACGTTGTGGTGCTTAAGCCGCCTCCCCTCGTCCCCTTCCGCCTTGAAGCCGAAGTAGGCCACGAAGAGGCTCATGGAAAGCCGGGTGCGCTTTAGGCGCAGGTCGCTATGCCAGAAGCGGTCCTCTGGGGCCAGGAGCTCGCCGTAGGTGTGCACGTAGTCCGCGTTGGACACCACCAGGTCCGCCTTCAGGACCTCCCCGTCCTCCAGCACCACCCCCTTCACCCGCCCGCCCCGCACCAGGATGCGGCGCACCGGGGCCCCTAGCCGTACCTTCCCCCCGAGCTCCTCCAGCTTGCGGATGAGGCCCCGCACCAAGGCCCCCGTGCCCCCCAGGGCGAAGTGGACCCCCCAGTTCCGCTCCACGAAGTGGATCATGGCGTAGATGGCGGGCACGGAGAGGGGGTTCCCCCCGATGAGGAGGCTTTCAAAGGAGAAGACCCGGCGCATCTTGGGGTTCTGGAAGTACTTCTTCACGAAGGAGAAGAGGGGGCGCACCGCGTCTAGCCGGAGGAGGTCCGGGGCCACCCGGAGGAGGTCTAAGAGGCTTCCAAAGTGGGTGAAGCCCAGTTCCAGGAAGCCCCGCTGGAAGATCCGCCGGGCGGCCTCCTCAAACCGCAGGTAGCCGGCCTCGTCCTCCGGGGCCAGGCGGCGGATCTCGGAGAGGAGGTGGTCCCGGTCGTTGTTGTAGTCAAAGTGGGTGCCGTCCGGGAAGTGGATGCGGTAGAAGGGGTCCAGGGGGACGAGCTTCACGTAGCGCTCCGTGTGGGGGAGGCCTTCCCATTGGGGGAAGTCCGGGTAGAGCCGGGGTTCCCCTGGTGCGGTGGCGAAGAGGTCCTCCAGGAAGGGGGGGACGGTGATCACCGTGGGCCCCATGTCAAAGGTGAAGCCCTCCGCCCGGTGCACCCGGGCCCGCCCCCCGGGGTCGGGGAGCTTTTCCAGGACCAGGACCTCGAGGCCCATGGCCGCAAGCCGGATGGCCGCGGAAAGCCCCCCTACGCCGCTTCCGATGACGATGGCCCGCATATGGGCCAAAGTCTACCCTCTGGCCTGGGGGCAATCTGGCCCTGGGCTACACCCAGCGCACGGCCTCCACCCCCCGCACCCCGGCGATGGCCTTCTGGAGGCTTTCCCGCTCCCCGTCCTGGATGGGGAGCCGGAGGCGGATCCGGGCCTTGGGGCCCAGGATCCGGGTTTCCGAGCCCAGGGCGCTTTTGCCCGCCTCGGCCACCACCTGCATCACGTCCCGGAGGAGGCCGGTGCGGTCCTGGGCCAGGACCTCGAGGGTGGCCACCTTCCCCCCCACCCCCTCCCAGTAGGCCCCGATGACCCGGTCCGCCTCCGGGCCCTGGAGGATGCGGCGCAGGTTGGGGCAGTCCGCCCGGTGGACCGTCACCCCCCGCCCCCGGGTGACGAAGCCCAGGATGCTGTCCCCCTTCATGGGCTCGCAGCAGGAGGCCAGGCGGATGGGGGCCTGGAGGTCCTGCTCCAGGCGGATGCCCCACTCGTTCTTGGGGACGGGTTTGGGCTTTTCGGGCCTGGCCAGGGCCTTGGGGTAGAGGAGTTCGGCCACCGCCTTGGGGGTGGTGCGGTTCAGGGCCAGGGCCAGGTAGAGCTCCTCCGGGGAAGGGGGGAGGCCCAGGCGCTTGGCCGCCTCCTCCAGCTGGCTGTCCGTGGGCTTGGGGAGGCCCCGGCGCTTGAGGTAGCGCTCCAGGAGGGCCTGGCCCTTCTCCAGGGTTTCCTGGCGCTCTAAGGCGCGGAAGTACTGGCGGATCTTGCTCTTGGCGCTCCGGGTCTTGGCGAACTCCAGCCAGCCCTTGGAGGGGTGGGCGTTTTTGGCGGTGAGGATCTCCACCATCTCCCCGTTCTGGAGCTCGTAGGAGAGGGGGACGATGCGCCCGTTCACCTTGGCCCCCACCATGTGGTGGCCCACCTCGGTGTGGATGTGGTAGGCGAAGTCCACGGGGGTGGCCCCTTTGGGCAGGTTGATGATCCGCCCCTTGGGGGTGAAGACGAAGACCCGCCCCCCCAGGAGGTCTTTGGTCACCGCCTCCACGAACTCCCGGGAGCTAGAAAACTCCTGCTGCCACTCCTGGATGCTCTTGAGCCAGGAAACCCGGCGCTTCACCTCCTCGGGGTCGGTGAGGCCCTCCTTGTAGAGCCAGTGGGCGGCGATGCCGTACTCCGCCACCTTGTGCATCTCCCGGGTGCGGATCTGGACCTCTAAGGGGAGGCCCTCCAGGGCGATGACCGTGGTGTGGAGGCTCTGGTAGCCGTTGGGTTTGGGCACGGCGATGTAGTCCTTCACCCGCCCGGGGATGGGCTGCCAGAGGGCGTGGACCAGGCCCAGGACGTGGTAGCAGACCTGCTTTTCCCTGAGGCTCCTCGCCTCCTCCGTGGCGCTCGGCTTGGGGTCCAGGATGACCCGCACCGCCAGGAGGTCGTAGATCTGCTCCAGGGCCTTCCCCTCCCGCTCCATCTTCTTCCAGATGGAGTAGAGGTGCTTGGGGCGCCCCGTGACCTCAAAGCCCTGGATCTGGGCCTGGAGGAGCTCGTCCTTCTCCAGGGCCTCCTTCAGCCGGGCCATGGCCCTTTCCACCAGCTTTTCCCGGGCCTCCTGGCCCTCTTTCAGCCTTTCCAGGAGGCTCTGGTAGGCCTCGGGGTGGAGGTAGCGGAAGGAGAGGTCTTCCAGCTCCCACTTGATCTGGCCCATACCCAAGCGGTGGGCCAGGGGGGCGTAGATCTCCAGGGTTTCCTGGGCGATGCGCCGCTGCTTTTCGGGCGGCATGTGCTCTAAGGTGCGGAGGTTATGCAGGCGGTCCGCCAGCTTCACGATGATGATCCGCACGTCCTCCGCCATGGCGATGAACATCTGGCGGAGGTCCTCCGCCCGGCGCTCCTCGCCCTCGAGGTTGGCCATCTTGTAGAGCTTGCTGACCTTGGTCTCCCCCTCCACGATGCGCCGCACCCCAGCGCCGAAGCGCCTCTCAAGCTCCTCGGGGGCCACCCCGCAGTCCTCCACCACGTCGTGGAGGAGGCCCGCCATGACCGTCTCCGCGTCCATGCGCAAGGAGGCCAGGATCTCGGCCACCGCCACGGGGTGGGTGATGTAGGGCTCCCCGCTCCGCCTCCTTTGCCCCGCGTGGGCGGCCTCGGCGAAGCGGTAGGCGGCCTCCACCTGGGCCACCTCCTCCTCCGAGAGGTAGGCCAGATGGGGTCTGAGTTGGGACCAGAGGTCGGCTTCTAGGGCCACCACCTTCCAGTGTAGCACCTAGAGGAGAAGGCCAAGCTCCTGCAGGAAGGCGGAAAGGGCGCTTCGCTCCAGAAGGGCGGCCAGGGTTTTCCCCTCCCTTGGGGCCAGGACCAGGGCCTTGGGGCCCAGGAGGACCACCGCCGCTTTTCTCTTCTCCTTAAGCCCCGCGTCCAGGAGGTCCAGAGCCTTCTGGAAAGCCTCCAGGGGCGGGCGGGGGAGGGGAAGGGGGCCCTCCTCCAGGAGGCCCAGGGCCTCCACCCCGGGGAGGCGGAGGGGCTTTAAGGGGTCTTCCCCGGCCAGGGCTCCGAAAAGGGCCTCCACATCTGCGCTCCCGATCTCCTTGAGCACCGCCTGGGCCGCCTCCTTCTCCCGCTCGGCCTCCTTGAGGAGCCGTTCCGCTTCCTCCAGGGCCCTTTCCACCTCCAAGACCCCCGCGGGCCCCAGCCGGGCGAGCCTATCCCAGGCGGCCTCCAGGAACTCCGCCAGGGGTTTGAGCCGGCCCGTGGTCTCGCTCTTCAGGTCCTGGACCCGGGCGTAGCCCCTGAGGAAGGCGGCCAGGCGGGTGGTGAGCTCGGAGCGCCGGGCCTCCAGCTTGCGCCTTAGGGCCTGGAGGGCCCGGGCGATGGGGGTGGGGTCGGGGAGGGGCTTGGCCTTTTCCTCGGCGATGGCCCTTAAGACGGCCTCGCCCCCGAAGGCGCGGAAGCGCTCCGCCAGGGCCTCGAGGCGGGCGAGCTCCTCCAAGGCCCTTTGCCGCCTCTCCGCCTTGGCCTCGGCCAGGCGCTTCCTGAAGCCCTCCAGGTCGGGCAGGCGGCCCTGGGCCACCTCGCCCAGGAGGCCCGCCCAGGCCTCCCCAAGCCCCAGGGCCCGGGCCTCCCCCTCCAGGGCCTTGAGGGCCGCCTCCGCTTCCTGGAGCTTCTCCTTTAGGGCCGCCTCCTCCCCCGCCTTTTTCAAAAGCTCCGCGTAGCGGGCCCTGAGGGCGGGGAGGGCCTCCCCCAAGCGCTCCTCCGGGGTGGCCTTGAGCTCCTCCAGAAGGGGTCTAAAGGCCTCCCCTTTGGCGGCAAGCTCCCTGAGGAGGGCCTCCTTTTCCTCCCTAAGGCGCCTCGCCTCCTCCTCCAGGGCCTTAAGGCTCTCCTCCAGGGGGAGGAGGTCGGGGAAGCCCCCTTCCTTGAGGGTTTCCTCCGCCAGCCTTAGGGCCGCTTCCAGGGGGGCCTTGGCCTCGGGGGGAAGGGGAAGGCGCCTTAGGGCCTCTTCCAGCTGGATGAGCCGGGCCCGCTTTTCCGCCTTCAGGTTGGCCTCGGCCTCTTTGAAGGCCGCCTCCAGGGCCTGGAGCTTCTCCCCCGCGGGGCTTCCCGCCTCCAGGAGGGCCTCCACCTCGGCGAGAAGGGGGCTCACCGTGGCCCGCTCCAGGAGGGGGGCGTGGCGGGCCAGGAGGTCCTTTAGCTTCCGCCTTTCCTCCTCCACCACCATGGCCTGGATGCGCTCCGCCGCCTCCTCGGGGAGGGCCTCGAGGTCAATGACCAGCTCCCCTTCCAGCTCCGAGGCGTCCTCCACGGTGACGTAGACCTCGGGCTCGGCCTCCTCCGTCTGGAAGACGATCTCCGGCAGGGTGGGGGCGCGGACGGCGCTGGACTCCAGAAGCTTCCTCAGCTCCAGGGCCAAGGCCCGAGCCCGCTCCACCTCCCCCTGGGCCAGGGTGCCCTCCCCGTGGGCCTGCCGGATGGTGCCCACCAGGCTTTCCAGGCGGCGGACCTTGGCTCCCCCCAGGTGCCGCACCCTTTCTAGGGTCTCCTCCAGGTGGGCCAGGTCCCGGGCCTGGCGGAGAAGGGCCTCCTCCAGCTTCTCCTCCAGGGCCTCCAGAAGCCTAAGCCCCTCCGCCAAGAGGGCGGGGTCCTCCCCCTGGCGGAGGCGGTTGTAAAGGGCCCTAAGCCTTCCCACCTCCGGCCAGTCCAGGTAGAGCTGGAAGCGCCTAAGGCCCTCCTCCAGGGCCTTGAGCCCCTCGGGGGTTTTGAGGCGCTTCAGGGCCTCCTCCACCACCCGGCGGGCCTCCTCGGGCCTAAGCCTCGCCTGGAGTTCCCGGAAGAAGGGCCCTTTTAGGAGGGCCTCCCCGTCCTCGGGGGTGAGCTCCTTCGGGGTCTTGCCGAGCCGCTTGAGGCCTTCTTCCAAGACCACCTGGGCCCTCTGGCCCAGATGGGGCTGGACGGCCTCCAGGATGACCTGGTGGACCTCGGGCATCCCCTAGACTATACCCCTTTTTCCAGCCTTAAGGGCTCCCCCAGGTAGAGCTTCAGGTGGGGGTAGGGGATCTCTATCCCCTCCCGGTCCAGGCGGTTCTTGATGCGGCGGCGGAACTCCCGGGCCACGGCCCACTGCTGGGCGGGCTTGGTGCTGAAGAGCACCCGGATGACCACCCCCGAGTCCGCCAGGTTCTGCACCCCTAAGACCTCCGGGGGCTCGGTGAAGGCGTCCTGCCACTCGGGGTCCCGGTGGAAGGCCTCCACCTCGTCCCGGAAGACCCCAAGGACCCGGTCCAGGTCCTCCTTGTAGGCCACGCTCACGTCCACCACCGCCCGACTCCACTCCTGGGTGAGGACGGTGACCTGCTGCACCTGGGAGTTGGGGATGAAGTGCACCCGGCCCTCCAGGTCCCTTAAGACGGTGAGGCGCAGGTTGAACCGCTCCACCTGCCCCCCCACGCCCCCGATCTGGACGATGTCCCCCACCCCGTACTGGTCCTCCAGGAGGATGAAGAAGCCGTTGATGAAGTCCCGGATGAGGTTCTGCGCGGCGAAGCTGATGGCCAGTCCCGCCACCCCCGCCCCCGCCAGGAGGGCGGTGACGTTGAGGCCCAGGTTGGAGAGGAGGAAAAGCCCCCCCACCACCAGGACCACCCCCTTGAGGAAGGATTCGGACACCGCCCTCAGGGTCTTCCGCCGCACCGCCTCCCGGGTGAGTTCCGTCCCCTCCGGTTCGGGCAGGCGGCTTAGGAGACGGGGGAGGAGGCGGTAGCCCAGGTAGGTGAGGGCTAAGACCCCGAGGGCGGCCAGGCCCCGCCCCCCCACCCAGGCCACCAGGGCCTCCCCCCAGCTCCGAAGGGGCTCGTAGGGAAGCCCCAGGGCGTGGGCCAGGTAGGCCAGGGCCAGGAGGAGGAGGAAGCCCCACCAGCCCCAGGCCAGGAGGCGGAAAAGGGCGTCGTCCCGCTCCCCGGGGATGGCCTGGGCCAGGGCCCGGAAGAGCCTCCCTCCCAGACGCCCCAGGAGGACCACCGCCGCCAGGGCCAGGAGGAGGTGAAGGGCCGCCACGGGGTTCAGTATAGTGGGGGCATGGAGCGCCACGCGCCGGAGCCCACCTTTACCCTCGAGGGCTGGCAGGTCCTCCACGACTTCCGCACCCTGGACTTCCCCGCCTGGATGGCCGCCCCCAAGGAGGAGCGGGCGGCGGCCTGGGAGGAGCTGAAGGGCCTCCTAGGGGCCTGGCGGGCCCTGGAGGAAAGGGGCCTTGGCCTTTCCCGGGTCTACCAGGTGGTGACCACGAAGGCGGACCTCCTCTTCCTCCACTTCCGGGAGGACCTGGACGCCCTTTTGGAGGCGGAAGAAAAGCTCAACAAGAGCCGCCTGGCCCGCTTTCTCCGCCCGGCCTACGGCTTCTACTCCGTGGTGGAGCTGGGGAGCCAGACCGGCCCCTTGGACCCCGAGGCCCCCTACATCAAGCCCCGCCTCCGCCCCAGGGTGCCCGAGGGGGGGTACGTCTGCTTCTACCCCATGAACAAGCGCCGCCAGGGGGCGGACAACTGGTACCTGCTCCCCGCCAAGGAAAGGGCCGAGCTCATGAAGGCCCACGGGGAGACGGGAAGGAAGTACCAGGGGAAGGTCCTGCAGGTCATCAGCGGGGCCCAGGGCCTGGACGACTGGGAATGGGGGGTGGACCTCTTCAGCGAGGACCCCATCCAGTTCAAGAAGATCGTCTACGAGATGCGCTTTGACGAGGTCTCCGCCCGCTATGGGGAGTTTGGGCCCTTCTATGTGGGCCGCCACCTCTCCCCGGAGGCCCTGGCCCGCTTCCTGGAGGTGTGATGTACTGGGCCTTCACCGCCTTCCGCCTCCTCCCCGAGTTCCGCCGCCTGGAGGCGGAGGTCCAGGAGCACCTGAAGGACGAGCTTTCCGCCCTCTTGGAGCGCTGGGGTGGGCGGGGGATTGCCCTTTACAGCCTGGTGGGGTTTTCCGGCGAGGCGGACCTCCTCCTCTTCCAGCAGGCGGAAGACCCCCGGGCCTTCCCCCTCCTGCAGAAGGAGCTCCACCGCACCCGCATGCTGGGCTTCCTGGTCCCGGAGGGGCGCTTTCTGGACCGGGGGGAGGGGAGCCCGGAGGGGGAGGCCCTCCTCCTCCTCCCCTTTGGCCTCGAGGGGGAGGCGGAGGGGCTTAGGGTCCTCCGGGGGGAGGCCCTGGCCCTGGTGGAAGGCCCTCTGGAGCGCTTGTTCCCCCTCTTCCTAAGGGAGGGGGGGTATCTGGGCCTGAAAAAGGCCCCCCGGGAGGCCCTGGACGAGCTTTAGCCCCTAGCGGCTCGCCCATAGGGCCAGGAGGAGGAAAAGGAGGCTCCCAAGGCCCACGGTGAAGAGGGCCGCCCTTCGGGTCCTCAGCATGAGGAGGCCCAGGGCCAGCCCGGTAAGGCTCACCAGGGCCAGGAAGAGGGCAAAGAGGTCCAGGGCCCATCGCCAGGCCCCCGGGGTGTCCCGGCCCTTGTGAAGGTCGTTCAGCACCCCCACAAGCCCCGCTTCGGTGACGCTTAGGCGGTAGGCCCCGCTACGGAGGTCCACCTGGGCGTCCGCGGCGTAGCCGGGGGCGCGGAAGGAAAGCCAGGCCTCCCCCCCGCTTTCCCCGTACTCCGCCACCCGCCCTCTTAGGCCTAGGGCCCGGAGGTCCTCCGCCAGGCGGAGCCAGTCCACCGCCTCCCCCTGGAGGTAGGGCCCCTGCAGGGTGCCCTGGAGGCGGCGGGTGCGGCCTTCCCCAAACCACTCCGGGTGGTTCAGGGTGAGGCCGGTGGCCGCGAAGAAGAGGAGGGCCAAAAGGGCCAGGAGGGAGAGGTAGAGGTGCAGGGTGCGGGCAAAGCCGTAAAGCCGCGCCCGGGCCAGCTTTGCCCTAGGCCTTGCGGTAGTCAAGGGCCACCTCCGAAAGCTCCCCCTTCAGGGTGTAGGTCTTCTTGAAGGGTTTGGGGCCGATCTCCACCGCTTCCCGGAAAAGCTCGTAGGGCCCGTGCTCCCGGGCGTACTCCACGCAGATGTGGTAGCGCCCCTGGGCCACGGGCCGCCCCGCCTCGTCCTTCCCGTCCCAGACCACCCGGTACCGCCCGGGGGGGCGGGTGGGGCCGGAGAGGGTGCGCATCCTTTCCGGCGTGCTTTGCAGGAAGTAGCGCCGGAGCTCGTTCCACCACCTTTCCCCTTTCCCCGGCATGAGGAAAAGGGCCAGGGTGCGCACCAGGTTGCCCCGCTCGTCCTCCACGTAGCAGGCCACGTAGGGGGCCCGGTAGCGGAACCCCCCGCCCTGGTAGGCGAAGGCCACCTCCAGCTCCATGCCCTGCGGCCAGGGGGCCCCTTGCGCCCGGGCGAGGCCTAGGGCCATCATCCCCATCACCCGGCGAAAAAACGACCTCCGGCTGTAGTAGCGCTTCAGCATCCTTCCCTCCCTTTATGGGCCGGCCTTGGGGCCTTCCCCGGTGAAGAGCACCCCTTGGGCCCCATGGGCCTTCAGGATGGGCCAGGCCTCCTCCTTCAGCACGAAGAGGGCCTTGGCCAGGGCCTCCGCCAGGAGGGCGCTTCCCGCCAGGACCGTGGCCTGGAGCCCCGCCGCGGGCCTCCCCGTCCTGGGGTCCAGGAGGTGGGCCCCCCGGTGGCGGACCCCGCTGGTGGCCACGCCCCCTTCCCCCAGGCGGAGGGTGTGGGCGGGGGGGGCGTTGTCCGGGCCCAGGGGGTCTTCCAGGGCCACCAGGGCTTCCCCCAGCCCCAGGCGGGCCAGGTCCCCCCCGAGGTTCACCAGGACGGCCCGGGCCCCCAGGGCCTTGGCCTTGGCCGCCGCCCGGTCGGCGATGTAGCCCTTGGCCAGCCCGTCCAGGTCTATGGGGGCGAAAAGCTCCACCCGGTTCCCCGCAAGGTGGTAGGGCACCCCCCCATGGCGGGGGGCGGGGTGGAAGGCCCCTTGGGTGGCCTCCATGAGCCTCAGGGCCTCCTCCAGGAGGAAGCCCATCTCCGGGCTCACTTCCCCTCCTCCTTGGGCCAAAAGCCGGGTGAGCTCGCTCTCCCGGTGGCGGCTGAAGAGGCCTTCCAGGCGGACGACCTCCTCCTGGATGGCCCTTAGGGCCCGCCGGGCCGCCCAAGGGGGGGCGAGGAGCTGGACCTCCAGGTGGCTTCCCAGCACCCCTTCCCACCTGACCCCGTGCCGGCCCATGCCCTAAAGGGTAGGGGCGGGCGGTTAGGCGGGCGTTAAATACCGGGCACCGAGGCCAGTAACCTCTGCCTAACCCCTCCTGGCGCATACTGGGGGCATGCGCATCCTCCTTTTGGAGGACGAGCCCCGCCTGGGCCGGGCCCTGGAGCGGACCCTTTCCGCCCAGGGGTGGAGCGTGGTCTGGGCGAAGGGGCTGGAGGGGGCGCGGGAGGCCTTCCTCGAGGCCGAGCCCGACCTCATGGTCCTGGACGTGCGCCTGCCCGAAGACGAGGACGGGGGGTTCCGCCTGGCGGAGGAGGTGCGGAGGGCGGGCTACAAGGGGGCCATCCTCTTCCTCACCGCCCGGGACACCCTGGCGGACCGGGTCTATGGCCTGGACCTGGGCGGGGACGACTACCTGGTGAAGCCCTTCGCCCTGGAGGAGTTCTTGGCCCGGGTGCGGGCCCTTCTCCGCCGATCGGCGGAGGTGAAGACGGGACGGCTCGTCCTGGGGCCTTTGGAGGTGGACCTCTCGGGGCGGGCCGTGCATCGGGAGGGCCAGCGGGTGGACCTTTCCCCCAGGGAGTTCGCCCTCCTGGAGCTTTTGGCCCTGCACCCCGGGCGGCTTTTCCCCCCGGAGGAGGTGGCGGAGCGGGTCTTCGGGGACGGGGAGAAGGTGGGGGCGGTGAAGGTCTACGTCCACTACCTGAGGCAGAAGCTGGGCCCGGAGGTCATCCGCACCGTCCCCGGGGGGTACCGGTTGGGGTATGACCCTTAGGGGTAGGCTGGCCCTCTTCCTCCTCCTGGCGGTGGGGGGTGCCCTCCTGGCCCAGGGGGTTTTGAGCTACGCGGCCTTCAAGGGCCTCATTGAGCGGGACATGGACCGCTCCCTTTTCCTCTACCTCGAGGCCCTCACCGAGGGGCGCCGCCCCCCCAGGGGGGAGTTCGCCTACCGGCTCCTTGCGGACCACGAGGAAAGGAGCCCGGGCTTCCCCGACCTCCCCCCCCTCCCCCCGGGCCGGTACTGGCGGGAGGGGTGGCGGGTGGTGGTCTTTCCCGTGCCCGGGGGCACCCTGACCCTGGCCCGCTACGAGCCGGGGGCGGCCTCCGCCCTGGGCCGCTTCCGCCTGGCCCTTTTGGGTTCCGGGGCCTTTCTCGCCCTCCTTGCCGCCCTCCTCGCCTACCGCCTTGCGGGAAGCGCCCTCAGGCCCCTGGCCCGCCTCACGGAGGTGGCCCGGGAGGTGGCCGAGGCCCAGGACCTGGCCCGGCGGGTGGAGGTGCGGGGCGGGGGGGAGCTTAAGGCCCTGGCGGAGAGCTTCAACCACATGCTGGACCGGCTCCAAGCCTTTTGGGAGCGGGAGCGGCGCTTCACCCGGGACGCGGCCCACGAGCTCAGGACCCCCCTGGCCGCGGCCCTGGCCCAGCTGGAGGCGGCGGAGGCCGGGTACCTGCCCAAGGAGGAGGCCCTTTCCGAGGCCAAGGCGGAGCTCCTCCGCCTCAAGCGCCTGGTGGAGGCCCTCCTCCTCCTGGCCCGGGAAGGGCGGGTGGAGCGGGTGGACCTGGACCTGGCCCGGCTGGCCGAGGAGGAGGCCCGGCGCTTCGGGGCGGCCTACGAGGGTCCGGAAAGCCTTCCCTACCGGGGCGACCCCCTCCTCCTGGCCCAGGCCCTGAGGAACCTCCTGCAAAACGCCTTCCTCCACGGGGAGGGGCGGGGGGTGCGGGTGCGGGTGGGGGTGGAGGGGGGATGGGCCTTCCTCGAGGTGGCGGACCAGGGCCCCGGGCTGCCCCAAGGGGCCTGGGAGGAGGTGGGCCGCCCCTTCTTCCGGGCCTCGAGCCAACCGGGGGAGGGGCTTGGGCTTTCCGTGGCCAAGAAGGTGGCCGAGGCCCATGGGGGGAGGCTTTCCCTCCAGCCCAACGCCCCCACGGGCCTCCGGGCGCGTTTGGAGCTTCCCCTAAAAGGTGGGGAGGCGCACCCTGCCTTTCCTCCCTTCCCTTAGGCTTTAGAGCATGTACGAGGTTCTCCTCCTTCTCCACAACCTCCTGCGCTGGTTCGTGCTCCTTTTCGGCCTCTGGGCCCTCCTCCGGCCCGAGCCCCGCCCCGGGGCCTTCTTCGCCCACGCCCTCACCCTCCAGGTGGTCCTGGGCCTCCTCCTGGCCTTCGTTAGCCCCCTCTTCCAAGGGGCCCTGGCCGCCCTGGGGGAGGTGATGCGTGCTGGGGGCGAGCCCCGCTACTTCGTGGCCGAGCACTGGGTGGGGGGGCTTTTGGCCCTGGGCCTCGCCCACGCGGGCCTCGCCCGGGCGCGAAAGGGGCAGGGGGCGCGCCTCCTCTTCGCCCTAAGCCTCCTCGTCCTCCTCCTTTCCATCCCCTGGTTCCGGCCCCTCCTCCGCCTCTAGGTAGGCCACCGCCGCGTACCCCACCACCCGCGCCCGCTCCCCCTTGGCCTCGGCGCTGGTGGCGTAGGCCAGGAGCCTGGGCCGCCACCCTAAGCCCCGGGCCAAGGCGGTGAGGCTCGCCCAGGGGAGGCGGCCGCAGGCCTCGCTTTCGGCCAGGGCCAGGGGGTCTAGGGCCAGGGCCTTCTCCAGGGTCTTCCCGTCCCGCGCCCGGGCCACGGGCTCGGGGTGGTAGTGGGAGAGGTCGCTGCTGGCCACCACCAGGTCCCGGGGCCCGAGCTCCTCCCCCAGGGCCTCGGCCACCCCCAGGGGGTCCACCTCCCCAAAGAGGAGGGGGAGGATGGGGGTTTGGGGCAGGACCACCTGGAGGAAGGGGAGGAGGACCTCCAGGCTATGCTCCTCCCGGAAGGGTTCCTCCAGGGCTCGGAAGGGGTGGCCCCGGGCGAGGAGCCTCCTCCCCCCTTCCAGGTCCACGGGGGTTTCCCCCAAAGGGGTGCGCCAGGCCCGGTAGGGGTGGAAGGCCACCCCCAGGAAGGGGACGAAGTGGCTCGGGCCCAGGAGGAGGACCCTCCGGGCCCGCCCCTTCCAGGCGGAAAGGGCCCGGAAGGCCTCCGCCGCCACCCGGCCGGAGTAGAGGTAGCCCGCGTGGGGGGCCAGGGCCCCCCGGACCCCGGGAAGGGGGGGCGTGCGGGCCGCTTCCAGAAGGCCCTCCACCTCCCGCCGGAGGGTTTCCCCCTCCCGGGGGTAGAAGACCCCCGCCGCCGCCTCCCGCCTCACCAGCTCCATACCCCGGGGATCCTCCGGCCGCACCCCGGGCAGACCCCGGGGTCCGTCCACAGGGCCTCCACCCGGTAGCCCCGCCGCTTCAGGAGGAGGCGGCCGCAGTCCGGGCAGCGGGTGGAGCTCCGCTCCTCGTCCAGGATGTTGCCCAGATAGACGAAGCGCATCCCCTCCTCCTTGGCGATCTCGTAGGCCTTAAGCAGGGTTTCCCGCCGGGTGGGGGTGAGGTGGGGCATGCGGTAGTCCGGGTGGGCGGCGGTGAGGTGCCAGGGGATCTCCGGGGAAAGCCCTTTGAGGAAGCGGGCCATGGCGCGAAGCTCCCCTTCCTCCGTGTTGTACCCCTCCAGGAGGAGGGTGGTCACCTCCACCCAGACCCCCTGGGCCACCAGGTGCTCGAGGCTCTCCAGCACCGGCTTCAGCCGGGCCCCGCAGATCTCCCGGTAGAAGGCCTCGCGGAAGCCCTTGAGGTCCACATTGGCCGCGTCCAGGTAGGGGCGGATGTAGGCCCAGGCCTCCTTCGTCTCAAAACCGCTGGTCACGAAGACGGTCTTCATGCCCCGTTCCTTGGCCAGAAGGGCCGTGTCCCGGGCGTACTCTACGAAGACCGCGGGCTCGTTGTAGGTGAAGGCGAGGAGCCGCACCCCCAAGGCCTCCGCCGCGGCCACCACCCGTTCTGGGGGGAAGTCCTCTCCCAGGTAGGCCCCCGCGCCCCCTTCGCCGAAGGGGAAGTCCCGGAACTGGCTGATGGTCCAGTTCTGGCAGAAGGCGCAGAAGAGGTTGCACCCCACGGTGCCCAAGGAGAGGATCCCCTCCCCCGGGTGGAAGTGGAAGAGGGGCTTCTTCTCCACGGGGTCCACGTGCAGGGCCGCCGCCTTGCCGTAGGTGGCCAGGTAAAGCCGCCCCCCCAGGTTCCGGCGCACCCCGCACTTCCCCGCGCCCCCCTGGGGGATGGCGCAGTAGTGGGCGCAGGCCCGGCACTGGACAAAGCCCTTGGGCAGGGGACGGACCAGATCGGCTTCCCTTAAGGCCGCGGTCATTCCATAGCCTTCACCCCTGATTGTAGCGCGCTACACTAAGCTTCGTGAAGCCCTTTCCCCCGGAAAAGGAGGAGGACTTCGCCCCCTTCTTCCCCGAGGAGGTCCTGAGGCGGGGCCTGGCCTACGCCCGCGAGGGGCGGGTCCTGAGGGTCTACCGGCTGGGGGAAAGGCTTCTTGGGGAGGTGCTGGGCTCGGAGGGGGTCCCTTACCGGGTGGAGGTGGGCCCGGGGCTTTCGGGGGGGTGCACCTGCCCCTACCCGGGCTTTCCCTGCAAGCACGCGGCGGCCCTCCTCTACGCCTACCTGGAACGGGGGGGAAGGGACCTCAAGGAGGCCCTGGAGGCCCTCTCCCCCGAGGAGGCCAAGGCCCTCCTCCTGGCCCTTGCCGCCCTGCCCCGGGTGGGGGGGCTTCTCCTGGAGGCCCTCTTCCCGGAAAGGGCCCTGGAAGAGGAGGTTCGGGAGCTCAAGGCCGCCTTCCGCCTGGGGCTTTGGCCCGAGGAGGCCCTGGAGGCCCTCCTCCTGCGGCTTCCCAAGGTGGAGCGGCCGGAACCCCTCCTTAAGCTCCTGGAGGCCCTGCTCCAGGCCCCCAAGGACCCCGGCCCCTACCTGGGCCCCCTCCTCGCCCGCTACGGGGAGCTCAAAGGCCCCCTAAAGCCCCTCCTCGCCCTCCTCCTCCGCCACCCCCTGCCCGAGCTGGTCCGGGGCTTCCTGGAGATGGCCAAGGCCCGCCCCGAGGAGGCCCTGCCCCTCCTGGAGGGGAGGGACCCCTTGAAGGAGGCCCTGAGGCGGGAGCTCCTCTTCGCCCTGGGGCGGGAGGAAGAGGCCCTGGCGCTCATGAAGGCCCGCCTCGAGGCCCCTGAGGACTACCTGGCCCTGGTGGACCGCCTCCTCGCCCTGGGGCGGAAGGAAGAGGCTCTCTTCTACGCGGAGGAGGCCCTGAACTGGTTCGGCAAGGACCCCCGGCTTTTCCCCCTGGCGGACCTCCTAGCAAGCCAAAGGGGCCTCCCCGAGGACCTCCTCCGCCGCTTCCACCTGCGCCCGAACCTTTCGGACTACGCCGCCCTCAAGGCCCTTCTCGGCCCCCGCTTCAGGGAGGAGAGGCCCAGCCTCCTCAAGGCCGTGAAGGACCCCGCCCTTCTCGCCCGGATCCACCTCCTGGAGGAGGACTGGAAGGCCCTAGACCGCCTCCTCCAGCGCGCCCCCCCAGAGGCCTACCCCGCCCTGGCCGAGGCCTTGGAGGAGCGGCTTCCGGGGGAGGCCTCGAGGCTCTACCTGGAAGCGGCTCGAGGCCTCATAGAGAAGGGCGGAAGGGCCCGCTACCGGGAGGCCGCCCGCCTCTTAGGGCGGGCCAAGACCCTGGACGGGAAGCGGGTGGAGGGCTTCTTGCGGGACTTAAAGGCCCTCTACCCCAGGCGGCGGGCCCTTTGGGAGGAGCTCGCCCCCCTCTCATCTTCCTAGGGGAGAATGGGGGGGTGGAACGCTTCCCCTGGGTGGAGGTCTTCCGGGGGCTGGCCATCCTGGAGGTGGTCCTCCACCACCTCCTAGGGCGTTTCCTACGGGAGGTCCCCCCGGAAACCCCCTTGTGGCTTGGGATCCTGGCCCTGAACCGCACCCTGCACTTTGCCGTCCCCGCTTTCCTCTTCATGACCACGGTGGTCCTGGGGGTGGCCCTGGGGCGGGGGATGGCCCTGGGCCGCTACTTCCAGAACCGCGTCCTGAGGCTTCTTTGGCCCTACCTCCTTTGGAGCGGGGTGTACCTCCTCTTCCGCTTTCTGGACCACGGGGCCTTCCAGCCGGAACGGATCCCCCACCAGCTCCTCTGGGGCAAGGCCTACTACCACCTCTACTTCCTGCTGGTGGCCCTGGAGCTAGCCCTGGTCCTGCCCCTCCTGGCCCCCCTGGTGCGGCGGAGGCCCCACGGGGCCTGGTTCCTCCTCTTCGGGGTGGGCCTCACCCTGCTGGTCTACTTCGCCAACCGCTACCTGTACCGCCTGCCCTACCCGGCCAGCACCCTCCTTTGGTACGTCCCCGCGGTGGCCTTGGGCTTGTACGTGGCGAGCCGCATAGAGGACCTCCCCCGCCTCCTCCGCTTCTGGCCTATGGCCCTCCTCTTGGCCCTGGTGGGGCTTGGGGGCTATCTCCCCCTGGCCCTGGAGGCCTTCCAGGGGCGCCCGGTGAACACCTTCCACTACCAGGCCTTCCACTGGCTCTACACCACGGCCGTGGCCTTCCTCCTCCTCTTCCTGGCCCACCGCCTGGCCGGAGGGCCCCTCCGGGCCCCCTTGGCCTTCCTGGGCCGGTATTCCCTGCAGATTTACCTTCTCCATCCCATGGTCATCCGCCTTTTGGAGCGGGATCCCACCTTTCCCGAGCCTCTTGGGCTTAAGCCGGCCTTCCTCATCTACCTGGTTCTGGCCCTCTTCCTCCCTCTCCTCCTTGCTCATCTCCTGGTTCGGGCCCGACTTTCGCCCCTCCTCTTTGGGCGATGAAGGGGGTCCTTGTCGGGGTTTTCCTTTTGGGGGTGCTCCTTTGGGCCCTCCGCCAGGTCCAAGAGGGGGGTTTCCGCCTCGAGGCCGGCGGGGTGGCCTACCTTCGGCAAGGGGTGGGGCTTTTCGCCGAGCTCTGCCGCCCCCGGGGAGCCCCTAGGGGGGCCGTCCTGCTGGTGCCCGGGGGGTTCGGCCCCCCCAACCCCACCATGGCCGAGCGCTGCCGGGCCTGGGCCGAGCGGGGCTTCCTGGGGGTGGTCCCCCACCTCCGGGGCCGGGGCGGGAGCGGAGGGCGGATCACGGGTTGTTTGGAGGAAGGGGAGGACCTGGCCCACCTGGCCCGCTTCCTCCCCCGGCTGGGGGTGCGCCGGCACGCCTACCTGGGCTACTCCCTGGGGGCCTGCGTGGCCCTGAAGGCCGCGGCCCTGGAGGGGGGAAGCTCGGGGGTGGTCTTCGCCATCGGGCCGGTGGACTTTGAGGAGCAGGCCCGGATCCTGGAAAGGACCCGGTCCGAGGCCCTCGCCCGCTGGCGGGAGGTCTTTGGGGAGGACCTCGCCCGCCAAAGCCCCCTGCCCCACGCGGCCCGCCTGCGGGCCCCCCTCCTTGTCCTCCAGTCGGGGAACGACCCCCTGATCCCCCCCACCCAGGCCTGCCGCCTCAGGGACCTCCGGGAGGCCACGGGGCGGCGCGTCCACCAGGTGGCCCTCACCCGGGAGGGGGCCCCCTGGACCGGCCCCCTCACCAAGGGCCGGGCCTGCCTGAGACCCACGGGGTTTGGCCCTTTGGGAGAAGACCACCTCATCCTCTTCCCCGACCTGCACCACGCGGTCATCCCCGCCATGGAGGCCCAGGCGGAGCGGTTCCTCCTCTATTGGCTGCGCCCTTGACACCCCGGGGCCCTTTGGGCATAGTGTAGGGTGCGGCCAGTCCTGGAGGGTTGGCCGAGCGGTTGAAGGCGGCGGTCTTGAAAACCGCTGTGGGCCTCGAGCCCACCGGGGGTTCGAATCCCTCACCCTCCGCCAGCGGCTTGGAGAGGTGGCCGAGTGGTCTAAGGCGGCACCCTGCTAAGGTGTTGCACCGGGAAAACCGGTGCCGCGGGTTCGAATCCCGCCCTCTCCGCCAAAGGGGCCCGGTCCTTGGCCGGGCCCTTCCCTATATGCTTCGGCTTCCCCTACCCCCCTTAAGCCCCTGCCGCCTCCTCCGGCGGAGGAACCGCTTCCTGGTGGAGGCGGACGTGGGCCCTCTGCACCTCCCCAACTCCGGGCGGATGGCAGAGCTCCTCCGCCCCGGCGCCCCCTGCCATTACCTCCCCCGGCCTACCCAAAAGACCCTAGGCCGCCTGGTCCTGGTGGAGGCGGAAGGGGTCCTGGTGGGGGTGGACGCGGCCCTGGCCAACAAGCTCTTGGAGCTCCTTCTGAGGGAGGGGGTCTTCGGTCCCCTGGAGGCTCTTCGGAAGGAGGTGCCCGTAGGGGGGGAACGGCTGGACTTCCGCGCCCGCATTGGGGGGAAGGAGGTCTTCCTGGAGGCCAAGAACTGCAACCGGGTGGAGGGGGGGCTGGCCCTCTTCCCCGACGCCCCCACCCTCCGGGGGGCCCGGCACCTGCGCCTTCTCGCCGCCTTAGCCCGGGAGGGCCATGGGGCCTTTGCCGTCTGGACCGTCCAGCACCCCTTGGCCCAGGCCTTCGCTCTGGACCCCATGGACCAAGCCCTGGTGGAGGCGGCGGAGGAGGCCCGCCAAAGCGGGGTCAGGCTCCTGGCCTACCGGGTGCGGCCCACCCTAAAGGCCCTGGAGGTGGAAGGGGAACTCCCTTGGGCTACCCTCCGATGAGCACCTGGAAGGCCACCATGAGGGCCACGGAGAGGGTGAGGACCGTGGCCACCCCTTCCGCACGGGCCTCCTTCAGGGCGTCGGGGAGGATCTCGGCCACGGCCATCCAGATCATGGCCCCCGCGGCGAAGCCCAGGCCCACGGGCAGGGCGGGGCGGAAGAGTTCCACAAAGAGGAAGGCGGGAACGGCCATGAGGGGCTGGGGCAGGCTGGAGAAGACGCTCCAAAAGGCGGCCATGAGGACGCTTACCCCCCGGGGCACCAGGACCAGGCTGATGGCCAGGCCCTCGGGGATGTTGTGCACGGCGATGGCCAGGGTGATGAAGATCCCTAAGGCCTCCCCCCCACCGAAGGACACCCCCACCCCCACCCCTTCCGCGAAGGAGTGGAGGGTCATGATGCCCACCACCATGAGGGCCTTGCGGGCATCCAGGCCCGAAAGCTCCCCAAAGGACACCTCCCGCCCCTGGAGGTAGCGGTGGGCCAGGAGGATAAAGCCCAAGCCCAGGAGCACCCCCAGGAGGGTGCGGCCCAGGCTGTACCCCACCCCTTCGTAGACCAGGCCGAAGCTGGCGGAAAGCATAAGCCCCGCGGCGGCGGCGTTGGCCAGGCCCAGGTGCTCCTGGGCCACGGCGCGGGTGAAGAGGAAGGGCAGGGCCCCAAGCCCCGTGGCCACCGCGGTGAGGAGGGCGTAGAGGAAGACCGTCCAGGGGGATACGGAAAGGGCGTCCATGGCCCCTATCTTAGTGCAAGTGATTATCACTTGTAAATGGCTTTTCCCAGGCTTTCCGTAAAAAGGGTCGGTTCCCAGCCTGGACGCCCGGGGAGGGGTGTGGTAAAAAAGGGGGGAATGCTTGGCGAGCGCGGGGTTCTGGAGGGCAACCTAGCGGAGTTTCCCTTTGCCTCCTTGGTGGGGGCCTTGATGAGCGCGGGGCGTACGGGGCGGCTTCTCCTCCAGGCGCCCTTTTTGGAGGGGGAGGTCTACCTCCAGGGGGGGCAGGTGGTCCACGCCCGGGTGGCCGCCCCGGAGGGGGGGGCCCTCGAGGGGGAGGAGGCCCTGGATCTCCTGGTGGGGCTTAAGCGGGCCCCCTTCCGCTTCCTTCCGGAGGTGGCCTCCCCCCGCACCACCCTGCTCGGGGGGCTGGCCGTGCCCGCCCGGCTGGCGGAGGCGGGGAAGGTCTGGGAGGGGCTTTCCCTTCCTTCGGACTGGAGCTACCGCCTGCGCCTCCCGCAGTCGGGGACGGTGCAGGACCTGCCCGGGGAGGCCCTTAGGGTCCTGGCCCAGGTGGAGGGGAAGCGGGTGGTGGAGGTCCTCCTTCAGCCTGCCCCTTTGCGCCTGGCCCGCATCCTCCACACCCTCCTCCAGATGGGGGCTTTGGAGGCGGTGCCCCAGGTGGACCTGCCCCCGGTGGCCCTCCTGGTCCTCCCCATCTACGGCCCGGGGAGCGGCACGGTCTACGTGGACGAGGCCCTTTACGCGGAGTGGGCCCGGGCCATCCGCCACGGTTTCCGCCTGAGGCTGAAGTCCCCGGACCAGGTCCTGGAGGTGCGCCCTAGGCCCAACATCCCAGGGCGGCTTGGCCTTTTGGAGGAGGACCTTAAGCGCCTGCGCCTCCGCCGGGGGGATAGGGTAGAGGTGGTGCCGGAGGTGTAGCCATGGACATCCTGACCCTGAACGAATACCTGAACCGCATCGTCTACGGCCTCCCCATGAAGCTGGTCTTCCTCCTGGTGGGGGCTTATCTGGTGGTCTTCCGCATCCGCTGGTTCTCCGCCCCCCTTCGGATGATGCGGGTTTCCTTCAGCGAGACCCTGGGGGCCATCCGGGAGCGGACCTACGGCTTCGGCGGCCAGATCACCCCCTTCCAGGCCACCATGGTGGCCCTCTCCGCCACGGTGGGCACGGGCCACCTCCTGGGCATGTTGGCGGCGATCCTTTTGGGGGGGCCTGGGGCGGTCTTCTGGATGTGGCTGGGCTACTTTTTCGGCACAGGCTCCAAGTTTGCCGAGGCGACCTTGGCCGTGCACTACCGCCGTCGGTACGCCGACGGTTCGGTGGCGGGCGGGCCCATGTACTACCTTTCCCGGGGCCTGCCCCGCTTCCGCTTTCTGGGGGCCCTTTTCGCCCTCTTCGCCGCGGTGGCCGCTTTCGGCATCGGCAACCTGGCCCAGGCGGGGGCCGTGGGGGGGGCCCTGGCCCCTTTGGGCCTTCCCCCGGCCCTGGTGGGGCTGGGCCTGGCCCTTCTGGTGGGAGTGATCCTGGGTGGGGGCATCGCGCGCGTGGCCCGGTTTGCCCAGGTGGTGGTGCCCTTAAAGCTCATCTTCTTCCTCGCGGCCTTTTTGCCCCTGCTCGTCCTCTACGCGGGGAGGATCCCCGAGGCCTTGGCCCTGGTCTTCCAGGCGGCCTTCACCCCGGAGGCCGCCTTGGGGGGGGCGGCGGGGTATAGCCTCCTTGCCGCCCTCAACGCCGGGCTTGGCCGGGGGATCTTCGCCAACGAGGCCGGCCTGGGCTCCGCGGCCATCGCCCACGCCCAGGCTCAGGTGGACCACCCCGTGCGCCAGGGGTTCTGGGGGGTGACGGAGATGTTCGTAAGCTTCCTGGTCACCTCCCTCACCGCCCTCACCTTCCTGGCCTCGGGCCTCTGGCAAAGGGGGGGAAGCGCCTCGGAGGCCGCAAGCGCCCTCTTTTCCGCCCACCCCTTGGGGGGGCTCATCCTGGCCCTCACCGTGGCGGTCTTCGCCTTGGGCACCATGGTGGCCTGGGGGTTTTACGGGGAGGAGGCCGCGGCCTACCTCTTCGGGGAGGGGATCCGCTGGCCCTACCGCCTGGCCTTCGCCGTTTTGGCCTTCGTGGGGCCCTTGGGGGGCCTCGAGGCCTTCCTGGCGGTTTCCGACACCCTAAACGGCCTCATGGCCATCCCCAACCTCATCGGCCTGGTCCTCTTGGGCGGGGTGGTGGCCCGGCTGGTCCAGGGCTTCTTCCGGGGCGAGCCCTGGATTCCCCCCAGGGACTAGGCCCAAGCCCCCGGGCGCAGAAAACCCCTGCTGGGGTCCACCCCAACGCTTGGGTGAGGTGGTTAGTGGAATAGCTCCCGCACCATGCGCTCCAGCTCCTCCCCCGCCCTCTTGTCCAGGGTGAGCTTCACGCGCACCGCCACCTTCAGGGCCACCTCCTCCAGGGCCTCGCGGGTTTCGCACCCCTGAAGGCTCTTTAGAAAGGGGGTGGCCCTTTCCCCCAGGCGGGCTTTTAGGAAATCTGAAAGCCTTTGGCAAAGCTCCTTGGGGCTTTCCACGGGCAGGATCAGGCCCTTTTTCAAAAGCCCCGCCAGGAGGCGGTAGGCCTCCTCCCCCAGGCCGCTTTCCCGCACCACCTCCTCCTCCGTGCGGCGCCCGTCGCAGAGGGTGTAGACCCGCCACTCCTCGGGGGTGGGGTGCCAGTCCTGGGGGGGTGGGTTGGGGTTGCGGCGGAAGACCATGGGCTAAAGGGAGGCCACGATGGCGTCCACGAGCCTTAGGACGAGGTAGACGAAGACCGCCCCCAGGAGGAGGATGAGGGAGAGGAGAAGGAGGAGGAGGCTTTGGGGCTCGCCCCAGGTGAGGAGGAGGACGACCAGGTAGGCCAGGGCGAAGAAGAAGATGAGAAAGAGCATCTGCCCGCCCCGTTCCCCCATGACCCCGCCGGGGATGGCCCGCCGGAGCTTCAGGCCGTAGAGGACGTTATAGGCCATGAGGAGAAGGCCTAGGAGGAGGAAGACCTTTTCCATGGCCCCATTATATACGCTCCGGTCCAGAATACCCTTAAGCCCACTCCCGCAAGGGTATAAGCTCCCCGCCCTCCACCTGCTTTCTCACAGGCCGGTAGCGGCGGTCAAACCAGATCTCCAGCACCGCCCGCTCCAGGCTCTTGGGCCCCACCACCACCTTGCGCACGTAGTACCCCCCTTCCGTGGGGGCGATCTCCATGCTTTTGGAAAGCCTGAGCTCCACCACCTCGCCCCCCCTAAGCCGCACCCGCACCCGGAAGGCCAGGGGGCCGTCGGGCTTCAGGTGGGGGTCTTGGCGGAAGGGCCACACCTTAGGCCTCCTTGAGGTCCAGGGGCCTGGCCCCGGTGAGCCGTAGGAGCTCCTCTGGGGTGAGGGCGAAGAGGGCCCTCGGGGTCCCCCCCGCGGCCCAGAGGCGGGGGTAGGCGAGGAGGTCCTCGTCCAAGAAGGCGGAGAGGGGGGCCACGGGGGGCACGCCCCCGATGGCGAAGCCGGTGAGGGCCTTGACCTCCTCGGGGGTGGCCTGCCTCAGGGCTTCCCCCAGGGCCCTTGCCACCTTCTTGGGGTCCAGCCGGTTCTTCCCGCTCACCAGGAAGAGATAGGCCCCCCGCTCCCCCACGAAGACCAGGCTCTTCACGATCTGCCCCACCTCCGCCCCCACGGCTTCTGCCGCCTCCTGGGCCGTGCGGGTGGAGGCCTCTAGCTCCACCACCTTTAGGTGGGGAAAGCCCCGTTCTTCCAGGATGGCCTGCACCCTCTTGGCGGAAGGGGAGAGGGTCATAGCCTTAGGAGGAGTTCCGCGAGGAGGGCGGCCCGGCGGGGGATCTCCGGCACCACCACGTACTCCGTCCTCTGGTGGGCGTCCCCCCCGAAAAGCCCAAGCCCGTCCAGGGTGGGGACCCCCAGGTGGGCGGTGAAGTTCCCGTCGGACCCGCCCCCCACCCGGCCCGGGCCGAGCCTCAGGCCCAGGGCCTCCCCGATGGCCTTCGCCTTCTCAAAGAGGGCCAGGCTTTCCGGGGTGGGCTCCATGGGGGGGCGGTTGAGGCCCCCGGTGAGCTCCAGCCGGGCCCCAGGGAGGACGGGGGAAAGGGCCTTTAGGCCCCGTTCCACCCGCTCCACCTCCTCCAGGGTCCAGGCCCTGAGGTCTATGTCCACCCAGGCCTCCTCCGCCACCACGTTGGTGGCCGTGCCCCCTCCGATGCGGTTCGGGCCTAAGGTGGTGCCCCTTTCCCGGTCCTCCAGGGCCGCCACCTTGGGGATCTGGTGGGCGAGCTCCAGGATGGCGTTCACCCCCTTTTCCGGCTCCACCCCCTGGTGGGCCGCCTTGCCCAGGGCCCTTAGCCGGTAAAGCCCCACCCCTTTCCGGGCCACCTTGAGGTCCCCTTCCGCGGTGGGAGGCTCCAGCACCAGGGCGGCCCGGGCCTTTTTGGCCGCGGCCTCGATGAGGGGGCGGCTTTCCCGCGAGCCCGTCTCCTCGTCTGGGGTGAAGAGGACCTCCAGAGGAGGCAGGGGAAGGCCCTTTTCCTCCGCGTAGCGCAGGGCGTAGAGGAGGGCGATGATCCCCCCCTTCATGTCGTAGACCCCGGGGCCGATGGCCTTTTCCCGCTCTATCCGGAAGGGCTCGGGAAAGCTCCCCTTGGGGTGGACGGTGTCGTAGTGGGTGAGGACCAGGACGGGCCTGTCCCCTTCCCCCCGCCGGAGGAGGAGGATGGGCCCCGAGGGGGTGTCCTTGCGGGCGAGGGTGCCCTCCAGGGGACGGAAGGCCTCCTCCAGGAAGCCTGCGGCCCCCTTAAGCCCCTCCAGGTCCCCCGAGGGGGACTCCCGGCGGACGAAGGCCTCGAGGTCCTTGAGGAGTTGGGGAAGCTTTTGTTCCATCCAGGCTAGGCTTTCCATGCCCCTATTACACCACCTTTCCGGGGTTCAAAAGTCCCTCCGGGTCCAGGAGGGCCTTGAGCCTCCGCATCCACTCCAGGGCGGGCCCGTGCTCCTTTCCCAGGTATTTCCGTTTCCTCAGGCCCACCCCGTGCTCCGCGGTGCAGGTGCCCCCCAGGGCCAGGGCCTTTTCCACCAGGCGTTCCGCAAAGGCCTCCGCCCGGGGGTAGTCCTCGGGGAGGACGGGGACGAGGGTGTGGAAGTTCCCGTCCCCCACGTGGCCCAGGATGTTCCCCGTGAGGCCAAGCTCCGAAAGAAGCCTCTGGGCGAAGCGCACCGCCTCGGGCAGGCGGGAGAGGGGCACGGCCACGTCGGTGATCATGAAGCGGTGCCCGGGGAAGAGGTGCACCAGGGCCCAGTAGGCCTGGTGGCGGGCCTCCCACTGGGCCCTCCGCTCCTCCTCCGTCCGGGCCGTTTCCAGGGCGAAGGCCCCGGCCTCCCTTAGGACCTCCTCCGCCAGGGCCCCTTCGGCCTCCAGGGCCTCCCTGGTGGGGCTATGGAACTCCAGGAAAAGGGCGGGCCGCTCGGGGAAGCCCGCCCCCAGGTGGCGGTTCAGGGCCTTCAGGGCGAGCTCGTCCAACAGTTCCAGCCGGGCCACGCCGCCCCCTAGGGCCATGACCCCGAGGCTCGCCCTTACCGCCTCCTCCACCCCGGGGAAGAAGGCCCTAAGGGTGAGGACGTGGGCTGGGAGGGGGTGGAGCTTCAGGGTGAGGCGGGTGATGATCCCCAGGGTGCCTTCCGAGCCGATGAAGAGGTCTTTCAGGTCGTAGCCCGCGCTGGTCTTCCGCACCGGCCGGCCGAGCTCTAAGACCTCCCCGTTCGCCAGGACCACCTGGAGGGCGAGGACGTTTTGCCGCATCCCCCCGTAGCGCACCGTGGTGGTGCCGCTCGCGTTCGTGGCCGCCATGCCCCCAAGGGAGGCGTCCGCCCCCGGGTCCACGGGGAAGAAGAGCCCCGTGCCCTTTAAGGCCTCGTTCAGGCGCTTGCGGGTGAGGCCCGGCTCCACCACGCAGTAGAAGTCTTCCGGGTGGACCTCCAGGATCCGGTCCATGCGGGAGAGGTCCAGGCTGATGGCCTCCCGCACGGGGTAGAGGTGGCCCTCGAGGCTGGTCCCCGCCCCGTAGGGGATGACCGCCACCCCCACCTTTCGCGCCCAGTCCAGGGCCTTTTGGATGTCCTCCACCCCCTCGGGGTAGACCACCGCCAGGACGGGGCGGGCTTCAGGGTAGCCCTCGTCCTTCCCGTGGCGGGCCCGCTCGCTCTCCGAGAGGTCCACCTTGCCGGGGAGAAGCCCTTGGAGTTCCTCCAGACTCATAGGATCTCGGCCAGAAACCCGAGGAGGGCGGTGCGGAAGGCCTTGGGGTTTTCCAGGTTGGAGAGGTGCCCCGCCTCGGGGAGGATGAGGGCCCGGGCCTCGGGGAGGGCTTTGGCCAGGCGCTTGGCCTCCTCCGGGGGGGTGAGGGCGTCCTCCTCCCCCACCAGGACCAAGGCCGGCCGGCCCATCTCGGGGAGGAGGGGGGTGGAGTCGGGGCGCTCCGCCAGGGCCAGGAGGCTTGCCGCCACCGCCTCCGGCCTCGCCTCCAGGATGAGGGCCTTGGCCTTTTCCACCACCCCGGGCTTTTCCCGCAAGGTGGTGGCCCCCAGGTGGGTGGGGAGGAGGGCCTCGGGGAGGAAGCCCACCCCCTCTCTAAGGACCCGCTCCCTTAGGGCGTAGCGGTTTTTCTTCCCCTCCTCCGTGTCCCCTCCTGCGCGGGTGTCCGCGAGGACGAAGCCCAAAAAGCGCTCCCTCGCCCGCCGCCAGAGCTCAAAGATGAGGTAGCCCCCCATGGAAAGCCCCACGAAGACCGCCTCCTCGAGGCCCCCCTCGTCCATCTCCCTTAGGACCTTTTCCGCGGCCTCCCTCAGGGAAAGCCCCAGGTAGTCCGGGGCGAGGACGGGAAGCCGCCCGCGGAAATAGGCCGCCTCCCCCTCCCACATCCGGGGGCCGTAGGGGAAGGCGTGGAGGAATACCAGCCCGCGCATCAGTTCCCCTCCGTGGGTTCGCCCTCCAGCCCCAGGGCCCTAAGCCGGGCGATGAGGGCGGGGTCCTCCACGATGACCACGTTCTCCCGCCCCAGGGTCTTGGCCCGGATCCTGCCCTCCTGGGCCGCCTCCTTCCAGGCCTCCATGAGGTCGGGGTGCGCCACCAGGAGGGGGGTCACCTTGTGGGCCGGGTAGCGCTTCACCTTAGGGCCTCCTCCAGGGCGTGCCAGGCCAGGGTGGCGCACTTCACCCGGGCGGGGAGCTTGGCCACCCCCTGGAGGGCGAGGAGGTCGCCCAAGGTGGGGTCCGGGGGGGCGCCCTCCACCACCATGGCCTGGAACTTGCGGGAAAGCTCCAGGGCCTCCGCCACCTTTTTGCCCTTCACCGCCTCGGTCATGAGGGAGGCGCTCGCCGTGCTGATGGCGCACCCCTGGCCCTGGAAGCGGATGTCGGCGATGGTGTCCCCTTCCAGGAGCACCATCACCTCCACCTGGTCCCCGCAGGAGGGGTTCATCCCCCCGGCCTGCCTGGTGGCCTGGGGCAGGACCCCGAAGTTCCTGGGGCTCTGGTAGTGGTCCAGGAGGATTTCCCGGTAAAGCTCGTCAAGGACGCTCATTGGTCCATTATAGCCAGGCCCGGTACTTGGCCTCTATCCTTAGAAGGGCTTCCACGAAGCGGTCCACCTCTTCCTTCGTGTTGTAGAGGTAGAAGCTCGCCCGGGCCGTGGCCGCAAGGCCGAGCTTCCGGTGGAGGGGCTGGGCGCAGTGGTGGCCCGCCCTCACGGCGATCCCCTCCTGGTCCAGGAAGGTGGCGAGGTCGTGGGCGTGGAGGCGGCCTAAGGTGAAGGGGATGACCCCGCCCCGGTCCTCGCCCCTAGGCCCGTAGACCCGGAGGCGCGGCACCTCTTCCAGGCGTTTTAGGGCGTACTCCAGAAGGGCCCGGTCGTGGGCGAAGACCTTTTCCATCCCCACCTCCATGAGGTAGCAGGCGGCCTCCCCCAGGGCGATGGCCTCGGCGATGGGGGGGGTGCCCGCCTCAAAGCGCTGGGGCGGGGGGGCGTAGGTGGAGCGGTCCACGTGGACCTCGAGGATCATCTCCCCGCCCCCCAAAAAGGGCATCATCCCCTCCAGGACCTCGTACCGCCCCCAAAGGACCCCAGCCCCCGTGGGCCCCAGCATCTTGTGCCCGGAGAGGGCGAAGAAGTCGGCCCCCAGGGCCTTCACGTCCACGGGGAGGTGGGGGGCGGACTGGGCCCCGTCCACCACCACCAGGGCCCCCGCCTCCTTGGCTTTTCGGGCGATCTCCGCCACCGGGTTGATGGTCCCGAGGACGTTGGACATGTGCACCAGGGAAACCACCTTGGTCCTCTCGGTGAGGAGGCGGTCCAGGGCGGAGAGGTCCAGCCTTCCCTCCTCCGTGAGGGGGATGGCCTTCACCTTCGCCCCGGTGAGGCCCGCCACCAGGTGCCAGGGGACGAGGCCCGCATGGTGCTCCATCTCCGTGACCAGGACCTCGTCCCCTTCCTTAAGGTTTCTCAAACCCCAGGCGTAGGCCACCAGGTTCATGGCCTCGGTAGTGTTGCGCACAAAGACGATCTCCTGGGGGTTTGCGTTCAGGAAGCGGGCAAGCCTTTTGCGGGCCTCCTCGTAGGCCTCGGTGGCCTCGGCGGAAAGCCGGTAGGCCCCCCGGTGGACGTTGGCGTTCAGGGTCTCGTAGAAGCGCTTCAGGGACTCAATGACGCGCCTTGGCTTTTGGCTCGTGGCGGCGGAGTCCAGATAGACGAAGTCGGGCCGCCCAGCGATCAGGGGGAAGTCCACCCTTAAGGTGCTTAGGTCCATGCCCTCAGTCTAGTCTAGGCGCACCCGTCTGAGGAGCGTGGCGTTTAGGGCCACGATCACCGTGGAGAGGCTCATAAAAAGCGCTCCCACCGCCGGAGAAAGGACGATCCCCAAGGGGTAGGCCACCCCGGCGGCCAGGGGCAGGGCGATGGCGTTGTAGCCCGTGGCCCAGAAGAGGTTCTGCACCATCTTGGCGTAGGTGGCCCGGGCGAGGAGGAGGGCGCGGACCACGTCCAGGGGGTCGCTTTCCACCAGAACGAGATCCGCCGCCTCTATGGCCACGTTGGTCCCCGCCCCGATGGCGATGCCCAGGTCGGCCTCGAGGAGAGCGGGGGCGTCGTTAATGCCGTCGCCGACGAAGGCGGTGGGGCCTTGGGTCTTGAGCTCGCGTACGATCCGGGCTTTGTCCTGGGGTAGGACCCGGGCGTGGTACCGCTCAATTCCCAGCTCCTGGGCCACGGTTTTGGCCACGGCCTCGGCGTCCCCCGTGATCATCACGGGGGTGAGGCCCATGGCCTTCAGCCGTTGGACGGCTTCCTTGGCGGAGGGACGGATGCGGTCGGCCAAAGCGAAGTAGGCCAAAACCCGCTCCTCGTCCATGAGGGCAACGGCGCTTTCCCCCCGGCCTTCGGCCTCCCGGAGGCCTCGCTTTAGGGCTTCGGACACCCTTAGCCCAAGCTCCTCCGCCCACTCGGGCCGGCCCACCCGGTAGCGTTTACCCTCGAGGGTGCCCTCCACGCCTTTGCCGGGGACCGCCTGGAAGTCCCGGACCTCAGGGCGGGGAAGCCCCTTGCCTTCCGCCGCTTCCACGATGGCCTGGGCCAAGGGGTGTTCCGAGAGGGCCTCGAGGGCCGCAGCTAGGGAAAGCACCTCTTCCTCGGAAAACTCCTCAGCGTATATTGCCCGAACGGCGAAGCGCCCCTCGGTGAGGGTCCCGGTCTTGTCCAAGGCCACGAAGCGGATCTCCCGGGCGCGTTCAAAGGCTTCCCGGTTCCGGACCAGGATGCCGTGCCGGGCAGCCAGGGCCGTGGCGTTCACCATGACCAGGGGGATGGCGAGGCCTAGGGCGTGGGGGCAGGCGATGACCACCACGGTTACTGCCAGGGAGAGGGCGAAGTTGAAGTCCCGTCCCAGGGCGAGCCAGACGAGGAAGGTGAGGGTGCCGAGGGTAAGGGCGATGTAGAAGAGCCACCCCGCAACCCGGTCTGCCAGGGCCTGGAAGCGGCTCCGGGAGGCTTGGGCTTCCTGTACCAGTCGCAGGATCTGGCTTAGGGTGGTGGCCTCCCCGGTGCGGGTGACCCGGACCTTGAGGGCGCCCTCCCCGTTCACCGCCCCGGCTATCACCTCGTCTCCCGGTTCTTTGGGCACGGGCCGGGACTCCCCGGTGAGGAAGGCCTCGTTCATCGTGGAAGCGCCCTCCACCACCACCCCGTCCGCCGGCACCTGCTCCCCGGGGCGGATAAGGATCAGGTCCCCCTCTTTGAGGGCGGAGACGGGTATGTCTTCTATGCGGTCGCCCAAGATCCGGTGGGCGGTGGTGGGCATGAGCTTGGAGAGTTCCTCCAGGGCCCGGCTTGCTGCCTGCACCGAGGCCATCTCCAGCCAGTGCCCGAGGAGCATCACGTCAATGAGCGTGGCCAGCTCCCAGTAAAAGGGCTTTCCCGGAAGGCCCAAGGAGACGGCCAGGCTGTAGCCGTAGGCCGCGGTGATCCCCAGGGCGATGAGGGTCATCATCCCGGGGGTGCGCGCCCGAAGCTCGCGAAGCGCCCCCTTTAGGAAGACCAGGCCGCCGTAGAAGTAGAGGATCGTCCCCAAGACGGGGTTCACCCAGGCGCTTCCCGGGAACTGGGCTGCCCGGTAGCCGAACCAATCTTGGAGGTGTTCGGAGAAGTAGAGGATGGGGAGGGTGAGGAGGAGGCTTACGAAAAAGCGGTCCCGGAACATCTCCGGGGTGTGCCCGGCGTGCTTGTCGTGGCCCGTGTGGGCAGCGTGCCCCCCAGAGGGGTGCGCGTGCTGGGGTTCGGAATGGGGGTGGGAGTGCTTGTGGTGAGGGTTCTCGTGCTTCATCCGAGCGCCTCCTTATTTCCAAGCATATACCCTTCCCCAGGAGGGGGGGGTGGAAGGTCCGGCCTCGTGCCGGGAAGGAAGCCCTAACCCACCTCGAGGACTCCCATCATCCCCCGGTCCTCGTGCTCCACGATGTGGCAGTGAAAAACGGTCCGGCCCTTTTCCCTCAAGGGAACCAGAAGCCTGGCCACCTCGCCCGCCTTCAGGTTGACCACATCCTTCCAGGCCCGGTAGGGGAAAGGCCTCCCGCCCACGGAGAGGACCTGGAAGGGGTGGACGTGGAGGTGGAAGGGGTGGTCCATGTCCCCCTGGTTTTCCACCTCCCAGACCTCCACCGTCTGGGCCTGCCCCTTCAGGTCCACCCGCCTGTGGTCAAAGACCTGGCCGTTGATGAAGAAGCGGGCGGCCATCATGTCCTCGGTGAGGACCAGGCGGCGGGTGACCACGGGGGCGGGCAGGGTGGGGAAGGGGCTTAGGGCCTTGGGCAGGGGTAAGGGCTTGGGGTTCTTGGGGGCGATGAGGTAAAGAAGGGTTTCGGGCCGGCTTGGCCCTTGGGGCATGGCGTGGGCCATGCCCCCCATGTCCATCATGCCCATGGCCCCGCGGTCGTAGGGCAGGGCCTGGAGGAGGAAGCGGCCCTCTTTCCGCAAGCGCACCAGGACCTCGGCCCGCTCTCCTGGGGCCAGGAGGAGCTCGGACACCTCCAGGGGCTCTTCCAGGAAGCCCCCATCGGCGGCGATGAGGTAAAGGGGGTGGTCCTGCAGGGCCAGGCGGTAGTAGCGGGCGTTGGAGGCGTTGAGGAGGCGAAGCCTCAGGGTGGCCTTCTGGGCCACCAGGGTGGGCCGCAGGGCCCCGTTCACCAGGACCAGGTCGCCCTCCTTCCCGTTCATCCAGTCCATGGGGGTGTGCGGCGCCGGGCGCCCGCCCTGGAGGGCCAGGTCCTTCAGGACGAGGAGGTGCTCCTCCGCCTCCCTGAGCTCGGGGATGGCGTCCAGGGAGCTTTCCACCACGAGGGCTCCCAGGAGGCCGGCAAAGAGCTGGGGGGCTACCCGGCCGTGCAGGTGGGGGTGGTACCAGAAGGTACCTGCCAGCTCCTTGGGAACAGCGAACTCGTAGGTCCAGCTCTCCCCCGGGGGGATCTCCAGGAAGGGGTCGTCCACCTTAGGGGAGATGGGCAGGCCGTGCCAGTGGAGGTTGGTGGGCTCGGGAAGGCGGTTTTCCAGGGTGAGGCGCACCGTGTCCCTGGGGCGGACCCGGAGGGTGGGCCCGGGAAAGCTCCCCCCGTAGGTGAGGAGGGTGGCCCTTTGCCCCGCCAGGGCAAGCGGGGTGGGGGTGGCAGAAAGCTTCAGGGAGAGGAGGCCGCCCTGGCTCCGCACCACCTTGGGCTCGGGGAAGGAAGGGCCTTGGGCCCGGGCCAGGCCCAGGACCAGACTGCCCGCCGCCGCTTGGAGAAAGCTCCTGCGCGCCAGCATGCTCTTTAGGCTAGAGGGGAAGTGTTAAGGGCGCGTAAAGCCCCTAAAGCCGGGCCAGGGCCCGGGAGAGCCTGGTGCGGGCTTCTTCGGCCACGGGGGCGAGGGCCCTTTGGGTGGCCTCGGGGAGGACCCGGAACATCTCCTTGGGGTCCTGGATTAGGACCTCCACCCCCTCCTCGGCCTCCCGGAGCACCACGTTGCAGGGGAGGAGGAGGCCGATCTCCGGAAGGGCCTCCAGGGCCCGCGCCGCCAGGTGGGGGTTGCAGGCTCCGAGGATCAGGTAGGGGGGCCTTTCCAGGCCGAGCCTGGCCTTTAGGGTGGCGGCCACGTCAATCTCGGTCAGGATCCCGAAGCCCTCCTCCTTGAGGGCGGCCTCCACCTGGGCGCGGGCCTCGGAAAGGGTGGCCTTTAGGGTCTTGCGCATCCCGGTCATGGATACCTCCTACCCCTATAGGCTACTCCTCGTGCCCGCCGAGGAAGGGGCCGTGCCAGGTGTGGACCCAGACCTCCCCGGTGTAGGCGTTCACGGAAAGCATCCCCTCTACCTCTTTTCGGCCGAAGTCAAAGGTGTAGTACCCGGGGAAGGCGCCCTCCTCTATGACCCGGGCCCCGGGGAGGAAGCCCTTGAGGAAGGCTTCGGCCAGGCGCTTGGCCTCGGAAAGGCCGTAGCGGGGCGGGGCCTGGAGGGGGGCGGCCATCATCCCGTAGCGGGTGTTCCACATCCTGCTGGGCCCGGGTTCGGGGGCCACCGCCCCGGTGTACCGGTCCACGATGAGCTCAAAAAGCCCCTGCCCCCCTGCGTCCACCACCTGGGCGTAGTAGGTTTGGCTGAAGGCCATGAAGTCCTGAAGGCGCGCCCCGGGCGCCACCCGTTGGGCGTAGGCCTCCATCCGGGCCCGGGCCACCTCCTCGGGGATGGGCCTGGCCTGGGGCGGGTAGACCGCCATCATGCCGTGGCCCATGCCCATCATCCCAGGGCCCAGGGCGCCGTAGCCCGGCCCAAACCCGCCCATCATGCCCTGGGTAAGGGCCAGGCCCAAAAGGAGCAGGCCCAAGATCCCCAAAACCGCTTGGTGGCCTTTCATTTCCCACCTCCACCCTTACCCTAACCCCGTACTGTTAAGCGCCGATAAAGGGCCGGTTTTACCCGGGCTTAACCTGGGGCGCCTATCCTGAGCCCGTGCGCGGGGCGGCCCTTCTCCTTGGCGTTTTGGGGCTGGGGGCGGTTTTGGCCTTGGGGGGAGAGGGTTCCCAGGGGCTTTACCGGGGGATGGGCGCCTTGGCCCCACCCCTGGACGCCCTGGACCTGCCGGCGGTCTCCGCTTTCCTCCTTGGGGTTTTGGCCGCCTTCGCGCCTTGCCAGGCGACCACCGGGGCCGGGGCCTTGGGGGACGGAGGGCGCCTTTTCCCCGGGCTTCCGGCCTTCCTCCTGGGCCAGACACCCTCCTTCTGGGGGTGGGCCACCCGCCTGGCGGGGGCGGGGCTTTTGGACACCGCGGTCTACTGGGGGCTTTGATGCTGAGGAAGCGGCTTTTCGCCTGGGTGTACCCCGGTCTCTCCGCCCGGCACGAGGCCTTGGTGGAGGAGCGGAAGCGGGCGCTTTTCCGGCGCGCCTTGGCCCTTGGGCCCAGGCGGGTCTTGGAGATCGGCCCTGGGCCGGGCCCCAACCTGGCCCACCTGCCCCCCGGGGTGGAGTACCTGGCCCTCGAGCCCAACCCCTTTTTCCACCAAGCCCTCCGGCGGAGGGCCGAGGCGTTGGGCCTTGGCCTCACCCTCCTCTTGGGCCGGGCCGAGGCCATCCCCCTGCCCGCCGAGCATGTGGACCTGGTGGTGGGGACCCTGGTCCTCTGCTCCGTGGAGGACCCCCTTAAGGCGGTGGCGGAGGTCCACCGGGTGCTCCGCCCCGGCGGGGCCTTCCTGTTCCTGGAGCACGTGGCCGCCCCTGGGGGGCCCTACCGCCTCCTCCAGGAGGCGGCCACCCCCCTCTTCGCCCTCTTTGGGGACGGGTGCCACCCCAACCGGGAGACCCTGGCCCTCATCCGCGCCCGCTTTCCCCGGGTGGAGGCGGAGGCCTTCGCCCTTCCCCTGCCCGTGGTGGCGCCCCACGTGGCGGGGCTGGCCTTCAAGGCCCCTAGCGGGCGGCCAGCCTAAACCCCGTGAGGCAGGTGGGGCTGTCCTTGAAGGTGGCCACCGAGCCCTGGGCCACCCAGGTGCCCTGCTGGATTTCCACGGTGAACCGGCCGTTGCGGGGAAGCCAGAGCTCAAAGAACCCGTCCGGCCCCGCCTCCACCTCCTTGTCCAGAAGGAGCTTCCCTTCCCGGTACACCCGTACCCGGAAGCGCTCCCCCACCAGTTCCCCCCGGCAGCTGGAGAAGTAGTGGATGGTGCAGGGGTGGGTGAAGGTGCGGTAGGGGGCGATGGCCAGGGCCATCCGGTCCTTGGGCAGGGGGATGGCCACCCTGCTCCCCCCCACCTCAAAGACCACCGCCTCCTGGGTCAGGTAGCTCACCGCCTGGACCCCCGCCTGGCGCCAGCGCTTTGCCAGCGCCATGGCCTCCTCGGGCCCGAGGCCCTGGAGGTCCTTCGCCGTCTGCCCAAGCGCCGCTCCGAGAAGGAAGATCCACCACAGGTGCCTTTTCATGCCCCCAGGCTACCCGCCTTCTGTAAAGCCCCGATAAAGGGGCAGGGTGAAGGTGAAGCGGCTTCCCACCCCCACCTGGCTTTCCGCCCAGACCCGCCCCCCCATGGCCTCCACCAACCCCTTGGCCACGGTGAGGCCCACCCCCGTGCCTCCGTCCTTCCGGCTCCTGGCCCGGTCCACCCGGTAGAAGCGCTTGAAGATGTGGGGCAGGTGCTCCTCGGGGATGCCCACCCCCGTGTCCTCTACGAAGAAGGCCACCTGCCCTTCCAAGGGATAGGCCCCCAGGGTGGCCCGGCCCCCTTCCGGGGTGAAGCGGAGGGCGTTGTGGAGGAGGTTGGCCAGGACCTGGAGGGCCCTTTCCCGGTCCGCCAGGACGGGAGGAAGGGGAGGGATGGGGGCCAGCCCCAGGGCCACCCCCTTGCTCTGAAACGCGGGCAGGAAGCGTTGGTAGGCCTCCTCCAGGAGGGCCTTGGGGGAAAGGGCCTCGAGGCGGATCTCCACCCGCTGCGCCTCCACCCGGGAGACCAGGGCCAGGTCCTCCACCAGGCGCTTCAGGGCCCGCACCTCCCTTAGGATCCCCTCCGCGGCCCGTTCCGGGGTTAGCACCCCGTCCGAAAGCCCCTCCGCGTACCCCTGGAGGGCGGAGAGGGGGGTCCTGAGCTCGTGGGCCACGGTGCCGATGAGCTCCGCCCGGGTTTTCTCCACCTTGTCCAGGGCCTCGGCCAGGCGGTTGAAGTGGAGGGCCAGCTCCCCCAGCTCATCCCCTTCCAAAGGGGGGAGGCGGAGCCCGTAGTTCCCCTCGGCCATGGCCCGGCTCCCCTGGGCGAGAAGCCGGGCGGTGCGGGCTAAGCGGAGGCTCGGCACCAGGGCCACCAGGGCCGCCCCTAAGGCGGAAAGGGGCAGGGCGGCGAGAAGGGCGGAGGTCAGGGTGGCGCGGAGGCCGGCCTCGAGGTCCGCCCTTAGGGCCTCGGCCATGGCCCCGCCCCCCATCATGGCCAGGGCGTGGGCCATGCGGGCCACGTGCCCCCGGTAGAAGCTGGGGGCCAGGGCCTCGGCCAGGAGGAAGAGGAGGAATAGCGCGAGGAGCGCCACCAAAAAGTGGCTCAGGCAGAGCTTAAGAAAAAGGCGCATCCCCCTCCCGGAAGCGGTAGCCCACCCCCCGCACCGTTTCTATGAAGCGGGGGTTTTCCGCGTCGTCCCCCAGTTTTCTCCTTAAGGCGGCGATGTGCACGTCCACCACCCGGTCCACCCCCGGGAAGTCCGGCCCCCAGACCTTTTCCAGAAGCCTCTCCCGGCTGAAGACCACCCCCGGGTGCTGGGCTAAGGTGAGGAGGAGGTCGAACTCCAGGCGGCTTAGGGGGAGGGGCTCCTCCCCCAGGTAGGCCTCCCGCTTCTTGGGCAAAAGGCGCAAGGGGCCGTAGCGGAGCTCCTCCTTAAGCCCAGCCCGGCGCAGGAGGGCCTTCACCCGGGCCACCACCTCCCGGGGGCTGAAGGGCTTCACCACGTAGTCGTCCGCCCCCAGCTCCAGCCCCCGCACCCGGTCCTCCTCCTCCCCCCGGGCGGTGAGGAGGAGGAGGGGGAGTTCGGGCCGGGCCTGGCGGATGGCCTGGGCCACCTGGAAGCCGTCCACCTTGGGCAGCATGAGGTCCAGGACCACCAGGTCCGCCTGGGGGAAGAGGGCCAGGGCCTCCGCCCCGTCCTCGGCCTTCAGGACCTGGAAGCCCGCCCCCTTAAGGTAGCCCTCCAGGACCTCGAGGATGGCCGGATCGTCGTCCACCAGGAGCACCTTCACGAGAGGTCCCGCTTCATCCGTTCAAAGGTTTCCCGGTCAATCTCCCCCTTGGCGTAGCGCTCCCTAAGAAGCTTAAGGGCCCGGTCCTCCTCCTTGGGGCTGAGGGCCCGGAAGAGGAGGTAAAAGCCCAGGGCCACAAGGGCGATCCAAAGAAAGCCCCACAGGATCCCCCAGCCGCCAAAGCCGCAGGGGCCGTACCAGTAGCCCATCATGGTCCACCTCCCCTTTTACTCTAGACCCCGAGGGTAAAGCTTCGGTAAAGGTAGCCTCCGGCCTTGACCTGGGGAAGCCCCAGGGGTAGGATGGCCCCGTACCCCACCCCAGGGGGGGTGGGGTCGGAGGTGAACCCATGCTCCGGCTGAAGGTGGAAGGCATGACCTGCAACCACTGCGTGATGGCGGTGAAGAAGGCCCTCATGAAGGTCCCCGGCGTGGAGAGGGCCGAGGTGTCCTTAGAAAAGGGCGAGGCCCTGGTGGAGGGCCAGGCCGATCCCAAGGCCCTGGTCCAGGCGGTGGAGGCTGAGGGGTACCGGGCCCAGGTGGCATGAGGGGCCACCTTCACCTAGACCCCAAGGTGCGGGAGGAGGCGAGAAAGAGGCTCCTTTCCGCCAAGGGCCACCTGGAGGGCATCCTTCGCATGCTGGAGGACGAAGGGGTGTACTGCGTGGATGTCCTGAAGCAGCTGAAGGCCGTCCAGGGGGCCTTAGACCGGGTGGGGGAGATGGTCTTAAGGGCCCACCTAAGGGACCACGTGGCCACCGCCCAGGCGCGGGGGGATGTGGAGGAGATCGTGGAGGAGCTCATGGAGGCCCTCAAGTACCGCTAAGGAGGTGGAAATGGCGCGTATTCTGGCGTTCATCCTGGCCCTGGGCCTGGCCCTGGCCCAGCACCAACACGGAAGCCCTTCCCAATCCAGCCCGGAAAGGGCCTTCCTCTCGGGCATGATCGCCCACCACGAGGGGGCCTTGGAGATGGCCAGGCTGGCCCTACCCGCCCTGAAGGACCCCGAGGTGAAGGCCTGGGCGGAGTCCATCCTTAAGGAACAGGAGGGGGAGATCCGCGCCATGCGCGCCCTCCTCCCCCGCTTCGGGGGCCTGGACGGGGGGGCCTACCAGGCCATGCGGGGGGAGATGGTGGACCTGCTGGCCCGGCTCCGCGCGGCCCAGGACCGGGAGCGGGCCTTTGTGGAGCTCATGCTCCTCCACCACAAGGGGGCGGTGGAGATGGCCCTCGAGGTCCTCCTTTCCGGACGGGATACGGAGGTCCTGAACCTGGCCAAGGCCATCGCCCTGGCCCAGACGGAGGAGATCCACCGGTTCCGCCTATGGCTTCTTCGCTGAAGGAAGTCCGCCTGGGGGTCAAGGGCATGACCTGCGCCGCCTGCGTGGCGCGGGTGGAGCGGGCCCTTCGGGCTGCGGAGGGGGTGGCGGAGGCCCGGGTGAACCTCACCACGGAGGAGGCCTTCTTGCGCCTTGCGGAGGGGGTGGACCTGAAGGAGGTCCTGAAGCGGGTGGAGGAGGCGGGCTACACCCCCGTGACCGCCCGGGCCGAGATCCCCGTGAAGGGCATGACCTGCGCCGCCTGCGTGGCCCGGGTGGAGCGGGCCCTCCGCGCCCTGCCGGGGGTGCTTTCCGCCCAGGTGAACCTGGCCACGGAGAAGGCCTTCGTGGAGTACCTCCCGGAGACCCTAAGCCTCGCCCGCATCCGCCAGGCCATCCGGGAGGCGGGCTACGAGCCTTTGGAAACGGAGGAGGCCTCCCGGAAGGAGGCCCCCACCTACCGCCAGGACCTCCTCCTGGCCCTGCCCTTCGCCTTCCTTCTCCTCCTCCTCGCCATGGGGCCCATGGCCCTTCCCCTGCCCCACGCCCCCCCCTGGCTCCAGGCCCTCCTGGCCCTCCCCCCTCTCTACGCCGGGCGGCGCTTCTTCCGCCAGGCCCTCTCCGAGGTGCGCCACCGCGCCTTGGGCATGAGCACCCTGGTGGCCCTGGGGGCGGGGAGCGCCTACCTCTACTCCTTCCTGGTCCTCCTCGCCCCTCGTCTTTTCCCCGAGGCGGCCCGCCACCTCTACTTTGAGGCGGGGGCGGTGATCCTGGCCCTCATCCTCCTGGGCAAGCACCTGGAGGAGGGGGCCAAGGGCCGGGCCTCGGAGGCCATCCGCAGGCTCCTCGCCCTCACCCCCAAGCGGGCCCGCCTCCTCCAGGACGGGGAGGAGAAGGAGCTCCCCGCGGAGGCCCTCATCCCCGGGGACCTGGTCCGGGTCCTTCCCGGGGAAAGGATCCCCGCGGACGGGGTGGTGGTGGAGGGCTTTAGCCACGTGGACGAGTCCATGCTCACCGGGGAGCCCATCCCCAAGGCCAAGGGGCCGGGGGACGAGGTGGTGGGGGGTGCGGTGAACGGGGAAGGGGCCCTCCTGGTGCGGGTGGTCCGGGTGGGGGAGGCCACCTTCCTCGCCCAGATGGCCCGCATGGTGGAGGAGGCCCAGGGGCACAAGCCCCAGGTGCAGGAGGTGGCGGACCGCATCGCCGCGGTGTTCGTGCCCATCGTCCTCGGGGTGGCCCTCCTCACCTTTTTGGGCTGGCTCCTCCTTGGCCCCGGGCTTTCCCACGCCTTTGTGGCCACCCTTTCCGTCCTCCTCATCGCCTGCCCCTGCGCCATGGGCCTGGCCACCCCCGCGGCGGTCGCGGTGGCCACGGGGCGGGCCGCCCAGCTCGGGGTGCTCTTCCGGAAGGGGACGGCCCTCGAGGCCCTGGCCCGGGCGGACACCGCCCTTCTGGACAAGACCGGGACCCTCACCCTGGGCCGGCCCGTCCTGGCCGAGGTCCTGCCCTTCGGCCTGGAAAGGGAAGAGGCCCTCCGCCTGGCCGCCGCCCTGGAGCGGGGAAGCGAGCACCCCTTGGCCCGGGCCCTCCTGGAGGCCGCCCAAGGGCTTTCCCTCCCCCAGGCGGAAGGGGTCAGGGCCCTGCCCGGGGAGGGGGTGGAGGGGGTGGTGGAGGGGCGGAGGCTCTTCGTGGGGGGGCCAGCCCTGATGGAACGGCTTTCGGTGGCCCTCCCCCAGGAGGCCCGGGCCCTGCCGGAGGGGGGCTTCACGCCGCTTTATCTGGCGGAGGAGGGGAGGCTCCTTGCGGCCTTTGCCGTCTCCGATCCCCCTAAGCCCGAGGCCAAGGAGGCGGTGGCGGCTCTGAAGGCCCTGGGCCTAAGGGTGGTCCTCCTCACCGGGGACCACCCCGCCCCCGCCCGGAAGGTGGCGGAGGCCTTGGGGATCGGGGAGGTCCTGGCCGGGGTGCGCCCGGAGGGGAAGCTGGAGGCCATCCGCCTTCTCCAAGGGGAGGGGCGGAAGGTGGTCTTCGTGGGGGACGGGATCAACGACGCGGCCGCCCTGGCCCAGGCGGACGTGGGGGTGGCCCTGGCGAGCGGCACGGACATCGCCCTCGAGGCCGGGGACGTGGTCCTATTGCGGGACCTGAGGGGCCTCCCCGCGGCCATCCTCCTGGCCCGTAAGACCCTGCGCACGGTCTACCTGAACTTCTTCTGGGCCTACGCCTACAACGTCCTCCTCATCCCCGTGGCCGCGGGGGCCCTCTACCCCTTCTTCGGCCTCCTCCTGAACCCCATGCTGGCCGCCGCGGCCATGAGCCTCTCCAGCCTCTTCGTCCTCACCAACTCCCTGCGCCTTAGGGGCTTCCGCCCCCCCTTGGCCCAGGGCACAGTCTAGGGCGCCGTTTGGGGTAGGCTTTCCCCGTGGACCTTCTCCACCTGGCCCTGAAAAACCTCCTCGCCCGCCCCGTGCGGAGCCTCCTCACCCTCCTCGGGGTCCTGGTGGCCACCGCCAGCATGGTCCTCTTCCTCTCCTTTGGGGAGGGCCTAAGGCGGGCCCTTTTCCAGGAGCTTTCCCGGGTGGGCCCCGCCCTCCAGGTCCTCCCCGAGGGGGTGGAGGGCTTCGCCTTCGGGGGCTACCCCGGGATTACCCCGGAGCAGGCCCGGGCCCTGGAGGAGGCGGCCCGGGCCCTTGGGGCTACCGGGGTCATCCCCAGCGTCTTCCTGGTGCGGGGGGGGTTTGATCCGGGCACCAGCTTTCTCTTCCAGGGCCTCCCCGAAGGGGTGAGCCCGGAGGCCCTGTACCCGGGCCTGGAGGCGGCGCAGGGAAGCCTCGTCCCTTCCCCCAGGGGGGCGGTCCTCGGGGCCAAGGTGGCCGAGCGCCAGGGTCTTTCCCTGGGGGCCTCCTTGCGCCTTTCCCCCGAGGTCCGGCTTAAGGTGGAGGGGGTTTTGGCCCCCACGGGGGGGCTTGCGGACAACCTCATCTTCACCCCCCTAGGGCCCCTGCAGAAGGTCCTGGGCACGGAGAACTATAGCGCCCTCTTCGTCCTCCTCCCCCCGGGGCTGGAGGCGGAAGGGGTGGCCCGGGCCCTGGAGGCAAGGGTGGAGGGCCTGAAGGTGGAGACCCAAGGGGAGGTCCTCCGCTTTGCGGAACGGGCCCTAAGGATCAGCGACCTGGTGCGCTTCGGCATCAGCCTGGTGGCCCTTTTCGTGGGGGGGCTTCTGGTGGCCAACACGGTGATGATGTCCGTCTACGAAAGGATCCGCGAGTTCGGGGTTATGCGCGCCCTGGGGGCTAGGCGGGCCTTCATCTTCCGCCTGGTGCTCCTGGAGGCCCTCCTCCTCGCCCTCCTCGGGGGGGTTGGGGGGCTTCTCCTCGGCGCGGTGGGGTCCTCCGCCATCAACCTCTACACCCAAGGGGAGGTGGGCCTGGCCCTCTCCGCCGTGACCCCTAGGCTTGCCCTCTTCAGCCTGGGGGTGGCCCTCGCCTTGGGGCTCCTCTCGGGCCTCCTGCCCGCCCAGATGGCCAGCCGCCTCCCCGTGGTGGAGGCCTTGGGGAGGGCCTGATGCTCCGCGCGGAAGGCCTCACCAAGCGTTACCGGCAAGGGGAGAAGGAGGTGGTGGCCCTCCAGGGCTTCACCTACGCCTTCCCTGCCGGGGCCACGGCCATCGTGGGGCCCTCGGGCTCGGGGAAGACCACCCTCTTAAACCTCCTCGCGGGGCTTGACCTGCCCACGGAGGGCGGGGTGTACCTGGGGGAGACCGCCCTCCACCGCCTTTCCGAGGACGAGCGGGCCCTGCTCCGCCTCCGGCACATGGGCTTCGTCTTCCAGCAGTGGAACCTCATCCCCACCCTCACCGCCTGGGAGAACGTGGCCTTTCCCCTCCTCCTTGCGGGCTGGCCCCTCGCGAAGCGGCGGGCCAGGGCCCTGGAGCTTTTGGAGGCGGTGGGCCTCTTGGGGCGGGCGGACCATCCCCCCTCGAGGCTCTCCGGGGGGGAGCAGCAGCGGGTGGCCCTGGCCCGGGCCCTGGCCCTGGAACCCGAGGTCCTCTTCGCCGACGAGCCCACGGGCAACCTGGACGCGGAGTCCCGGGAGGAGGTGGCCCGCCTCCTCTTCCAGGCGGGCCGGGATCGGACCCTGGTCCTCGTCACCCATGACCTCGAGCTCGCCGCCCGCGCGGAGAGGCGGCTCTACCTAAAGGGCGGGCGGCTTCTAAAGGTGGAGGAGGCTCAGGGGAGCCGCACCAAGTAGCGGAAGCCCAGGGGCTCCACCTCCACCTCCCCCCGGTAGGCCCGGCCCTCCAGGGGGTCGCGCCAGCGCCCCGGAGGCAAGGGCAGGACGGCCCCTTCCTTCCCGCTGTTGAAGGCGGCCAGCACCTCCTCCGCCCCCGGCTCCCCCCGGAGGAAGGCCAGGAGGAAGCCCTCCCCCACATAGCTCCGGTAAAGGGAGGAGCGCAGGGCGGGAAGCTCCGCCCTGAGCCGCCCCAGGGCCTGGTAAAAGACCAGGGTTTCCCCGTGGCACCGGTCCCACTGCAGGGGGTAGCGGTGGAGGTCGTAGGGGGGTTCGGAGGGCTTCTCCCCGGTGAAGCCGCACTCGTCCCCCTGGAAGGTCACGGGCACCCCGGGGAGGGCGTAGAGGAGGGCGGCGAGGAGGCGCTGGCGGGCCCGGGCCTCCGGGCCTGGGGTGTCCCTAAGCCCCCCGCCTCCCAAGGCGGTGAGGATGCGCTCCGTATCGTGGGAGCCCACCAGGTTGAAGCCCATGCCGGCCACCGCCTCGGGGTAGTCGGCAAAGAAGCGGGCCAGGTCGGCCGCGGCCCGGCCGGCGGGGTAGAGGGCGTTCCCGCGGGCGTAGCGCAGGAGGATGTCCCGCCCCAGGGCGTAGTTCATCAGGCTGTCAAACTCGTCCCCCTGGAGCCAGGAGGGGTCCTTCTGCCAGATCTCCCCCACCAGGTAGGCGTCCGGGCGGATGGCCTTGAGCTCTTTTCTAAACTCCTTGAAGAAGCCGTGGGCGTCGATGAGGTCCCCGGGCACGTCCACCCGCACCCCGTCAAACCCAAAGCGCACCCAGTACTTGGCCACCTCCAGGAGGTAGCGCCGTACCCCGGGGTTTCCGGTGTTCAGCTTGGGGAGGCTTCCCAAGCCCCACCAGCCCTCGTAGGCCTTGGGGTCGCCGGGGGTAAAGGGCCAGGTGCGGATGAAGTACCAGTTCCAGTAGGGGGAGGCTGGACCCCTTCGCACCACGTCCTGGAAGGCCCAGAAGCCCAGGCCGGTGTGGTTGGGCACGAAGTCAAAGAGCACCCGGATCCCCTGGCGGTGGGCCTCCTCCAGCACCCGCTTCAAAAGGGCCTTGTCCCCGAGCCTGGGGGCCACCTCCAGGTAGTCGTGGGTGTCGTACCCGTGGGCGGAGCCCGAGAGGAAGATGGGGTTCAGGTAAAGGAGGGTAACCCCGAGGGCCTTCAGGTGGGGGAGCTTTTCCAGAAGGCCTTGGAGGTCGCCCCCGTAGTACTGGTGGCAGCAGTGGTGAACGTGGGGCGGGTCCGTCCAGGAGGACACAAGGGGGGCTGGGCCCGACCAGAGGCGGTTGAAGCGGTACTCGTCCGAAAGGAGGGCCAGGGCGTCGTTCTTTGGGTCCCCGTTATGGAACCGGTCGGGGAAGACCTGGTACCCCACCCCTTCCCCCACCCACGCCACTTCCTGGAAGAGGGCCTCGGGCGGGGTGAAGGGGCCGAAGACCTCCACCCCTTCCGCCGTTTCCACGCGGATCCGGTAGGCCCTGGGGGCCCCTTCCGCCTTGGCCCGCCAGACCTCCGCCCCGGGGTAGCGGAGCTGGAGGTGCATGGGAACCTCCCCTTCCCCCCAAAGGAGGGTGGCCTTGCGCACGCTCCTCTCCCCCGCCTGGAAGCGGACCACCACCCCCCCGTCGGTGAAGGACACGTGGGCGGGGTTCTCCGGCTCGTGGGCGAAGTCCAGAGGGGCGGCTTCCCCCTCTTCCTTGGGGGGTGCGCCCACCAGAATGAGGGCGTTCCGTCCCCCGAAGCCGTCGTCCACGCAATCCTGGGCCCGGGGGTCCACCTTGTACTCCGGGGGGCGGCCGAAGGTGGGGTCGTAGCACATGTCCTTGGGCCAGGTGCCGTTGATGAAGAACTTGTAGGTGTACTCCCCAGGGCGTAGGTCCAGGGTCACGGCGAAGCCGCCCTCCACGGGGGCCATGGGGGTCTCCCCCCAGCCGTTGAAGCTGCCCCTGAGGCTGACGCTCTGGACCTTGAGGCCCTCCGGCGGCTCGTAGCGGAACTCCACCGGGATGGCCAGGGCCAGGCCGGTTAAGAGGCCGAGGAGCATGAGAAGCGCGCGCATATCCCCTCCGTGGAACCTCTTCCATCCTATCCCCCTACCCTTTTGTGTCAAGCCTCGGTCAGCCCTTTTTCCAGAAAGAGCTGGTAGCATGGGGCCATGCCCAAGCGGTGGATCGCCCTTCTCCTTAGCCTTGTGCCGGCCTTAGCCCAGGTGGACATCCCCTTCTGGCACGCCATGGATGGCCCCGCGGGCCGGGAGATCCAGGCCTTTGCCCGGGAGTTCAACGCCGCGCAAAGCCGCTACCGGGTCCTGCCCCAGTACGTGGGGGACTACCGGGAGGCGGAGACCCGGCTGGTGGCTGCCCTGCGCACGGGGGGGGCGCCGGTCCTCTTCCAGGCGGAGCTCTCCTTCTTCCCCAGGCTGGTGGGGGAGGGGCGGGCCTTGGCCCTGGACCCCTACCTGAACCTGGAGCGGGCCTTCCTGGAGGACCTTTTTGAGCCCGCCTGGGCCTACGGGGTGGTGGAGGGCCGGCGGTATGGCCTTCCCTTCAACACCTCCACCCCGGTCCTCTTCTACAACCTGGACGCCTTCCGGGCCAAGGGGCTGAAGCCCCCTAAGGACTGGAAGGAGTTTGAGCGGGTGGCCCTGGCCCTCACCAGCAGAAACGCCCGGGGCTTCATCTTCGTCACCGACCCCCAGGCCTGGCTTTTTGAGGCCATGGTGACCAGCCGGGGGGGGAGCCTGGTGAAGGACGGCCGCCCTAACTTCACCGCCCCGGAGGCCCTCGAGGCCCTAAGGATGCTGAAGCGCCTCCAGGACAGGGGGGCCCTCTCCGCCCGGAGCATGGCCGAGTCCACCTTCGCCCAGCTGGACTTCGTGCGCACCAAGGGGATGATGGTCATGGCCTCCATCGCCAACTGGCCGGCGGCGGAGAACTACTCCTTCGCCTTCACCCTGGGGGTGGCCCCCGTGCCCCGGGAGCCCGGGGGGAAGGTGCCCCTGGGCGGGGCCCAGCTGGTGGTCCTAAGGGGGGCCACGGAGGCCCAGGTCCAGGGGGCCATCGCCTTCTGGCGCCACCTCATGGAGCCGGAGAACGTGGTGCGCTGGGTCCAGGCCAGCTACTATGTTCCCGTGAGGAAGAGCGCCCTTCCCCTCCTGGAGGGCTTCTACCGGGAAAACCCCTTCCGCAAGGTGGCCTTTGAGCAGATCGCCTTTGCCCAAGAAAGGCCCCGCCTCCCCCAGTTCTCCACCTGGGCCTCCTTCCTGGCGGAGGCCCTGGAGAAGGCCCTAAAAGGGGGTCTGGCCCCTGAGCGGGCCCTGGAGGAGGCCCAGCGCAAGGCGGAGGCCGTGCGGTGAGGCTAGGCTTCAGCCCCTTTAACGCGGAGATGGGCTACGAGGAGGCCTTCCGCCTGGCGGCGGAGGAGGGGGTGGACCTGGAGGTGGCCTACGACCTGCACGAGGTCCTCCCCCTGCCCGAGGCCAAGGCCTTAAGGGCCACGGGGGAGGCCTTGGGGGTGGGCTTTACCCTGCACCTGCCCTTCGTGGAGGTGAACCCCGCAAGCCTCATCCCCACGGTTCGCCAGCTTTCCGAGGACCGCCTAAAGCGGGCCCTGGAGTTTGGGGAGGCCTTGGGGGCTAAGGTGGGGGTCCTGCACACGGGCCAGGTGCCCCTCCGCCACCCCATGGCCCTGGCCCTGGCCCGGGAGGCCCTGGAGAGGACCCTTTCCGCCCTCCTCCCCCTCCCCTTCCCCGTGGCCCTGGAGAACCTGGCCCTCTTCCCCGAGGACCTCATCCAAGGCCCCGAGGAGCTCAAGGCCCTCCTGGACCGCTTCCCCCAGTACGGCTTCTGCCTGGACGTGGGCCACGCCCTGGTGGAGCTTGGGCCCACGGGGCCCTTCCGCTACCTCGAGGCCCTCGGAAACCGCCTCCTCCACCTTCACCTCCACGACAACCACGGGGCACGGGACGACCACCTCCCGGTGGGGGCGGGCCGGGTGCCCTGGGAGGGGTTAAAGGGCTTCTTGCAGGGCTTCTCCGGCACCGCCGCCCTCGAGGTGGGGGGTGGGAAGGAGGGGGTGAGGCGGAGCCTCCTGCGCCTCCGGGCCCACCCTTAAGCTGGGACATATGTCCTTGGCGCTGGGGGCTTATAGTGGTGGAGTGGGGTTTTGTACCCCTCTTCACGAATAGGGAGGCGCAATGGTCGTAGACCGCATGGAAGTCTACCTGGACGAGGCGAAGGAACCCCTAGCCGTCCTCAAGGAGCCCCCGTATCGGCTCCACCTGGACACCCGCAAGATCCCCGACGGCGAGCACCGGCTACGCATCGTCACCCACTTCCGGGGAGGGGGGCAGGAGGTGCGGGAGGTCCCCTTCACCGTAAACAACTACCCCGACGTCCTGGTCCTGGGGGTGGACGAGGGGGGGGAGGTCTCGGGCACGGTGGAACTGCGCCTTTCCGTGGGGGAGCCCGACCTCCCGGTGGAGCCCGTGCGCGTTAACCCCCTCTGGTACGTGGTGGCCACGGTGGTGGTCCTGGGGGGGATCTGGAGCTACTTCGCCCTTTCCCCCGCCGCGGAGAAGATCGTGGCCGAGGTGGCCCCTCCGGCCCAGGAGGCCGCCCACGGGGAGGGGGCGGTCCAGCCCGCCGCGGGCGTGGACCCCGCCCTCATGGAGAAGGGCAAGGCCATCTACGAGGCCCACTGCGCCGCCTGCCACCAGGCCACGGGCCAGGGGATGCCCCCGGCCTTCCCGGCCCTGGCGGGGAACGCCAACCTGCAGGACGCGGCCATGGTCCTGAACGTCATCAAGAACGGCCGGGGGGCCATGCCCGCGGTGGGGGCGGCCTTCAGCGAGGAGGAGCTCAAGGCGGTGGCCACCTACATCCGCAACAGCTGGGGCAACAGCTTCGGCCCCGTGGAGTGAGAGGATGTACCGGAACGATCCCGTTCTCCCCACCTTTAGCCTCATCCTGGCCCTGGGCCTCTTCTACGCGGCCTACCTGGATGGCCTCTACATCGCCAGGCTCTTGGGCCACACCCCCGAGGAGCTTTCCGTGGGCCAGATCGGCCTCATGGCCTTCGGGGCGGTCCTCCTCCTCTACGGCCTCATGGGCCTCATCTCCTACTGGTTGGAAGGCCTAGAGCTCCGCCCGGGCCGGCACTTCCCCACCCCCGCCACCGCCCCGGTGGCCGCGGGCGTGATCCTGGCCCTCCTCCTCACCGCCCTTTCCGGCTTCTTCGTGCGCCTCATCGTCTACTCCGCCCAGACGGGGCACAACCCCACCTGGCTCCAGGGCCTCGTCTTCGGGGGCATGAGCCTGGTGGTGGCGGCCCTCCTCGGCGTTTACCGGCGCTTCTTCGGCCGGGAAGAGGTCATCACCGAGGAGGAGAAGAGCGGCTTTCCCTGGTAAAGGAGCACCATGGACGAGCGCGAGATCCGTCTACGCACCTCGAGGCGCCGCCTCTTCCTCAAGGCGGCCATCGGCACGGGCATCGGGGTTTCCCTGGTTTCGGCCTTCTACGTGGGGGCGAGCCTCCGGCCCAAGGTGGTGGTCACCCCCGACAAGGAGCCCTTAAAGCCGGGGGACATCCTGGTCTTCGCCCAAGGGGGAGGCCAGGGGAAGCCCATACGCCCGGAGGACCTGAAGCCCGGCGACCCCTTCATCCTGGCCTACCCCATGGACCCCAAGACCCAGGTGGTGAAGAGCGGGGAGGCCAAGAACACCCTCCTCGTGGTCCGCTACCCTCCAGAGGAGCTGTCCCCGGAAACCGCAGAGCACGCGGTGGACGGGATCGTGGCCTACTCCGCGGTCTGCACCCACCTGGGGTGCATCGTGAGCCAGTGGGTGGCGGACAAGGGGGCGGCCCTCTGCCCCTGCCACGGCGGCACCTTTGACCTGAAGACGGGGGCCCGCATCGTGGCCGGCCCCCCGCCCAGGCCCATCCCCCAGCTCCCCCTCAAGGTGGAAGGGGGGGTCTTGGTGGCCGCCGGGGAGTTCTTGGGTCCGGTGGGCGTGCAGGCTTCCGCTGGAAGCTGCCGCCTGGTGTAGGAGGGAAAGCGCCATGTACAAGTGGCTGGACGAACGCCTAGACCTCTCGGGGCTTTACCAAAAGGTCCTCCGCAAGGCCTTCCCCGTGCACCATAGCTTCTTCCTGGGGGAGATCACCCTCTTCGCCTTCATCGTGCTGGTGCTCACCGGGATCTTCCTCACCCTGAACTACGAGCCCTCCATCCGGGAGGTGAAGCTCCCCGACGGACGCACGGTGCCCGCGGCCTACGGGAGCGTCCTCTACATCGACAGCCTCCCCTTCGGGGCGGTGATCCGGAGCCTCCACCACTGGTCGGCCCACGTGATGATCGCCGCGGCCTTCCTCCACATGCTCCGCATCCTCCTCTCCGGGGCCTACAAGAAGCCCCGGGAGCTCAACTACCTGGTGGGGCTTGCCCTCCTCGGCCTTTCCGTGGTCACCGCCTTCACCGGCTACGCCCTGCCCTACGACAACTACGCGGTGACCGCCACCCGCATCGGCTACGGCATCGCCACCTCCATCCCCTGGATCGGGGAGGGCCTGGCCCAGATCATGTTCGGAGGGGAGTTCCCGGGCTCGGAGAAGTCCATCCCCAGGCTCTATAGCCTGCATGTGCTCTGGCTTCCCCTGGCCCTCATGGCCCTCATCGGCCTCCACCTCCTGGTGATGATGAAGCAGAAGCATACCCAGCCCCGCTACGCCGAGCGCGTGGCCCCGGGGAAGATCCTGGGCGTGCCCATGTACCCCCAGCAGATGGTCATGATGGGCATCCTCTTCGCCCTCTACGTGGGCCTCATGACCATCATCGCCGGGGCCTTCCTGGCCCACCCCATCGAGGCCTTCGGGCCCCCCACCCCCAACACCCCTGCGGTGAAGCCCGACTGGTACTTCCTCTGGATCTACGGCATCCTGCAGATCATCCCCTCCAGCTGGGAGTTCCACCTCTTCGGGGCCACCATCGGGCCGGAGTTCATCGGGGGGGCGATCGTCCCCGGCCTCCTGGGCCTGGTGGGCCTTCTCCTCCCCTTCGTGGACACCCGCAAGGACAAGATGCGCTACCTCGAGCTCCCCTCGGAGCACCCCGTGCGCACCAGCGTCATCCTGGCCCTCCTGGTCTTCTTCCTCATGAGCACCCTGGCGGGGTACAAGATCGACTTCCAGCAGCAGGGCTCCCTCCTGGGGAACAACGCCGTGCTCTGGACCCTGGTCCTAGGGGGTCCCCTCCTCACCTTCTTCCTCTCCTACACCCTGATGCGCATCTTCTACGGCAAAAAGGAAGAAAGGGCCCTGTAGCGGCCCTTCCTTCTGGGGCCCCCGCCGAGGCGGACGCTTCGGCGGGGTGCGCCTTTAGAGGTCCAGGTAGACCACCTCTCCTTCCACCCGCACGGGGAAGACCTTCACCGGCCGGGGGGCGGGCAGGGTGCCCCGGCCGGTCCTCAGGTCAAACCGCGCCCCGTGCCGGGGGCAGACGATGGCCCCCTCCTCCACCTCCCCCTCGTGCAGGGGGCCGTCGTCGTGGGTGCAGAGGTCCTCCAGGGCGAAGACCTCCTCCCCCGTGTGGAGGAGGAGGATGGGCCGCTTGTGCTCGGGCCGACGCACCACCAGGCGGCCTTCGCGGAACTCGGAGAGCCGGGCCACAGGGGTCCACATAACCACCCTTTAGAAGCGCACCTTCTCCTCGATCACCGCCTCCAGGTGGGCCCTCAGGGCCTTCAAGGGGATGCGGGAGAGGACATCCCCCAGGTGGGCCTTCACCAGAAGCTCCTGGGCCAGGGCCTTGGGCAGGCCCCGGGACTGGAGGTAGAAGAGCTGCATCTCGTCCACGGGGGCGGTGGTGCTCCCGTGGGTGCAGCGCACGTCGTTGGCCCCGATCTCCAGCTGGGGGATGGAGTCCACCCGGGCGGTGGGGGAGAGGAGGAGGTTGCGGTTGGCCTGGTAGGCGTCCGTCTTCTGGGCCCCCTTCTCCAGGCGGATGAGGCCGGAGAAGACCGCGCGGGCGTCGTCCTTCACCGCGCCCTTGTAGAGGAGGTCGGAGCGGGTGTGGTGGGCCACGTGGTGCTGGAGGGTGTAGTGGTCAAACTGCTGGTCCCCGTGGGCGAAGTAAAGCCCCAGCATCTCGCTTTCCGCCCCCGGGCCCAAAAGCTCCGAGGCCACCTCGCTCCGGGCGTACCGCCCCCCCAGGTTCGCCACCAGGTCGTTGAGCCCCGCGTCCCGCTCCAGAAGGGCCCTTTGCCGGTGGAAGTGCCAGACCCCGTGGCCGAAGGTCTCCACGTGGGCGTGGCGGAGCCTAGACCCTGGGCGGAGGAGCATCTCCGTGGCGGAGAGGTGCAGGGTGGGGGGGAGGTCCTCCGAGAGGTACTCCTCAATGTAGGCGGCCTTGGCGTTGTCCTCCAGGACGATGAGGGTCCGGCCCGCGGAGGCCACGCCCCCCTCTAGGTACTTGAAGACCCCTAGGGGCCGGTCCACCTCCAGCCCCGCGGGCACGTAGAGGAAGGCCCCGTGAGTGAAGAAGGCGGCGTTTTGGGCCGCGAACTTGTCCTCGGTGAACACCGCCTGGAAAAGGGCCCCCTCCACCTTCTCGGGATGGGTTTTCAAGGCCTCGGCCAGGGAGGTGAAGACCAGGCCCTTCTCCTTGAGCTCCTCCGGGACCTCGGCGTAGACCAGATCCGGCCCCACGAAGACCAGGAAGGCGGCGGCGTCCGTCTTCTCCAGCCGCCTTTTCACCGCCTCGGGGAGCTCGTCCCGGGAGAGCTTGAGCCCCTGGGGGGCCTCGAGGGCCGCCTCCAAGGGGGCCTCGGAGAGGTCGGTGTACCGCCAGGCCTCGTCCTTGCGGGAAGGGTAGGGGAGGCGGTGGAAGGCCTCCAGGGCCTTTAGCCTCGCCTCCAGAAGCCACTTGGGCTCGTTAAGCCTTTGGGAAAGGGTTTCTAGGGCGCTTTTGTCCAGAACCTGCATGCTGCCTCCAGAAGAGCCCCCGCCCCCAAGGGGGCGGGGGAAAGGGGGCCTTTAGCCCACCGAGCCCTCCATCTCCAGCTCAATGAGCTTGTTGAGCTCCACCGCGTACTCCAGAGGGAGCTCCTTGGCGATGGGCTCGATGAAGCCCCGGACGATCAGGGCCGCGGCCTCGTCCTCCTTGAGGCCCCGGGTCTGCAGGTAGAAGATCTGCTCGTCGTTGATCTTGGAGACCGTGGCCTCGTGGCCCACGTGGGCGGTTTCCTCCTGGATCTCGATGTAGGGGTAGGTGTCCGTGCGGCTTTCCTCGTCGATGAGGAGGGCGTCGCACTCCACGTTCACCTTGGCGTGGCGGGCCCCCTCCATAACCTTCACCAGCCCCCGGTAGCTGGCCCGGCCCTCCCCCTTGGAGATGCTCTTGGACACGATGGTGCCCGAGGTGTGGGGGGCGGCCAGGATGATCTTCCCCCCGGTGTCCTGGTGCTGGCCCGTCTTGGCGAAGGCGATGGAGAGGATCTCCGTGCGGGCCCCCGGCTCCAGGAGGTAGCTGGAGGGGTACTTCATGGTGACCTTGGAGCCCAGGTTCCCGTCCACCCACTCGTGGAAGGCCTCCCCGTAGACCAGGGCCCGCTGGGTCACCAGGTTGTACATGTTGGTGGACCAGTTCTGGATGGTGGTGTAGCGGCTCCTGGCCCCCCGCTTCACCACGATCTCGATGACCCCGGTGTGGAGGCTCTCGGTGGAGTACATGGGGGCGGTGCACCCCTCGATGTAGTGCACCTCGGCCCCTTCGTCCACGATGATGAGGGTGCGCTCAAACTGGCCGAACTCGGGGGTGTTCACCCGGAAGTAGGCCTGCAAGGGGAGCTCCACCTTGACCCCGGGGGGGATGTAGACGAAGGAACCCCCGGACCAGGCGGCGGAGTTCAGGGCGGCGAACTTGTTGTCCTCGGGGGGGACCACCTTGGCGAAGTACTCGCGGAAGAGGTCCTCGTACTTCTTCATCCCCTCCTCGATGGCCACGAAGATGACCCCTTGCCGCTCCAGCTCCTCCTTCACCCGGTGGTAGACCATCTCCGAGTCGTACTGGGCCCCCACCCCGGCCAGGACCTTGCGCTCCGCCTCGGGGATGCCGAGCCTTTCGTAGGTCCTGCGGATCTCCTCCGGGATCTCCTCCCAGCTTTTGGCGTCCCGCACCTCCGCGGGCTTCACGTAGTAGACCAGGTCCTCCAGGTCCAGCCCCGAGAGGTCCGGGCCCCAGGTGGGCATGGGCTTCTTCTGGAAGATCTCAAAGGCCCGGAGGCGGAACTTCAGCATCCACTCGGGCTCGCCCTTGTGGTAGCTGATGGCCTCGATGACCTTCTTGGTGAGGCCCCGCTCGGCCACGTACACGGGGCGGATCTCGTCCACGAAGTGGTACTTGTACTCCTCCCCGATGCTCTTAAGCTCCAGCTCGCTCATGCCCCCTCCTTGACCTTCTCCCTAAGCCACTCGTACCCCTTGGCCTCGAGCTCCAGGGCCAGCTCGGGGCCGCCCTCGGCCACCACCCGGCCGTCCATCATCACGTGGACCCGGTCGGGGACGATGTAGTTGAGAAGGCGCTGGTAGTGGGTGATGACCAGGGCCCCGAAGTTGGGTCCCCGCATGGCGTTCACCCCCCGGGCCACCACCTTTAGCGCGTCGATGTCCAGCCCCGAGTCCGTCTCGTCCAGGACCGCGTAGGTGGGCTCGAGGACCAGAAGCTGCAGGATCTCGTTCCGCTTCTTCTCCCCGCCGGAGAAGCCCTCGTTGAGGTAACGGGAGAGGTAGCTCTCGTCCCAGTCCAAAAGCTCCAGGGCCCGCTTCACCTTGGTCCAGAACTCCGCCACCCCCACCTCCCGCCCCAGCCGGGCCTGCAGGGCCAGGCGCAGGAAGTTGGCGATGGTCACCCCGGGGACCTCCACCGGGTACTGGAAGGCCAGGAAGAGCCCCTTGCGGGCCCTTTCGTCCGGGGAGAGCTCCAGGATGTTCTCCCCGTCCAACAGGATCTCCCCCCGCTCCACCGTGTACTCGGGGTCGCCGGCCAGGATCTTGCCCAGGGTGCTCTTCCCCGCCCCGTTGGGGCCCATAAGGGCGTGGACCTGGCCTTTGGGCACCACCAGGTTCACCCCTTTGAGGATGGTCTCGCCGTCAATGGAAGCCCAGAGATCGCGGATTTCCAGCTGGTTCATGCCCATCTGCCTCCTCGGGGCCGCCCTAGTTGCGACCCACTTGCAATAAGAGTATAGCCCCCTGCCCCAAGAAAGTCTAGTGATTTAGTCAGGATTTGCCAGGGCGAAGCCCAGGGCCTCGGGGAGGGCCAGGGGGCCTTGGGGAAGCCGCGCCTTGAGCTCCGGGCAGAAGCGGCCCAGGGCCCGGCCCAGCTGGAAGCGGAAGGGGCGGGGAAGGCCCCCTTGGGCGGCCTCCCGCACCTTGGCCCAGGCGGCCTCCCGTTCCCCCAGGCCCAGGAGGGCCAGGACCTCCACCGCCCGGGCCTGGGCCCAGAGGCCAGGGTCCTCCAGGGGGGGGAGGGCCACCACCTGGGCCAGGGCCTCCCCGTAGGCCCCCTTGCGGGCCAGGATCTCCGCGTAGCCCAGCCGGGCCTGGGCCCGGAGGTAGGGGTTTTCCAGGCCCAGGAAGGGCCTTAGGAGGCCAAGCCCCTCCTCGGGGGGGAGGAGGAGGGCGAGGAGGCTGGCCGTGTCCAGCCTGAGGGCGGTGTACCGGTCCGTGGCCTCCTCGGGGATGGCGGTGAGGAGGGCCTCTAGGAGCCTTCCCGCCTCCTCCGCCCTAAGCCCCCCCAGGAAGGGCGGGCGGTAGGGCTGGCCCGCCTCCAGGAGGAGGTAGGCCGCCCCCAGGCGGAAGAGGGTGCGCAGGTGGCGGTAGCGGGCCTCCTTGGGCCTTTCCGAGGTGGTGCGGAAGTAGCGCTCCGCGGCCTCCAGGTAGGCCAGGGCCTCAAAAGGCCGGCCCCGGGCGGCCTCCAGGATCCCGGCCTCGCTTTCCACCCGGGCCCGGGTGAAGGGGTCTTCCGCCTCGGAGAGGGCCTGGAGGAGGGCCTTTTCCGCCTCCTCGTAAAGCCCAAGCCGCCTGAGGAGCGTCCCGTAGCGGGCCCGGACCCGGGCCACCTCGTCCTTGGGGGCCCCGGCCTCTTCCAGGGCCTTCAGGCCCTCCTCCATGCGGGCCTTGGCCTCGAGGCGCCCCAGGCGCATGAGGAGGTCCCCCATCTGGTAGCGGGCCCGCCCCAGGAGAAGGGGGTCGTGCCCCACCTTTTCCAGGGCGGCCAGGGCCTCCTCGTAGCGGCCCAGGTCCTTGGCCACCAGGCCCCGCCAAAGCTGCACCCGGTCCTTTAGGAAAGGGGCCACGGGGAGGCGTTCCGCGGCCTCCGCGTAGGAGGCCGCCCGTTCGTAGTCCCCCTTCCAGCGCTCCACCGCGGCCATGACGAGAAGCCCCTCCGCCCGCCCCGTCTCGTCCAGGAGGTTCAGGTCTTCCAAGGGGGGCAGGAGCTCCTCCGCCTCCTTGTAAAGCGCCGCGTCCGCCTTGGCCTCCGCGGCCTTGATGCGGGCCCAGGCCCTTAGGGCCGGGTTTTCCGCCTCCCTCAGGACCGAAAGGGCCTCCTCCGCCTCGGGGTGGGCGTACTGGCCCAGGACCGCCCGGTAGCGCACCACCACCGCGGCCAGGGCCTCCCGGGCCTCCTTGGGCCAGGTTTGGGCCTCCACCCAGAGGCCGGGGAGGAGGGCGAGCCGGGCGGGGTCTTCCTCCAAAGCCCTAAGGAGCTCCGCCCAGGCCCCCCCCTTGCGGGCGTGGTAGAGGCGGCGGAAGAGGTTCTCCTCCGGGAAGAAGCTCAGGGCCAGGAGGTGGAGTTCCTTGGGGGCCTCCTCGGGGAGGAGGCTCCGAAGCGCGGGGCGCACCAGCCCATCCCCCACCCACTCCAGAAGGGCCCGCTCCGCCTGGGAGAGCTTTTCCAGGGGGCGGCCCAAGGCCTTTTCCAGCAGCGCCGCGGGGAAGGCGGGGTCGGCCTCGGGGCTGAAGGCGGCGAGGGCCAGGAGGAGGGGCCTCAGGGCCGGGTCTTCCTGGAGGGGGGTCTTGGGGTCGTGCTTGGCGGCCTCCAGGAGCACCAGCCGGGAAAGCTCCCCGAAGTTCCGCCCCGCCTGGTTCACCAGGGCCTCCACCCGCTCGGGGGGCAGGTGGGGAAGCCGTTCCCGCACGAAGCGCCGGGCCTCCTCCCGGCTCGGGGGGGAGAGGGGCTGGTAGGGGAGGGTGGGGGGGGGCTCGGAGAGGGCGGCCAGGTAGGGGATCCTCAGGGCCTTGAGGAAAGGCTCCAGCCAGGCGGAAAGCCCCTTCTGCACCCCGTCGGGACCCCTTAGGGGGAGGCCCTCCAGGCTGCCCTCCGCCTCCGCCCGGAGGAGAAGGGGCCGGCCCGCGCGGTTCAGGCCCTGGGCCAGGGCCTGGAGCACCTCCCCCTGCAGGGCCCCCTGGAGGAGGTAGGGCTGGGTGGGGGAGAGCTGGGAGAGGAGGCCCTGGACCTCCACCCCTAAGGCCTCCGCCAGGGGGATGAGGGCCTGGGCCAGCTCCCCCCCCAGGTTGAGGAAAAAGGGCTCCTCCGGCAGGGCGGAAAGGGCCCTTTGCACCGCGGAGAGGAGCACCCCCTTCCCCGTGGCCGGCCCCCCCACCACCACCAGTTGGGGCCGGCCCCCAAGCTCCAGCTCCCTCAAGAAGCGGCGGAAGATGCGCCTTTTGTCCCGCCCGAGGGCGCGGCGGGCGCTTTCCAGGAAGAGCTCCCCCGGGGGGGGTGGGGGCTTCAGGCCCACCTCCCGGTAGAGGTCGGCCAGGAGGCCGTAAAGCCTTTCCTTTTCCTCCAGGCTCCCCAGGTCCTTGTAGAGGATGTTCCGCACCGTCCCCGCCCGGCCCCCCCGCTCGCTCATGAGGGCCTCGAGCCAGCGCAGGGAGCCCCGTTTCCCCCGGTGGTCCTTCCCCTTGAGGTAGGGGCGGAGGTCCTCCAGGTAGCGCAGCCAGGGTGTAGGTTCCGAAGACCTGGATGTCATCTTGCCTACACTGTAGCAAAGGCTTTGCTAGAACGCTATATCAAGGTGTAAAGAAAGCCGCCCCTTGGGGCGGCTTCCATGCCTTGGAGGGTGCTCAGTGCACGGGCTCGTTGAACTGGGCCTCCTCGGTGGAGCCCTTCAGGGCCAGGGTGGAGGCCTCCCCCTGGGTGAGGGCCAGGACCACCTCGTCAAAGTAGCCCGCCCCCACCTCCCGCTGGTGCTTCACCGCGGTGAAGCCCTGGGCCTGGGCCAGGAACTCCTTCTCCTGGAGCTCCACAAAGGCCGGCATCCCCCGGGCCTTGTACCCCTTGGCCAGCTCCCAGGTGTAGTAGTTCAGGGTGTGCCAGCCCGCCAGGGTGATGAACTGGAACTTGTAGCCCATGGCCCCCAGCTCCCGGTTGAACTTGGCGATGGTCTCCTCGTCCAGGAACTTCTTCCAGTTGAAGGAGGGGGAGAGGTTGTAGGCCAAAAGCTTGTCCGGGAACTCCCGCTTCACGGCCTCGGCGAACCTCCTCGCCTCCTCCAGGTCGGGTTTGGAGGTCTCCATCCAGAGCACGTCCGCGTAGGGGGCGTAGGCCAGGGCGCGGGCGATCCCCGCCTCGATCCCGTTCTTCACCCGGTAAAAGCCCTCGGGGGTGCGCTCCCCTTTCAGGATGAAGGGCCGGTCCCGCTCGTCGATGCCGCTGGTGATGAGGGTGGCGGCCTCCGCGTCGGTGCGGGCGATGATCACCGTGGGCACGCCCATGATGTCCGCGGCCAGGCGGGCGGCCTGGAGGGTGCGGATGTGCTGGGCGGTGGGCACCAGGACCTTCCCCCCCAGGTGGCCGCACTTCTTCTCGCTGGCCAGCTGGTCCTCGTAGTGGATCCCCGCGGCCCCGGCCTCGATCATGGCCCGGGTGAGCTCAAAGACGTTTAAGGCGCCTCCGAAGCCCGCCTCCGCGTCGGCCACGATGGGCACGTACCAGTCCCGGGTCACCTTGCCCTCGGAGCGCTCGATCATGTCCGCCCGCATGAGGGCGTTGTTGATCCGCTTCACGATTTGGGGCACGGAGTTGGCCGGGTAGAGGGACTGGTCGGGGTAGGTCTGCCAGGCCAGGTTGGCGTCCGCGGCCACCTGCCAGCCGGAAAGGTAGATGGCCTCGAGGCCCGCCCGCACCATCTCCACCGCCATGGCCCCGGTGTAGGCCCCGAAGGTGTGCACGTAGGGCCTTTCGTGGAGGAGCTGCCAGAGCTTCTCCGCTCCTCGCTTGGCCAGGGTGTACTCCACCTGGACGGAGGGGCGGAGCCGCACCACGTCCTCCGCGGTGTAGTCCCGCCTCACCCCCTTCCAGCGGGGGTTTTCCGCCCACTCCTTCTTCAGGGCCTCGGCTTCCTTCTGCATCTCCGGGGAGAGCACCTTCAGGGGTTCCATGCCTCCACCTCCCAAGACCCAGTTTGGGCTGGGCGGGGTTTTGGTGTAGGGTGTAAAGCCCAGCCTCCCACACGGCGGGGGAGTGTGAAGGCAAAAGAGTTACACAAAAAGGCCCGGCCCTAGCCCCGGGCCTGCTGGGCGGCGATGAGGAGGGGGTCCCACACGGGGCTGAAGGGGGGGGCGTAGGCCAGGTCCAGCCCCATGAGGTCCTCCACCGTGCCCTTTTGGTGGAGGAGGGCCGCCAGGACGTCTATGCGCTTCACCGCCTGGCCCCGGCCCACCACCGCCCCGCCCAGGAGGCGGCCCGTCCCCTCCTCGTACACGAGCTCCACCCAAAGGGGGGCGTGCTCGGGCCAGTAGTGGGCGCTGTCCTCCGCGCGGATGAAGACCTTCTTCGCCCGGAAGCCCTCGGAAAGGGCCCGCTCCAGGGAAAGCCCGGTGGTGGCCACCCCCAGCCCGAAGACCTTGAAGACCGCGGTCCCCACCACCCCGGCGAAGCGGGCCTCCTTGCCGGCGATGACCGCCCCCGCGGTGCGCCCGTGCTTGTTGGCCACGTCCCCCAAGGGGAGCCAGTAGGGCCTCCCTAGGAGGAGGTGGCGGCTTTCCGCCACGTCCCCCGCGGCGTAGACCCCTTCTAGGTTCGTCCGCATCCGCTCGTCCGTGGCGATGGCCCCCGTGGGCCCCAGGGCCACCCCCATGGCCTGGGCTAAGGCGGTGTTGGGCCGCACCCCCACCGCCAGGAGCACGAGATCCGCGGGCACCACCCCTTCCGTGGTCTCCACCGCCTCCACCCGGCCCGCCCCCCGGAGGGCCAGGGCCCGGACCCCCGTCCAGACCTCCACCCCGTGCCGGGAGAGCTCCTCCCGCACCAGGGCGCTCACCTCCGGGTCCCACTGGGGGAGGGGGCGGTCTTGGGCCTCCAGGAGGGTCACCTCCAGGCCCCGCTTGCGGAAGGCCTCCGCCACCTCGAGGCCGATGTACCCCGCCCCCAGGATGGCGGCCCTTTTTGCCCCCTTCAGGGCCTCGAGGAGGGCCGCCCCGTCCTCCATGCTCCTTAGGGTGTAGACCCCTTCCTGCTCCACCCCGGGCACGGGAGGGACCACGGGCCTCGCCCCCGTGGCCAGGACCAGGTGGTCAAACCGCTCCTGGAAGGTGCGCCCCTCCTCGTGGCTGTAGACCGTGAGGGTGCGCAAGGCGTAGTCCACGTCCACCACCTCGTGCCGGGGATAGACCAGGACCCCCCCCTTGCGGAAGGCCTCGGGGGTGCGGGCCACCAGGGCCTCCAGGCTCGGGATCTCCCCCGAAAGCACATAGGGCAGGCCGCAGGCCCCGTAGGACACCCAGCCGGACTTCTCGTAGACCACCACCTCCAGCTCGGGGTTTTCCCGCTTGGCCTTGGCCGCGGCGGAAGCCCCTCCCGCCACGCCCCCCACCACCACTAGACGCGTACCCATGGGGGTATTCTCCCATACCCCCAGGGGGGCGGATGTCCCTAAGTGCCCTTGCGGTGAACAGTCCCCACCAGCCTTAGAGGAAAGCGCGCACCGGGCTCCTCCTCTGGGGCCCCCGCCGAAGCTTTCGCTTCGGCGGGGTACCTAAAGGGGCAGGGCCTCCACGAACCGGGTCTCCATGGCCTCGATGTACTGGGCGGGGTTCACCTTCTTCCGTTCGGGGTGCTCGTAGTAGGCCTTTTCCGCCTCCTCAAAGTTCTCGTGGGCCACGAACCACAAGAACTCCCTTTCCGAAAGCCAGTAGGCCCCGAGCACCTTAAACCCCAAAGCCCGCCTCAAGGGGACGATGACCCCCAAGAAGACCTCCTGGAAGGCCTCCTTGGCCCCCTCCTTCAGGGTGTAGCGGCGCATCTGCACCATGGGCCCAGTTTAGCCCCTTTAGGTTTTCTTAATCCTGGGCCGAAGTTTCCCTTGACAACCGGGGGCCTTCCCTTTAGAATCCCCATTGGATGCTGACGGTTCCAAGGCCCTGCCGCTGCATCCCCCACCCGGGGGGAAACCGCTGGAAACCCTCGCGGGGGTACAGTCCCAAAGGGCCGGAATCCAGCAGGAGGTGAATGGAGCTATGAAGGGAAAGAGGTTCTTCGTCTTGGCCACGGCCGCTGCCCTGGCCCTGCTCTTTGCGGGTTGCGGCCAGCAGGGCGGCACAGGGGGCGGCGGTACCGGGGACGGTGCCGTGACCTCCGTGGGCATTGCCCCTACCTATAACGACGGTGTCCTCTCGGGCATTGCCCAGGTGAAGATCACGGTCAACGAAGGGGCACGCATTCAGCGCATCGTCCTTAAGGTGGACGGCCAGGAGGTATCCCGCATCACCAGCCAGGGCCTGCGCCCCCAGGCGGTGGAGTACACCCTCACCTTTGACACCGCCGCCTACGACCCGAACACCCTCCAGCCCAAGTTCCCCAACGGCCAGCGCACCCTGAGCGCCGAGGTTACCGACGTCCAGGGCAACACCAAGACGGCCTCCATCCAGGCCACCTTCCAGAACCAGGACCGGGTGGTGGGCCTCACCGTCTCCCAGACGGACAACCCCAACGCCCCCGTGACCGTGGGGAACACTAAGTGGTACGGGAACGGGAACGTCACGGTTTCCGTCGGGATCGTGAGCTACAGCGGGGCCACCTACAGCCTCCAGGGGAACGGCCCCTCCTTCAACCTCGTGGCGAGCGGTGGCACCACGGGCCAGCTCTCGGGGTACAAGGTAGTGGTAACACCTCCTGTTGCCAGTGGCTCCCCTGTGACTGGGCAGCCCGCCGTACTCTTTGCTAAGAGCGCTAACCTTACTATCAGCGAGGAGGTTACTGTAGAGGTCCAAGACAACAACAGCAACGTTGTTGTCCAGACTTCTTTTGGTCTGGATAACGTTGCTCCTGACATCTCTTCTGCCACGGTGCAGGTGCGCCGTCCTCTGCTTGACAAGGACTTCGTTGGCTTGTCCGGAACCCAGCAAATTGCTGGTTCCACGCTCTTCCGTGGCAGTGGGGCTAACGACGGCACTGCTGGCGTAGGCGGCATCACCTACAAGGTTCGCTTTAACGTCGGCTCCAACAACATTGATAAGGATCTTCCTGATGCCCCAAGCGCCGGTGTGACCTGGGCCAGCTTGGGTCTGACTGCTGGCATTCCCTACAACGTTGGTGTCATCGCTGCTTCGGATGCTCTTGGCAACACCAGTAATCAGCCTTTCCCCTCCACCCCCCCCACCGTCCAGCAAGAGGACCGCACCCTTACTGTGAACGCCAACTTCGGCCCGGGCGGAACCGCGAACACCTTTGACATCATCAACATCAACGTCGGCGGCAACCCTGTGGGGTCCTTGACCTACTACGTTTTGATCCCCGCTACCTCGGGCAAGTTCGTTTTGGTGGTAAAGGACGATCAAAGCAACAGTGGTTCCAACGATAGCATTACTAACATCATTGTTGCTAACGGTGCCCGGTACCGTCTCCTGGCGGTGGATCAGGCTGGGAACTTCGGCTTCGTGGACCAGCCCTCGGGTGTGAGCTACTCCACCGGTTCCACCGACACCACCCCGCCCAGCGTGACGGTGACCCTGCCCTCCACGCCCCCGAGCAACAGTACTAGCTTCACCGTTTCGGGTACCGCCAGCGACAACGTGGCTTTGTATGGCAATGGTGTGGGCATCTACCTGCTCCAGGCCGTGGCCGGGGGCGCGGAGTACTACCTTGATGGTCCGACCCCTACTACTGTCGGGAGCAACAACCAGTACTCTGCATCTGTTACCGCCCCCAACTACGCCGCTACCCTGGGTGTGGTGGTAGGCGCCATCGACACCGGTGGCAACCCTGCCTTCGCCACCGGCACCGTCCAGGTGAAGTAGCTCCGTTGGGCTTGTTTCCGGGGGGGCCTTCAGGCCCCTCCGGGGCTTTTATAATGGGCTCCATGCGCACCGCCGAGATCCGGGAAGCCTACCTCTCCTTTTTTGAGGAAAAGGGCCACCTGCGCCTGCCCTCCTTCAGCCTGGTGCCGGAGAACGACCCCTCCCTCCTCTTCACCTCCGCCGGGATGGCCCCCCTAAAGCCCTACTTCCTGGGGGAACGCCCCATCTTCGGGGGCAAGGAGTGGCGGCGGGTCACCACCTGCCAGGAGTGCCTAAGGGTGGGGGACATTGAGAACGTGGGGCGCACCGCCCGGCACAACACCTACTTTGAGATGCTGGGCAACTTCTCCTTCGGGGACTACTTCAAGAAGGAGGCCATCCTCTGGGCCTGGGAGTTCCTCACGGAGCGCCTCCGTTTGGACCCGAACCGGCTTTGGGTCACGGTCTTCCAGGACGACGACGAGGCCTACGCCATCTGGCGCGACCTGGTGGGGGTTCCCGAAGAAAGGATCGGCCGCTTCGGGGAGGAGGAGAACTACTGGCCGGGGGGGGCCATCACCCATGGGCCGAACGGGCCTAGTGGCCCCTGTTCGGAGATCTTCTACGACCGGGGCCCCGAGTTCGGCACCCCGGACGAGACCGGCCCCAACACGGGGAGTGGGGACCGGTTCGTGGAGGTCTGGAACCTGGTCTTCACCCAGTACGACCGCCAGGGGCCCATCCCGGGGCCCGGGATCCTGAAGCCCCTCCCCCAGAAGAACATCGACACCGGCATGGGCCTTTACCGCATGGCGGCCATCCTCCAGGGGGTGGAGGACTTCTACCGCACGGACACCTTCTTCCCCCTCATAGAAGAGGTGGTGCGCTTAAGCGGCCGCCCCTACGAGGGGAAGGCCTCCGTGCCCCACCGGGTCATCGCCGACCACATCCGAGCGGTGGTGGCGGCCCTTTCCGACGGGGTGACCTTCTCCAATACGGGGCGGGGCTACGTGGTGCGCCGCCTCCTCCGCCGGGCCCTGCGCTACGGCTACCTCCTGGGGCTTTCCGAGCCCTTCCTCCACCGCCTCGCGCCCTTGGTGGCGGAGCTCCTTGGGGACTTCTACCCGGAGATGCGGGAGCACCTGGAGGCCACGGTGCGCCAGGTGCGGCTGGAGGAGGAGCGCTTCCTGGAGACCCTGGAGGGGGGCCTGAAGCGGCTAGAGACCCTCCTTTCCGGCCTGAAGCCGGGGGAGGTGCTTCCGGGAAGGGAGGCCTTCCGCCTTTACGACACCTACGGCTTCCCCTTGGACCTCACGGTGGAGATCGCCGCCGAAAGGGGCTTCGGGGTGGACACCGAGGGCTTCCAGAAGGCCATGGCCGAGCAGCAGGAGCGCTCGAGGGCCCACATGGCCTTTGAACGGGAGATCTTCAAGCGGAGCGCGGAGGCCCTGGAGGAGCTCTACGCGGAGCGGGGGGCCACGGAGTTTCTGGGCTACACCACCCTGGAGGGGGAGGGGGAGGTCCTCCTCCTCCTGGCCGGGGACCAGGCCCTTTCCGAGGCCGGCCCCGGCACGGAGGTCCAGGTGGTCTTGGACCGCACCCCCTTCTACGCGGAAGGGGGCGGGCAGATCGGGGACTTTGGCCTTTTGGAGTGGACAGGCGGCCGGGCCCGGGTGGAGACCGTGCACAAGACGGAGAAGGGCCTCTTCCTCCACCGGGCTAAGGTGGAGGAGGGGGTCCTCCGGGTAGGCGAGAAGGTGCGGGCGGTGGTGGACCCCAAACGGCGGGACACGGAGCGCCACCACACCGCCACCCACCTCCTCCACGCCGCCCTACGGGCCGTGCTCGGCCCCCACGTGCGCCAGGCGGGGAGCCTGGTGGCCCCCGATAGGCTCCGCTTTGACTTCACCCACCCCGAGGCCCTGACCCCGGAGGAGCTTGAGCGGATAGAGCTTTTGGTGAACCGCTGGATCATGGCGGACTTCCCCGTGACCTGGCGCTACCTCCCCCTGGAGGAGGCCAGGCGGGAGGGGGCCATGGCCCTCTTCGGGGAGAAGTACGGGGAGGTGGTGCGGGTGGTGACCGTGGAGGGGAGCCCCTCCAAGGAGCTCTGCGGGGGCACCCACGTGCGCCGCACGGGGGAGATCGGGGCCTTCCTCATCGCCCGGGAGGAGGCGGTCTCCGCGGGGGTCAGGCGGATCGAGGCCGTGGCCGGGGAGGCGGCCCTCCGTTTCGCCCGCGGGGCCTTGAACCGGCTGAAGGCCCTCTCCGAGCGCCTCGAGGTGGGGGAGGCCGCCCTGGAGGAGCGCCTGGAAAAGCTCATGGCCGAGCTCAAGGCCAAGGAGAAGGAGGTCCAAAGCCTACGGGCCCGGCTGGTGCGGGCGGAGCTTAGGGAGGGGGTGGCCCTGAAGGAGAAGGGGGGCCTCCGGTATGGGGGGGCGGAGCTCCCGGGGCTGGACGGGTCTGCGCTCCGCCAGGCGGCGGACGACCTGGTGGCGAGGGGGGCGGACGTGGCCCTGGTCCTCTCCGGGGGGCAGGCGGTGCTGAAGCTCTCCGAACGGGCGCGGGAAAGGGGCCTCGAGGCCGGCGCCCTCTTCCGGGCCCTCGCGGAGCGGGCGGGGGGCCGGGGGGGCGGGAAGGGCGCTTTGGCCCAGGGGGCGGGGCTGGACCCGGAAAAGGCCTTGAAGGCGTTGGAGGACCTCCTCTAATACCCCGGCGCGGTAAACTGGGGGCATGCTCCTGGGTTTCCTGGCGGCCCTCCTCTCCTGGGCCCTCTTCGGCCTGACCCTGGCCCGCTACACCCGGCGCCCCTCCTGGCACAACGCCCTCTACAGCCTGGGCCTCTTTCTCTTCGCCCTGGCGGTTTCCGCGGAGCTCCTGGCCAAGCTCCAGGGGGCCTGGACCCCCTTCCTCTACCGCCTCTGGTACCTCACGGGGGCCATGCACGGGGTGACCTTCCTGGGCCTGGGGAGCCTGGCCCTCCTGAACCCGAGGGCGGCGCGGGGGCTTCTCCTCCTTCTCCTTCCCCTCGTCCTCTACGGCCTCTTCTTGGTCCTCACCGCCCCCCTGGACCTCGCCCGCCTGCCCGCGCCCTACGCCCCCTCGGGGGCGGCCTTCCCGCCCCCCGGCCTCACCTCCCCCAGGCTCTGGACCATCCCCTTTAACCTCCTGGGCACCCTCCTCATGGCCGGGGTGGCCCTCTACACCACGGCCCTCTTCTGGCGGAAAAACCCCTTACGGGCCCAGGGGACAGCCTTGGTCTTCCTCGCCGCCTTGGTCCTGGCCTCCACCAGCACCCTCAACCGCTTCGGGGTGGTGGGCCTGGAGGAGCTGGGCCGGGCCCTGGGGGTGGGCCTCCTCTTCCTGGGGGTGGTCCTGGCGGACCGGAGCGTTCGGTATGCGGGTGGGCGCGCTTGACGTGGGCCGGGCCAGGATCGGCCTCGCGGTGGGGGAGGAGGGGCGGCCCTTCGCCTTCGGCCGGGGGTATTTGGTGCGGCAAGGGCTGGAGAGGGATGTGGAGGCCCTTTTGGACTTCGTGCGCCGGGAGGGCCTGGCAAGGCTCGTGGTGGGCCTTCCCTTGCGCACCGACGGGACCATGAGCGAGGAGGCCCAGGGGGTTTTGGCCCTGGTGGAGGCCTTGAGGGCCCGGGGGGTGGAGGTGGTGCTGGTGGACGAGCGCTACACCACCAAGCTGGCGGAGCGCCGTCTTAGGGAGGCCCCGAGGCGCCTCAAGCGGGACAAGGGCAAGCTGGACGAGATGGCCGCGGTGGTGCTCCTGGAGGATTACCTTGCGGGAGGGGCCTAGGGCGTGGCTCTGGCGGGGGGTGGTGGGGCTTTTCCTCACCTTCCTCCTCCTGCTCCTCTACGCCCTTTGGCTTTTGGGCCCCACGGGGAAGGAGGCCCTGGTGCGCGTCCCCAAAGGGGCCACGGCCCAGGAGGTGGCCCGGACGCTGGAGGAGGCCGGGCTCGTCCGCTCCGCCTACCCCTTCTCCGCCTACCTGCGCTTTTCCGGCAAAGCGCGGAAGCTCGTCCCCGGGGTTTACCGGCTTAGGGGGGAAGGGGCCTTCCGCCTGGCCCGGGCCCTCACCGGGGGGGTGAGGCCCCTCACGGTGACCCTCACCTTCCCCGAGGGCCTCCGCGCCCAGGACTACGCCCGGCGGCTTCAGGAGGCGGGGCTGCCCGGGGAGGCCTTCTTGAGGCTGGTGGAAGACCCAGGGCCCCTCAAGCCCCCGTTTGTGGAGGGGCGGGGCCTCGAGGGCTACCTCTTCCCCGCCACCTACACCTTTGACCTCCTCGCCACCCCCGAGGAGCTGGTCCGGGCCATGCTGGACCGCTTCCGGATGGAGCTCACCCCCGAGGTGGAGGAGGCCCTAGGGCGCCTCGGGCTTTCCGTCCACGCCTGGGTGACCCTGGCCTCCATCGTCCAGCAGGAGGCGGGGGCTGAAGCGGAGATGCCCTACATCGCCGGGGTCTTCCTGAACCGCCTGGAACGGGGCATGCCCCTCCAGGCGGACCCCACCGTGGCCTACGCCCTGGGTAAGCCCCTCCCCGCCCTGGACCGGAAGGCGGGGGACTTCGCCGTGGACTCCCCCTACAACACCTACCGCTACAAGGGCCTCCCCCCGGGGCCCATCGCCAACCCCGGCCGGGCGGCCCTCCGGGCGGTCTTAAGCCCCAAGCGCCAGGACGAAGGGGGCCGCCCCTACCTCTACTTCTTCCACGCCCAGGGGCGGCTTTTCCTCAACGCGGACTTTGAGGGCCACCTCCGCGACCTGGCCCTACACCGCTAATCCTCCGAGCGGAGAAGCCGGAGCTGGGCGTAGGCGAAGAAGAGGGTGAGGAGGAGGATGACCACGGTGACCGCCGCGGCGTAGCCCAGGCGGAAGTTCTCAAACCCCGCCTCGTACAGGTAGTAGCCCAGGACCCGGGTGGCCCCGAAAGGCCCCCCCCGGGTGAGGAGGAAGACGGCGCTGTAGGACTGGAGGGCGAGGACCGTCCCCACCACCACCAAGAAGGCCAGGGCGGGCCGGAGGAGGGGCAGGGTCACGTAGCGGAAGGCCTCAAAGGGCCCCGCCCCGTCCACGTAGGCCGCCTCCAGGAGGGTCTTGGGGATGGCCTTGAGCCGGGCGGAGGCCACCAGCACCCCGTAGCCCAGATGCCGCCAGAGGGTGAAGAGGACCACCACCGCCAGGGCCCAGAACCCCTCCCGGTCCCAGGGGGGGACGGGGAGGAACTGGGCCAGGGCCCCGTACTCCGGGGTGAAGAGGGTGTACCAGCTCAAGGTGGCCCCCCCCAGGGTGACCAGCCCCGGCAGGAAGAGGAGGCTTTTGGCCAGGCGCTCGTAGGGCGCCCCCTCCAGGGCCAGGGCCAGGGCCACGGAAAGCCCCACGAAGAGGGGGAGGGCGAGGAGCATGAACTTCAGGGTGACCCAGAGGCTGCCCCAAAAGGCGGGGTCCTGGAGGAGGTGGGCGTAGTTCTTAAGCCCCACGGGCTTGGGCTCGGAAAGCCCGGACCACTCCCAGGTGGAGAAGCGGAGGACATCCAAGAAGGGGTAGAGGACGAAAAGCCCCAAGGTCCCCAAGGCGGGGAGGGAAAAGAGGATGAGGGGAAGGCGCCGCCTCCAGGGTTTGCCCATGGCTTAGAAGAGGTAGAGGAGGCTTAGGCGGAAGGGGTAGCGGTCGGAGAAGGCGGCCTCCAGGGCCAGGGGCTCGAGGTAGAGCCTGAGGCCGAGGCCGTAGGCCAGGTGGAGCCTTCCCTCGTACCCAAGCCCAAGCCGGGCGGAAAGGGCCCCGCCGGGGATCTCCAGGCTGAAGAGGGGCCCCAGGTGGGCCCCGAAGGGGTAGCGGAGGTCCAGCCCCACCCCCAAGGAGGCGTAGAGGCTTTCCACCACCAGCCCGGGGAAGAGGTTGGCCTTGAAGAGGGCTTCCCCTTGGGGGTTCTGGTCCAAAAGGACCTCCAGGTCCAGCCCCGTGTCCAGGCCCAGGGGGCTGAAGGGCAGGAGCAGCCCCCCCTGGAGGTAGACCCCCCGGTCGGGGGCGTACCCCAGACCGAAGGCGGTTTCGGGGTAGGCGGGGGTCTGGGCCAGGGCCAGGGCGAAGAGGAGGAGGGCACCGAAAAGCCGCTTCATATCCCCCCCATCCTACCAGAGGCCGTAGAATACCCCCCATGGTGCCCTTTGCCCTCGAGGCTGCTCCTGGGCTTGTGCCCCTCCGGGAGCTCCCCCTTCTCGTCCTGGTGGGCCTCACCGGGGTGGGGAAGAGCACCCTGGTGGAGGCCCTAGGCTTTCCCCGCCTCCCCGACCGGCGGGCGCTGGTGGACCTCTATGTCCTCCCCCGCTACGGGGCGAAGCCCCCCATCCCCCGGGAGGAGCGCTTCCGCCTCACCCGCCGCTTCCGGGAGGAGTTCCCAGGGGGGGTGGCCCAGGTCCTGGCCCAGGGGTACGCCCCCCCCACCCGGCCCCTCCTCTTTGACGGCCTGAGGGGGGAAAGGGAGGTGGCCTACGCCCTGGAGGCCCTCCCCAAGGCCCTGTTCGTGGTCCTTCACGCCCGGGAGGCCACCCGCCTAAAGCGCCTCCTCACCCGGAGGGACGCCTTTGACCGGGTGGAGCTTGCCCCCGAGGAGGCCGAGCGCCTCCGGGCTCTGGCGGAAGGGGTCTTGGCCCCGGAGGAGCTGGAGGAGGCCCTGGCCCTGGCCCCCCTGGAGGAGGTCTTGGCCAAGCTCAAGATCGTGGCCGAGGAGAAGCGGAACTACGACCCGGAAGGCCCCCTTCGCCTCCTAAAGGGCCACCCCCGGGCCCTCCTTCTGGACACGGAAAGGCTCAGCCTGGAGGAGGAGGTCCAGGCGGTGCGGGCTTTCCTAGGCCTTTAGACCCCGAAGCCGTCTGCCCTTTGCTTCTCCACCGGGAGCCCCGTGGCCCCGTGGAAGGCCTCCACTTCCTCCAGGAAGCGGCGGAAGAGGTAGAGGGCGTCGTGGGGGCCGGGGGCGGCTTCCGGGTGGTACTGCACGGAGAAGACGGGGTAGCGCACGTGGGTCATGCCCTCCAGGGTCCCGTCGTTCAGGTTCACGTGGGTGGGCTTGAAGTCCTTGAGGGAGTCGATGTCCACCGCGTAGCCGTGGTTCTGGCTGGTGATCTCAATCTTGCCCGTCTGCAGGTTCTTCACCGGGTGGTTGGCCCCGCGGTGGCCGAACTTCATCTTGTAGGTGCGCCCCCCCGCGGCCAGGGCCAGAAGCTGGTGCCCCAGGCAGATGCCGAAGGTGGGGAGGAGGCCCATGAGCTTCCAGATGGTCTCGTGGGCGTAGCGGGGCATGGAGGGGTCCCCGGGGCCGTTGGAGATGAAAAGGCCGTGGGGCTCGAGGGCCATGATCTGGCTGGCCGGGGTCTTGCCCGGCACCACGATGATCTCAAAGCCTTGGGCCGCCAGGTTCTCCACGATGGCGTGCTTGATGCCGAAGTCCATGACCACGATGCGCCGCCCGGTTTTCAGGGTGGGCCAGGCGTAGGGGAGGGGGGTGGTGACCTCGGGGGTCATGTCCCGCCCGTCGATGTCCCGCCAGGCCCGGGCCTCCTCCTTTAGGGCCCCAAGCTCCTCCTCCGTGAAGGCGTGGTCGGGGGCGCCGTAGAGGCTCGCGTGGGCGATGACCCCCTTTAGGACCCCCCCTTCCCGGATCTTCCGCACCAGGGCCCGGGTGTCGATGCCCTCCAGGCCCACCACCCCGTAGAACTCCATGAACTCCTGCAGGGTCTGCTGGGCGCGGGGGCTCGAGGCCACCCGGCTGAACTCCTTGGCCACGAAGCCCCGCACCCAGGGGCGGTTGGACTGCATGTCGTAGACGTTCACCCCGTAGTTCCCCTGGTGGGGGTAGGTCATGACCACGATCTGCCCGTGGTAGCTGGGGTCGGTCATGATCTCCTGGTAGCCCGTCTGGGCGGTGTTGAAGACCACTTCCCCCACCGTCTTCCCCCGGGCCCCGAAGGCGTAGCCGTGGTAGACGGTGCCGTCTTCCAGCACCAAAACCGCGCGCTCCTTTAGTCCTGCCATTCTTCCTCCGTTAGCCCTGCCAAGAGACCGGTAGGGGCTCTCCCCGGGCTACATGTAGGCGGGCCCAACCTTCCAGGGCCGCCTGGGGGTTCTCTTCGCATCCCCGAAGGGGGAAGCCCCGGGGTTTTCCCGTGGTAGGGCTCCTCGTCCTGCAAAGGCTCGTAGGGGCCCCAGGCCATGGCCTCCTGATGTAGCCCCATCCCACCCATTCTAGAGGTCGGCCTCCCTGGGGTAAAGCCACTTTACCACCGCGATCTCCCGGCAGTTCTCGTAGAAGGGGCAGGCGTTGCACTCGCTCCACACCTTGGGGGGCAGGGCCTCCCGGGTGGTGACCTGGTAGCCGAGGCCCCGGAAGAAGCCCACCTGCAGGGTCCAGGCGAAGACCCGGGGCAGGCCCAGATCCCGGGCCTCCCGCTCCGCCGCTAGCACCAGCCAGCGCCCAAGGCCCTCCCCTTGCCTTGCCGGGTGGACGGCGAGGCCCCGGATCTCCCCCAGGTCCCGCCAGAGGACGTGCAGGGCCCCTGTGCCCACGATCTGCCCGTCCTCGTCCTCCAGGACGAAGAAGTCCCGGATGTTTTCGTAGAGGTGGCTGTGGCTCCGGACCAGCATCAGGCCCTTTTCCGCCCAGTAGCGGATGAGCCAGTAGATGGCGTCCACATCGGAAAGCCGGGCCTTCCTAAGCTCCACCCCCGCCCCCCGCCGCACCTCGGGGAGGGGATTCATTTCCTGGGGGGGTTTCTCCCTTTGGGGGAAGACCTTTAGTTCAAGCTCCTTCAAGCCCCACCTCCTTCCTGGCCTCCAAAACCCGTTCCCGCACCGCCTCCGGGGCCGTGCCCCCGTAGGACCCTCTCCGGTGGATGGCGGTCTCCAGCCGGAGGAGGGGCAGGGCGTCCTCGGCGAAGAGGGGGTGGTGGGCCCTAAGCTCCTCCAGGGTGAGGGCCTTCAGGGGGCGCCCCTCCTCGGAAAGCTTCCGCACCAGCCGCCCCACCACGTGGTGGGCCTCCCGGAAAGGAAGCCCTTTTTCCGCCAGGTAGTCCGCAAGCTCCGTGGCCAGGGCGTACCCCTCCTCCGCCGCCCGCCACATCCGGGCCCGGTTCCACTTAAGCCCTGGGAGGAGGGCCTTCAGGAGCCTCAGGCTATCCCGGTAGGTGGAAAGGGCATCCAGAAGGGGCTCCTTGTCCTCCTGGAGGTCCTTGTTGTAGGTGAGGGGAAGCCCCTTCACCACCGTGGAGAGGGCCACCAGCGCCCCCAAAACCCTTCCCGCCTTGGCCCGGATGAGCTCCAGGATGTCCGGGTTCTTCTTCTGGGGCATGATGGAAGACCCGGTGGCGAAGGCGTCGGGGATCTCCACGAAGCCGAACTCCTCGGTGCTATAGAGGATGAGCTCTTCCGAAAGGCGCGACAGGTGGAGCTGGCCGATGTTTAGGGCGGAGAGGACCTCGAGGGCGAAGTCCCGGGAGGCCACCGCGTCCAGGGAGTTCCGCATGGGGGCGCGGAAGCCAAGCTCTTTGGCGGTGAAGTGCCGGTCTATGGGGAAGCCCGTCCCCGCCAGGGCCGCGGCCCCCAAGGGGCTTTCGTTGAGCCTCTCCCGGGCGTCCTTTAGCCGCCCCTCGTCCCGGGAGAGCATCTCGTAGTAGGCCAAAAACCAGTGGGAAAGGAGGATGGGCTGGGCCCGTTGCAGGTGGGTGTAGCCGGGGAGGACATGGAGGGGTTCCAGGTGCCGCTCCGCCTCCGCCACCAGAACCCGCTTTAGGCCCCGGATTTCCTCCAAGAGCTCGTCCAGGGCACCCCGGAGGAAGAGCCGTAGGTCGGTGGCCACCTGGTCGTTGCGGCTCCGGGCGGTGTGGAGCTTGCCCCCAGGGGGGCCGATGAGCTCCACGAGGCGGGCCTCGAGGTTCATGTGCACGTCCTCCAGCTCCTCCCGCCAGGGAAAGGTGCCCCTTTCAATCTCCTCCTCAATCCGGTCCAGGCCCTGGAGGATGGCCTTTAGCTCCGCTTCCGAAAGGAGGCCCACCTTGTGGAGCATGCGGGCGTGCACCCGGTTTTGGAAGAGGTCTTCCCGCCAAAGGGCCCGGTCAAAGGGGAGGGAGGCGTTGAACCGGGCTGCGAGGGCGTCCGGCCCCTCGCTGAAGCGGCCGCCCCAGGTCCTATGCCCCATGCCCTTTGCCCTCCACCAGGGCCCTGACCCTAAGGCGCAGGGCCTGGATCTTGATGAACCCCTCCGCGTCCTTCTGGTTGTAGCCCCCCGCCTGGTCAAAGGACACCAGGTCCTTTCGGTAAAGGCTCTTTTCCGCCTTCCGGCCCACCACGTAGGCGTTCCCCTTGTAGAGCTTGAGCCGGGCCACGCCGGTCACGGCCTTCGCCACGTGGTCAAAGTAGGCCTGGAGGGCCTCCCGCTCGGGGGCGTACCAGAAGCCGTAGTAGACCAGCTCCGCGTACTTGGGGGAGAGGGCGTCCCGCTGGTGAAGGACCTCCCGGTCCAGGGTGAGGCTCTCCACCGCCCGGCGGGCGTGGTAGAGGAGGGTGCCCCCTGGGGTCTCGTAGACCCCGCGGGACTTTAGCCCCACGAAGCGGTTTTCCACCAGGTCCACCCGGCCCACCCCGTGCCGGCCCCCGATCTCGTTGAGCTTTTGGAGAAGGGCCGCGGGGGAAAGCCTCTCCCCGTTCACCGCCACCGGGTCCCCCGCCTTAAATGCGATCTCCACGTACTCGGGCTCGTCTGGGGCCTCCTCGGGGTCTTGGGTCATGCGGAACATCCCCTTAGGGGGCTCGGCCCAGGGGTCTTCCAGGACCCCGCCCTCGTAGGAGATGTGGAGGAGGTTGGCGTCCATGGAGTAGGGCTTTTCCTGGGTCACGGGCACGGGGATGCCGTGGGCCTCGGCGTAGGCCATCATCTCCTGCCGGCCCTGGAAGCTCCACTCCCGCCAGGGGGCGATGACCCGGATGTCCGGCTTTAAGGCGTAGGCGGTGAGCTCAAAGCGCACCTGGTCGTTCCCCTTGCCCGTGGCCCCGTGGGCGATGGCCTCTGCCCCTTCCTCCTCGGCGATCTTCACCAGGTACTTGGCGATGAGGGGCCGGGCGATGGAGGTGCCCAGGAGGTAGTAGCCTTCGTACACCGCCCCCGCGCGCATCATGGGGAAGACGAAGTCCCGCACGAACTCTTCCCGTAGGTCCAGGGCGATGGCCTTGGAGGCCCCGGTCCTTAGGGCCTTGAGGCGGGCCTCCTCCACCTCCTCCCCCTGGCCGATGTCCGCGGTGAAGGCGATGACCTCGGCCCCGTAGGTTTCCTTCAGCCACTTGAGGATGATGCTGGTGTCCAGCCCGCCGGAGTATGCCAGGACGATCTTCATGCCGACCCCATTCTAGCCCCTCGAGGGGGCGTGCATAAGTATACGACTTTTCCGCATCAAAAACAAGGTTAGGGGCCCGGTTCTTGACGAAATCGCCTGAATGAAAGTAGAAAACCCCCGGCGCAAGTGCCAAACGAGGAGGTCTGTTTATGGCCTACAGGTATCCAAGGTTCTGCGGGGAGGTTGCCTTATGAGGAAAGCCTTTTTACCACTTTTGATGGGGTTAAGCCTGCTTCTCACGGCCTGTCCGGGGCCAAGGAGCGCCCTCCCATCGGGTGACCACACCCTAAACGTAGCGGTGGTGAGCGAGGGAGCTGGGGCTCCGGTGCAGGGGACCACCTTGCGCCTATACCTCGAGAGGCTTCTCTTACGCACAGCCAGCGCCAATGCGGAAGGGCGCTTCACCTTTGACCGGCTCCCCGAGGGGGTCTATCGCCTCGAGGTCCAAAAGCCCGGTATGGCGGGGAGCGTGGTGGAGGGCATCCGTGTGCCGGATATGGACAGCATCACCGTCATCCAGAAGCCGGCCTTTGACCAAAGCGCCACCACCACCCCACCTACCCTGATCGTCACCCAAAACGGCACCGACCCTCTGGAGGGCCAGACCTTCACCAACGCCATCCCCTTCCGGGTCCAAGTGGACACCTCCAAGGACTACGTGAAGCCCATGCGCTACATCTACGTGGCCTTGGGCCGCACGCCGGGCGCGGCCTTCCTGACCCAAACCGCCACCTCCAGCCGGCGCCTCTTTACCGATACAGAGGACACCGATAACCAGACCCTCTCTGGTTCCCAAGTGGCTGGCTTCGGGGATGTGGACGGCGAGGAGGTGTACCTAGAAGTGGTGGCCTACGACTTCAACAACAACCGCAGCCACTACATCCTTCCCTTGACCTTTATCAATACCGCTTCTGCGCAGAACAATACGGTAAGCGCCCCTACTGGGGTGGCGGCCACGGCCATCACCCTGACCCAGGCCGTAGGCTTCTACAGCGTTAAGGCCCCCACGACCCTCACCGTGCCCCTGGGCAAGGGTCAGGTGGGGGAGATGCCCCTGGCGGCGCCCGAAGGGAGCAACCTCTACGTGGAGGTGCGTTGGTGCTACACGGCTTCCACGGTTCCCTTCGCCTTTGATATTGAGCGTTCTGAAGACGGCCAGAACTGGACCCGGGTGGGCACCGTGGGGGGTTCTCGAAGCAATAGCTGCCCCAGCAACGCCTTCAACCGCCCCTTCTACTTCCGGGATGCCTCTCCAGACCTCACCCCCGGCCAGACCTACTACTACCGGGTGGTGGCCCGGGGTGCCAACCGGGCGGAGAGCGCCCCCAGCTCCACCACCCCTTTGCCCCCCTTCTTCGCCCCCCTCGTGGCTCCCGCGGACGAGGCCAAGGACGTGTCTAAAACCCCAGACTTTGTCATCGGGCATCCGCAGCTGGATTTAGGCGCGGACGGAGCGGCGTACAACCTGGTCCTCTGGGACACCCTCACCGGGGACTGGGTAGCCTGGCAGACCTTAGGGGGGGGGCTCCTCCAGGTGGAGTTCGGTACAGGGGATCAGGGCAATGGGATTCTCCAAGGGGAGGCTCTGGTGTACGGATTCCTTGGCAACGTCCCCACGATTTACACGGATACGACGGATCCTAACAACCCCAACCTTGTACCCGTAAACGTATCCCAGGGCACCGTGACCCTGCCCTACAACTTTGACGGCTACGCCTCCTTGTCCGAGCTCCAGGCCTACCGAACCTATGCTTGGCAGCTTTATGCCAGCTTCGCCTACAAGTACAACCCGGAGGAAAACCGGATCTCCGCCTACAGCGTTCAGACCTGGCCCAGCTCTACCTCCTTTATCCGCCTAAGCCGCCCTGGGACCCAGGTCTTTGAGTTCACCACGGGGGAGTGAAACGATGAGGAAGGTGAATCTACGTCCCAATGGGCGGACTTGGCTGGTCACCCTTGGCTTGGCGCTCCTTCTTGGGGCCTGCACCCAGCCTACGGGCCGCGCTCCACAGGGGCCGGCCCAAGCGCCCGAGCTGGCTTCCCGTGAAGGGGTGACCTACGTTCAGGGCCAGGTGGTGGTGGCCTACCAGGAGGAAGGGGCCCTACAAGAGGCCATCCGTAGGCTAGGGGCAAAGGAAATCGCCCGGATTCCCGAGCTCAAGGCGGCCTTGCTCCAGGTGCCTGGCGATGCCTTGAAGGCTAGCCAGGCTCTTAAAGGGCTCCCCGGTCTTCGCTACGCCGAACCCCACCTGGCCATGGTTCAGGCCCCCAAAGACGATCCTGTGGAGCGGCTTGGCGGGGGTGGGAGCTTGGCCCCTTTGGGTAACCCAGCCGACCAGGTCTTTGACGAGCTTCCCCAGTACGCCCTAGACCCCCGGCACCTGGACGCCAAAGGGGCTTGGGACCGCGGCTTCATGGGCGAGGGGGTGACGGTGGCCATCATTGATGACCCCGCGGACGTCACCCACCCCGACCTGGCGGCCAACTGGGCGGGAAGGGCCTATGACCCGGTAACCGATACCACCTACACCTCCGCCCAAGACTGGCTGAACTTTATCCAGGGCTTAGGGGCTTTGGGGGAGACCTACCACGGCACCTTTGTGGCCTCCACGGTGAGCGCCCCCAAGGACGGCCAGGGGATTGCCGGGCTGGCCCCCAGGACCAAGTTCCTGCCGGTGGCCATCTTCCAGCCGGGCTATGTGGGGGACTTCTACGTGGCCCGGGGGGTGGTCTGGGCGGTGAACCGGGGGGCCCAGGTGCTCAACAACTCCTGGGGTGGCCTAGGGTACGGGAACCTGGTGAAAGAGGCCTTTGACTACGCCCTGGCCAACAGTGTGGTGGTGGTGGCCAGCGCTGGGAACTCCTACAAGGACGAGGTCCGCACCCCCGCGGGCTATCCCGGCATCATCGCCTCGGCTGCCGCGGACGGCAATCGGAACAAGACCGATTTCTCCACCTACGGCCGCCACGTTTCCAGCGCCGCTCCTGGTCTAGACGTGCTCCTTGCCAACCCCACCTGGCTTGGGGGCGGGTACGGCCTTATCTCCGGCACCTCCTTCTCCGGCCCCTACACCGCCGCGGCCGCGGCCCTGGTGAAGGCGGCCTGCCCCGAGGCCACCCCCTACCAGGTACGCCGGGCCCTGGAGACCACCACCTGGGAGCGGCGCTTCACCCGGGAGAAGGGCTGGGGCCATCTGAACGCCCGCAACCTGGCGGACCTCCTGGCCCAGGGGTGCGGCGCCCTGCCCCAGAAGGGCTCGGTGGTGCGGGTCAAGGTGGAGTACCAGAACGAGCGGGGCACCTTCCCGGGCCTTTTCGCGGACGTGATCCTCCGGGGGCGGGGCCTCCGCCCTGGGGACCCCACGGACCCTACGCCCATGTACTGGGCCAAGACGGACGCGAGCGGAGAGGCCTGGTTCTACGAGATCGCCCCCGGTACCTACGATATCTACGTGGCCGGCGCGGATCTGGCCCTCACCGGCGGCCTGCCGGAGGAGCGGGGGATCTTCGTGGGCACCCTGGTGGCCACCCCTGGTTCCAGCGCGGGGCAGCCGGACTACAAGCCGGTGCGCCTCTTGGCCACGGAGGTGGACCTCAACCCCACGGACCCCTACGAGCCCAACGACACCCGGGCGCAGGCCGCGCCCATCGCCTACGGCCAGACCACCCAAGTGGCCTACATCTTCGGCCAGCCCCAGGACTACGACTTCTTCGCCTTCACAGGGACCGCGGGGGACCAGATCCGGGCCCGGGTGTACGCCCGCTCCAGCCTGGGGGGCACCCTGGACTCCTACCTCTACCTCCTGGACGGCAACGGCAACGTGCTGGCCCAGAACGATGACCTTGTCCCCGGGCAGATCACGGATTCCGAGATCACCTACACCCTGCCCGCGGACGGGACGTACTATCTGGTGGTGACGAGCTACACCATCGCCGAAGGCGGTGAGGACAACAACCCCTTCAACAAGTACCGCCTCGAGCTCCAAGGTACGTCGGCTCCCTAGCCTGGAAACGATTGGACCCCGGGGGCGCTCCCCCCGGGGTCTTTACCTTGGGGCTTAAAGGTGAATCGGCCTCTCCCACGCCGCCAGGGCGGCCTCCTTGAGGATCTCGGAAAGGGAAGGGTGGGCGTGGGGGGCGCGGCCCAGGTCCTCGGCGCTGGCCTTGAAGAAGATAGCTAGAGCGGCCTCCGCCAGCACGTCCCCCACCCGGGCCCCGATGCCGTGGACCCCCAGGATGCGGTCCGTGTCCCGGTGGGCCAGGACCTTGACGAAGCCCTCCGTCTCCCCCATGGCCCGGGCCCGGCCGGAGGCGGAGTAGGGGAACCGGCCCACCTTGTAGGGGATGCCCTGGGCCTTAAGCTCCTCCTCCGTGTACCCCACCCCCGCCACCTCGGGGTGGGTGTAGACCACGCTGGGGATGGCCAGGTAGTCCACGTGGCCCACCCCCGTGGCCATGTGCTCCACCGCGGCGATGCCCTCCTCGCTGGCCTTGTGGGCCAGCATGGGCCCCCGGATCACGTCCCCGATGGCGTAGATGTGGGGGTGTTTGGTCCTCAGGTGCCCGTCCACGGGGATGCGGCCCCGCTCGTCCGTGGAAAGCCCCGCCGCCTCCAGGCCAAGGCCGTCCGTGTAGGGCCGCCGCCCCACGGCCACGAGGACCCGGTCGGCCCAAAGGGCCTCGCCCCCCTCGAGCTCCACCCGGGCCCCTTTCCCCTCAGGGGCCACCCGCACCACCCGCACCCCGGTGCGGATCTCCAGGCCCTCCTTCTTGAAGATCTTTTCCGCCGCCCGGGAAAGCTCGGCGTCCATGGTGGGGAGGATGCGGTCCATGTACTCCAGCACGGTGACCTTGGCCCCGAGCCGGTGCCAAACCACCCCGAGCTCGAGGCCGATCACCCCGCCCCCCACCACGACGAACCGCTCGGGCACCTCCGGGAAGCTCAGGGCCTCGGTGGAGGTCACCACCCGCTCGTAGTCCACCTCCGCCCAGGGGGGGATGAGGGGGGCGCTCCCCGTGGCGATGAGGAGGTACCGCCCTTCCAGGACCTCCCCCGTCTCCGCCACCTCCACCTTCTTCTCGGAAAGGAAGCGGGCCGTGCCCAGGTGGCGGGCGATGCCGTTTTTCTTGAAGAGGAACTCAATCCCCTGGGTGTTGGCCTGGACCACCTTGTCCTTGTGGGCGAGAAGGGCCCCTAGGTCTAGGCTGAAGCCCTCCACCTTGAGCCCAAGAAGGCCCTTTTTCACCTCGTAGATGCGCTCGGTGGTCTCCAGGAGGGCCTTGGAGGGGATGCACCCCACCCTTAGGCAGGTCCCCCCCAGGGCCTTCTCCTTCTCCACCACCCCCACCTTCATCCCCAGCTGGGCCGCCCGGATGGCCGCCACGTACCCCCCGGGGCCGGCCCCGATGACCAGGAGGTCGTACACCTCACACCTCCAGGAGGAGCCGCACGGGGTTTTCGATGAGCTCCTTCACCCGGCGGAGGAAGGTCACCGCCTCCCGACCGTCCACGATGCGGTGGTCGTAGGAGAGGGCCAGGTACATCATGGGCCTTATCACCACCTGCCCCTCCCGGGCCACGGGGCGCTCCTGGATGGCGTGCATGCCCAGGATGCCCACCTGGGGCGGGTTCAGGAGGGGGGTGGAGTTGAGGGAGCCGTAGATCCCCCCGTTGGTGATGGTGAAGGTGCCCCCCATGAGCTCCTCGGGCTTGAGCTTCTTGGTGCGGGCCCGTTCGGCGAAGTCCGCGATCTGCCGTTCAATCTCCGCGAAGGAAAGCCGGTCCGCGTCCCTTAGGACGGGCACCACCAGGCCCTCGCCGCCCCCCACGGCGATGCCGATGTCGTAGTAGCGGTGGTAGACGATGTACCCGTCCCGGATCTCCGCGTTGAGCTCGGGGATCTCCTTCAGGGCCTGGACCACCGCCTTCACGAAGAAGCTCATGAAGCCCAGCTTCACCCCGTGCTTCTTCTGGAAGGCCTCCCCGAGCTCCTTCCTCAAGGCGATGACCGCGGACATGTCCGCCTCGTTGAAGGTGGTGAGCATGGCCGTGGTCTGGCGGGCCTGGAGGAGCCTTTCCGCGATGCGGCGGCGCAGGGGGGTCATGGGCACGGCCTCGTCCACCCGCCAGGGCTTCTCCGCAGGGGGTGCGGTGGGGGGCGGCGGGGTCTGGACAGGGGGTGGCGGGGGCGGGGCGGGTTCGGGCCTGGGGGCGGTTTCCAGGTGGCGGAGGACGTCCTCCTTCAGGATCCGCCCGCCGAGGCCCGTGCCGGGGACCGCCTCGGGGGCCACGCCCTTTTCCGCCATGAGCCTCTCGGCCGCGGGCATGGCCAGGGGGCCTTCCGCCTCCCGGGCCTCCTCAGGCTTGGGCGCGGGGGCGCTTTGGGCTGCCCCCTCCTCCAGGAGGGCGATGGCCTCCCCCACCCGGGCCGTCTCCCCGGTGCGCTTCAAGATCCGCTTCAGCGTGCCCGCGAAGGGGGCGGGAAGCTCCAAGGTGGCCTTGTCGGTGATGAGCTCCACCAAGGGCTCATCCTGCCGGAAGGCCTCGCCCTCCTTCTTGAGCCAAGCGCCGATCTCCACTTCCACGATGGACTCGCCCACAGAGGGCACCACGAGCTCTTTCACTTAGGACCTCCTTACCTAAAGGCCTCTTCCAAGAGGGCTTCCTGCTCCTTCTTGTGCACCTTGGAGGAGCCCACCGCGGGGCTTGGGGACTCGGGCCGGGCCACCACGCGGAAGGGGTGGCCGAAGATCTCCCCGCAGAAGCGGGCCTGGAGGTACCACCAGGCCCCCTGGTTTACCGGCTCCTCCTGGACATAGACTACGGGGGTTTTCTTGGGGTAGGGCGAAAGGGCTTCCTTAAGCTCCTCCTCCGGGAAGGGGTAGAGGAGCTCCAGCCGGAGGATGGCCACGTCCTCCGCCCCAAGCTCCCGGCGCTTGGCGAGGAGTTCGTAGTAGACCTTGCCCGAGGTGAGGAGGACCTTCCGCGCCCCCTTCACCTTCTCCCCGATGACCTTCTGGAAGCGGCCCGAGGCGAGCTCCTCCAGGGGGGAGACCGCCTCGGGGTGGCGGAGGAGGCCCTTGGGGGTCATGACGATGAGGGGCTTGCGCAGGGGGCGCTTCACCTGGCGGCGGAGGAGGTGGAAGTACTGGGCGGGGGTGGTGGGGTAGGCCACCTGGAGGTTGTCCTGGGCCCCAAGCTGGAGGAAGCGCTCCAGGCGGGCGGAGGAGTGCTCGGGGCCTTGGCCCTCGAGGCCGTGGGGGAGGAGGAGCACCAGCCCCGAAAGCCGGTTCCACTTGGCCTCCGCGCTGGCCAGGAACTGGTCTATGTACACCTGGGCCACGTTGACGAAGTCCCCGAACTGGGCCTCCCAGAGGATGAGGCCCTCGGGGTAGTCCAGGCTGTAGCCGTACTCAAAGCCCAAGACCCCGGCCTCGGAGAGGGGGGAGTTGTGGATCTCCACCTCCGCCTGGCCCGCCTCTAGGTGCTGGAGGGGGAGGTAGGGGGCGCCGGTCTCGTAGTCAAAGAGGGCGGCGTGGCGCTGGGTGAAGGTGCCCCTTAGGGCGTCCTGGCCCGTGAGGCGCACCCGGTGCCCCTCCACCGCCAAGGAGGCGAAGGCCAGGGCCTCCGCCGTGGCCCAGTCCAGGGGGCGCTTCTCCTCGGCCATCTCCAGGCGGGCCTCCAGGAAGCGCTTGAGCTTGGGGTGCAGGCGGAAGCCCTCCGGCAGGGCGGTGAGGCGCCTTAAGAGGTCCTTCAGCCTTTCCTTGGGCACCCCGGTGTCCGCCTCGGGCACCAGGCGGTCCGGCCCCCCTACGTAGCCCTTCCAGATGCCGGAAAGCCCGTGGGGGATCACGGGGCCGGGCTCGGCCTTGACCCGGGCGAACTCCGCCTCGAGGCGCTCCAGGTACCCTTCCCGCATGGCCTTTAGGGCCTCCTCCGTGACCACCCCCTCACCCTTAAGGACCTCCGCGTAGACCTTCCAGGGTTCGGGCTTTTTGGCGATGAGGGCGTACATGGGGGCCTGGGTGAAGGTGGGCTCGTCCGTCTCGTTGTGCCCCCGGCGGCGGTAGCCCACGAGGTCCAGGACCACGTCCTTGCCGAAGCGCTGGCGGTAGGCCAGGGCCAGCCTGAGGATGAACCAGAGGGCGTCCAGGGCCTCGGCGTTCACGTGGAAGATGGGGGCCCCGATCATCTTGGCGATGTCCGTGGGGTAGCGGCCGGAGGTGTACTCCGAGGGGAGGGTGGTGAAGCCCAGCTGGTTGTTGGCCACCACGTGCAGGGTCCCCCCCACCCGGTAGCCGGGCAGGCCGGAGAGGTTGAGGGTTTCCTGGACGATCCCCTCCCCGATGAAGGCCGAGTCCCCGTGGACCAGGATGGCGAGGCCCTTTTTCCTTTCCCGGTCCCCGAAGCGGTCCTGCTTGGCGCGAAGCCTTCCCAGGGTCACGGGGTTCACGAACTCCAGGTGGCTGGGGTTGAAGGCCAGGGAGACGTGCACCGGGCCGTAGGGGGTTTCCTGGTCCGAGGAGAAGCCCAGGTGGTACTTCACGTCCCCCGCGTAGCCCTCGGGGAAGATCTCCTCAAACTCGCGGAAGATGCGCTCCAGGGGCTTGCCCGCCACGTGGGCCAGGACGTTGAGCCGCCCCCGGTGGGCCATCCCTAAGACCACCTCCCGCACCCCAAGCCGGGCGGCCTCCAAGACCGCTTCCTTGAGGAGGGGGATGAGGCTTTCCAGGCCCTCGGCGCTGAAGGTCTTGGCCCCCAGGTACTTCTTCTGCAGGAACTCCTCAAAGAGGCTGGCCTGGAGGAGGGCCTCCAGGAGGCGGCGCCGGGTTTCGGGGTCCGGCTTGGGCCAGGGGGCCTCCAGGGCCTCCCGGAGCCACTCGGCCTCCTCGGGCTCCACGTGGGCGAGCTCTATGCCCACGGGGCCCAGGTAGACCGCCTCCAGCCTCTCCAGAAGGGCCCTTAGGGTGGGGGCGCCGAAGGTGGGGGGGAGGGGGCGGTCCAGGTCGGCGGGGCCCAGGCCGTGGGCCTCGAGGCTTAGGGCCCGGGGCCTGGGCCGGGGCCGCCCCAAGGGGTCAATCTGGGCCGCCAGGTGGCCCTGGGTGCGGTAGGCCTCCACCAGGCGGGCCACCTTTAGGAGGAAGGCCCCCTCCTCCGGCGCCAGGGTGGGGGAGGGGGCTTCTCTTCGTCGTCCGTCCTCCAGGGTGAGGCTGGAGAAGTACCGCCGCCACTCTTCCGGAAGGGCGAAGGGGTCCTCCAGGTAGGCCCGGTAGAGGGCCTCCAGGTAACCTTGGCTTTCCAGCGTGAGCTCCATCTTGCCTCCCAAGGGGGGATACCCCCTTCACTAAACTACACCAAAAACCGGTGTAGGGGCCCCGCCCCTTTACAATGGGGGCATGGTGGAGAGAGCGCGGCACGAGGGGGTCCTCCTCCTCACCCTGAACCGGCCCGAGAAGCTGAACGCCCTTACCGGGGCCCTTCTGGACGAGCTCTACGCCGCCCTGGAAGAGGCCCGGGAGGACGGCGCGGTGCGGGCCCTCCTCCTCACGGGGGCGGGCCGGGCCTTCTCCGCGGGGCAGGACCTCGGGGAGTTTGGGGAGGAGAAGCCCGACTACGAGGGCCACCTCCGCCGATACAACCGGGTGGTCCTGGCCCTCGCCACCCTGGAGAAGCCCGTGGTGGTGGCGGTGAACGGGGCGGCGGCGGGGGCGGGGATGAGCCTCGCCCTCTGGGGGGACCTGCGCCTGGCCGCGGCGGGGGCCACCTTTTCCACCGCCTTCGTGCGCATCGGCCTGGTGCCGGACTCGGGCCTAAGCTTCCTCCTGCCCCGCCTGGTGGGGCTTTCCAAGGCCCAGGAGCTCCTCTACCTCTCCCCCAGGCTCTCCGCGGAGGAGGCTTTGGCCTTGGGCCTCGTCCACCGGGTGGTGCCTGCGGAGCGCCTCTTGGAGGAGGCCCTTAGGATGGCCCGGGAGCTCGCGGAGGGCCCCACCCGGGCGCTCGGCCTCACCAAGAAGCTCCTCCTGGAAAGCTTCCGGCTCTCCCTGGAGGAGGCCTTGGGCCTCGAGGCCGTCCTCCAGGGGGAGGCGGGGCGCACCCTGGACCACGAGGAGGGGGTGCGGGCCTTTAGGGAGAAGCGCCCGCCCCGTTTCCAGGGCCGATGATCCGCCACCTTAAGGGGAAGGTCCTCTTCAAGGAGGAGGGGGGGTTCGTCCTGGAGGTGGGGGGGGTGGGGTTTTTCCTCCAGGCCCCCGAGCCCTTCCTGCGGGAGGTGAGGGAGGGGGAGGAGGTTTCCGTCCACACCCACCTCCTCGCCAAGGAGGAGGGCCTTTTCCTCTACGCCTTCCCCGACGGGGAGAGCCACCGCCTCTTCGGGCTTCTCCTTTCCGTCTCCGGCGTGGGGCCCAAGGTGGCCCTGGCCCTCCTCTCCGCCCTGGGGCCGAGGCTTTTGGCCCAGGCCCTTTCCGAGGGGGACGTGAAGCTCCTCACCTCCGCCAGCGGGGTGGGGAAGAGGCTGGCGGAAAGGATCGCCTTGGAGCTCAAGGGGAAGGTGCCCCCGGTGGCCGCCCCGGCGGTCCAGGGGGCGGCGGTGGAGGAGGCCGTCCTCGCCCTCCTGGCCCTGGGCTTCCGCGAGGGGGCGGCCCGGGCGGCGGTGCTGGAGGCCCTTTCCAAGGCCCCTTCCGCCAAGGCCCAGGAGCTCATCAAGGAGGCCCTTAAACGGCTCCGCTGAGGGCCTCCAGGAGGTTTTCTACCCTTTGGTGGGGGGGAAAGCGGGGGTCAAAAGGCCTATACCCCCGGTCCACCCAGACCGCCCGCACCCCCGCCCTTAGGGCCCCCTGGATGTCCCGTTCGGGGTTATCCCCCACCATGACCGCCTCCTCCGGCCCCACCCCGAAGGCGCAGAGGGCCATGCGGAAGGGCCTGGGGTCGGGCTTGCCCAGGCCGATCTCCCCCGAGACCAACACCAGGTCAAAGGCTTCCTGAAGTCCCGCCCCTACGAGCTTCTCCCGCTGGAGGTCGGGGACGCCGTTGGTGAGGAGGGCGAGGTGGGCCCCCCGCGCCTTTAGGGCCTTCAGGAAGGCCTCCGTCTCCGGGAAGAGGGGGTAGCGCCGCCTCCTCTGGAAGAAGGCCTCCGCCACCTCCTCCGCCCGCTCCACGGGGCCCCCTAGAGCCTTTAGGGCCTCGGCGAAAACCCCTTTTCGGAAGCGGGGGGCCCACGCCGCCAGGGCCTCGAGGCCCGGGGTGCTGTAGCGGGCCCAAAGGGCTTCCAAAGCCGAGTGGCCGATGGCCTCCGCCCAGGGGTGGAAGGGGCTTTCGCGGAAGAGGGCCTCCGCCTTTTCCTTCACCGCGGGGAAGAGGCCATGTACCCCCACCTCCTCCCCCAAGGCCTCCAGGACCTCCCGGCTCACCGCGTGGTCCTGGAGAAGGGTGTCGTCCAGGTCCAGGATCCAGAGCCTCATCCTTCCCGCACCAGAACGGGGTTCCCCCCGGGGTCAAAGAGGAGGAGCTGGCCCGGGGCCTCCTGGAAGGGGAGGCCGTACTTGGAAAGGCGCACCTTCTCGTGCTCGAGGCTTTCCACCAGGAGGACGAGCCGCCCCTCCTCCACCCTAAGCCGGGCGAACCCCTCCCCCTCGGGCCGGGGCCGGGGGGGGCCCGCCTCCACGCCCCCCTCCCCCGGCCTCAGGAGGAGGAGGGGGCCTTCCTTGGGGGCGAGGAGGGCCTCTTTGGGGAGGAGCTCCTCCAAGGCCAGGCCCAGGGCCTGGTAAAAGCCCACCGCCTCGGCGATCTCGGGCACGTGCGCCACCACGGTCTCCGTCATAGGCTCCTCAGGAAGGCGCGGAGGTCATTCTCGTCCCCGATGGGCCTTAGAAGGGCCAGGTCCTCGGGGGCGATCTCCCCGTGGGGCCTTAGGAGGGAAAGCCAGTAGGGGTCCACCCCCAGGGGCCGCCCCAGGCCCCGCCTGAGGTAGAGGAGGTTCCAGGCCAGGGTGAGCTCCGCCAGGGTGCCCACCCCTCCGGGAAAGGCCAGGTAGCCTTGGCCCAGGTCCAGAAGCCGGGCGATCCTTTGGGGGAGGGTGGCCGCGGGGAACTCCAGGTCCACGTAGGCGCTCGGCCCCTTCCGCTCGGGGAAAAGGGCGGGGGCGGTGACCCCCACCACCAGCCCCCCCTGGGCCTTCACGCCCCGGGCCAGGGCCTCCATCCCCCCCTGGTAGCCTCCACAGGCCAGGCCAAACCCCTCCTCCGCCAGCACCTCCCCGTAGCGGTGGAGCTTCCGGTAGAGGGGGTCTTCCGGCAGGAGGCGGGAGGAGGCGAAGGCGGCGATGAGGCGCATTTAGCGGCAGCGCACCACCAAGACGGGCACGGAGACCCGGTGGAGGACCCCCTCCGTCACCGAGCCCAGGAGGAGCTTGTCCAGCCCCGTGCGCCCGTGGGTGCCCATGACCACTAGGTCAAACCCCTTGGCCGCCTCCACGATGGTGGGGATGGGCACCCCCTCTTTGAGCTCGCTCGTGGCCTCCACCCCCTTTTCCGCGGCCATGGCCTCCGCCTTCTTCAGGGCCTCCTCCCCCGCCCGCTTGAGGTCCTCCAGGAGCTCCAGGCCGTAGGGGACGCTCTCCGGGGTGATCCAGATGGCCTGGGCGGGGTTTTCCAGGACGTAGAGGAAGTGCACCTTGGCCCCCAAGGCCTTGGCCAGGTCCAGGCCGTGGCCCACCGCCTGGAAGCTGCAGGGGCTGCCGTCAATGGGCATGAGGATCCTTCCGTACATGGCTTCCTCCTAAGGGCATCATACCCCAAGGCGTAGACTGGGGCCTATGTGGATCTACGGGCGCAACCCGGTCCTCGAGGCCCTCAAGGAGGGCCGGGCGCGGCGGGTCCTGGTGGCGAGGGGGGTGGAGGGCTGGCTCCTACAGGAGCTTTCGCGGCTGGGGGCGGAGTACACCCTGGTCCCCCGCATCGAGCTGGACGTGCTCCTCAAGACCACCCACCACCAGGGGGTGGCCGCGGAGGTGGAGGAGCCCCGCTACGCCACCCTGGAGGAGGCGTTGGGCTTCGCCGAGGCCCGGGGGGAGGTCCCCCTCCTGGTGGCCCTGGATGGGGTCACCGACCCCCGCAACTACGGGGCCATCCTGCGCACCGCCTTGGCCCTGGGGGCCCACGGGGTGGTTTCGGAAGAGCGGCGCTCGGCCCCCCTTTCCCCCCTGGCCCTGAAGGCCAGCGCGGGGGCGGCCTTCAAGCTCCCCATCGTCCGGGTGAAGAACCTGCCCCGGGCCCTGGGCCTCCTCAAGGAGCGGGGCCTTTGGGTCTACGGCCTGGACGTGGGGGGGGAGAAGACCCTGGGGGCGCTGGACCTCGCCCGGCCCCTGGTCCTGGTGGCGGGGTCGGAGGGGGAGGGGATGCGGCGGCTGGTGCGGGAGCGTTGCGACGAGCTCTTCCGCATCCCCATCCGCCCCGAGGCGGAGTCCTTGAACGTGGGGGTGGCGTTGGGCATCGCCCTTTACGGGGTGGGCCAGGCCCGGGGTGTAGGATAACCCCATGGACTGGGTGCGGCTTCTCTCCCGCCTGGTGCAGGCGGAAAGCCTCCCGGGGGGGGAGGGGGAGGCGGCGGGCCTCCTCCTGGAGGCCCTGAAGGGCCTGGGCCTCGAGGCCCATCTGGACGAGGCGGGGAACGTGGAGGCCCTTCTTGGGGAAAGGGAGCCCGAGGTGGTCCTCACCGGGCACATGGACGTGGTCCCCGTGGGGGACCCCCTCCACTGGCCCCACCCCCAGGGGGCCGTGGTGGGGGAGGCCCTTTGGGGCCGGGGGGCGGTGGACATGAAGGGGGCCCTGGTGGCCATGCTCCTGGCCCTGAAGGCCCTCCAGGGGAGGCCCCTTAAGGGGCGGGTGCGCTTTCTGGCCACCGTCCAGGAGGAGGTGGGGGGCCTGGGGAGCCGCTTCGCCGCAGAAAGGCTTTCCCCCTTGGCCTTCATCCTGGGGGAGCCCTCCATGGGGCGGCTCATGCGGGGCCACCGGGGGCGGGCGGAGATCTGGGTGGACTTTGAGGGGGAGGAGGCCCACGCGGCCCTGGCGGGCCCGGAAAACCCCCTCTTTGACCTGGCGGACTACCTCCTGGCCCTGAAGGACCTCCCCCTTCCCCCTGGCCTCAAGCTCACCCCCACGGGGGTGGCGGCCTACCCCGGGGCCCGCAACCAGACCCCGGGGGTGGTGCGCCTCTACCTGGACGTGCGCTACGAGCCCGAGGCCGACCCCCAGGCCCTCCTCCCCCGCCTCCAGGCCCTGGGCCCGGCCTCCGTCTACATCCCCGAGGAGGAGCGGGCCTCGGGGGAGGTGCGCCTTACCCTCCCCGCCCTCTGGCCCCCCTACCGCCTGCCGGAGGACCACCCCCTCCTCCTTTTGGCTCTCAAGGCTCTCGGCCAGGAGGAGGCGGGGCTTTGGCCCTTCACCACCGACGCCCCCTACCTGGGGGCCAGGGCCCCCGTCTTGGGCTTGGGCCCCGGGGACCCCGCCCTGGCCCACACCCCGAGGGAGCACATTCCCCTAAAGGCGGTGGAGGAGGCCGCGGGGGCCTACGCCCGCCTGGTGGAGGCTTTATGGAACGCCGCGTAGTGGCCGGTACCCCTTACCGCAGGCTCCTCACCGCCCCCAGGCCCGTGGCCGAGGGGCTTAGGGCCAGGCTGGAGGCGGGGGGCATCCCCGTGCTCCTGGAAACCCCCTTTTCCGACCTCCCCGAAAGCTACCTGGGCACCTACATGGGGGACGTGACCCTGTGGGTGCCCGAGGGGCTTTTGGCGGAGGCGGAGGCCCTTTTGGAGGAGGGGATCCCATGACGGTGGTGGGGCTGGACCTGGGGGGGACCAAGATCGCCGCGGGGGCCTTTGACGGGGAAAGGCTCCTTTCGGAGGTGGTCCTCCCCACCCCCAAGGAGGGGGGGATGCGGGTGGTGGAGGCTCTGGCGGAGGCCGCCCTACGGGCGGAGGCCGAGGCCGGGGTGCGGGCGGAGGCCTTTGGGCTTGGCACCCCGGGGCCTTTGGACTTCGCTAGGGGCCTCATCCGCTTCACCCCCAACATCCCGGGCCTTAAGGACTTCCCCATCCGGGACCTCCTGAGGGAAAGGCTTGGCCGCCCCGTCCACTTGGAAAACGACGCCAACGCCGCCGCCCTCGCCGAGCACCACCTGGGGGCGGCCCGGGGGGAGGAGAGCTCCCTCTACCTCACCGTGTCCACGGGGATCGGGGGCGGGGTGGTCCTGGGGGGGCGGGTCCTCCGGGGGGTGCGGGGGCAGGGGGGGGAGCTCGGCCACATCACCCTCCTCCCCGGGGGGCCCGCCTGCGGGTGCGGCCTCGAGGGCTGCCTCGAGGCCCTGGCCGCGGGCCGGGCCCTGGAGCGGGAGGCGGGCTACGCCTACGGGCTTCTGGTGGACACCCGCGAGCTCTTCCGCCGCTATGGGGCGGGGGACCCCAAGGCGGAGCGCATCCTCCTCCAGGCCGCCCGCTACGTAGGCCTGGGCCTGGCCAGCCTGGTGAAGGCCTTTGACCCCGGGGCGGTGGTGGTGGGCGGGGGGGTGGCCCTGAACGCCCCCGAGGGCTACTGGCAGGCCCTGGAGGGGGCCTACCGCCATTACCTTCAGGGCTGGGAGGTGCCCCCCCTCCGGAAGGCCCTTTTGGGAGCCCGGGCGGGGCTTCTGGGGGCGGCCCTCACGGCGTATCTTGAGGGGGATGGAGCTCGGTAAGGCCCTTTTGGTCCTTGGGCTTTTCCTCGCCCTTCTTGGGGTTATCCTCCTCTACTTCCCCAAGCTCTTCGCCTGGTTCGGCCACCTTCCGGGGGATATCCGCATTGAGCGGGAGGGGGTAAGGGTGTACATCCCCCTAACCTCCTCCCTCCTCCTCTCCCTTTTCCTTTCCCTCCTCCTCTACCTCCTGGGCCGCCGCTAGGGGGTAGGCGGGAAGGGTCCCGGGGCGCAAGGCGTGGAGGGCCAGGCGGAAGGCCACCACCCCGGGGCCTTCCACCTTAAGCCGCACCCGCCCCCGGGGGAGGAGGAAGCGGTAGAGGAAGGTGGGGAGGAGGGGGAGGAGGAAAAGCCCCCCCTCAGAGGTGGCCTCTGCCCCCACCCAGAGGAGGGCCTGGGCGTGGGGGGTTTCCAGCCGGAGCCGGGGCTTGGGGCCTTCCTGAAAGAAGGCCGCCTGGCCGGAGAGGACCAGCACCCCCTCCTCCAGGAGGCCCAGGTCCAGGTAGGCGGTTTCCCCAGGCTCCAAAAGGGGGGCCACCCAGCCCTCCCCTTCCGCCTCGAGGCCCTCCTCCCCCTCGGGGCAGAGGGCCCGTTCGGGGCCCAGCCCCACCCGGCGCTCAAGGGGGGGAGGCCCGGGGGCCAGGGCCAGCCGGGCCTCCTTGGGCAGGTGGGGGAGGAGGTCTCCCACCTCCCCCCCACCCCTTTGCCGGTGGTAGAGCTCCAAAAGGGTCAGCCCCGCCAGGGCCAGGGTTAGGGCGGCCAGGGCGTGGAGCTTGACCCGCTGGCCGGAGGGGAGGATCTGGTAGAGGAGGTGCCGCTCCCACTCCCGGGCGAAGCGCCACCCCTCCCGGTAGCAGAGCCAGCCCTTCCGCTCCAGCTCCTCCAGATGGGGCAGGGCCTCCAGGGCCTGGAGAAGGGGTTCGGGGATGGGCCCGGGCTGGATGGCAAGCCTTTCCAGGGCCTCCCGGGCGGGCCGGCTCAGGTAGCGGGCCCGGAACCGGAGCTGGGCCAGGGTGCGCTGGGGGATGCCCGGGGCCTGGAGGAGCTCCCGCAGGGCCTCGGGCTCCCCGCCCCCTTCCAGGTAGATCCGCCCCGCCTGGGAGAAGGAAAGCCCCCTCAGGACCCCCTGCTGGGCTTCTTGGAACGTGAGGGGCTTCAGGGCCACCACCCGCATCCTCTCCGCGGGGTAGCGGGCCCGCAACTCCAGAAGGAGGCGGGGGTCCTCCCCGGGGTCCACCCCCAGGACGTAGAGGGTCTTGGTGTCCCCCAGGATGGCCTCGGCCCCTTCGGGAAAGGGGGCCTCCAGGTAGCGCACGCCCCCCCGCCCCACCCCCAGGTGGAAGGGCAGACGTAGGGCCTCCGCCAGGGCCTGGGCCAACTCCTTCCGCCCCGAGGCCTGGGAGCCCAGGAGGACCAAGAGGGCCGGGGGGCGGAGGGCAGAGAGGGCCTTCAGGAGCCCCGCCCGGTCGGGGGGCGGGGGCGGGGGGGTGAAGCGGCGCTCCAGCACCCAGTCCGCGAACCCCGGGATGGCCTCGAGGCCCTCCAGGATCTCCCCCTCCCCCTTCGTTTCCAGGGCGATCCACTCCGGAAGGACCAGGGGGTCCTGCCCCTCGGGGAAGAGGGGGCGGCCCAGGGCGGCTTTCAGGCGGTGGAGCTCCACCCGCAGGTTGTTCAGGCCCTGGGGGTGGCCGTAAAGGAGGTCCGCCAGGAGGACCCGGGTGGTGGGGCCTTCCAGGGCCAGGTAGTAGAGGAGGGCCAGGCCCTTTAGGGGCACCCGCACCGGCCGCCCTCCTTTTAAAAGCCGGGGCGGGCCGAAAAGGGGCAGGGTGTAAAGGCAGGTGTTACTCATGAATAAAAAGGCATTACGGCCTTAGGGCTCATCTTAGCACAGAACCCCCGGGGTGCTTCCATAAGGGTCTGGGCACCGGTAACGGCCGGGTAACGCCCTTTTGGGTACTCTCATCTCGCCTTCAGGGGCCACCACCCCATGAAGGCGGATTAAGGAGGAGATTTATGCGGAAGATTTTGGTAGCGGCATTGGCCCTGGCCCCCCTGGCCTTGGCCCAGCAGGTGAGCCCCACCACGGGGAACGGCCCCGACGCCTACGCGAAGGGCGAGAACTCCGCGGCGGTGAACCAGGTCATTGAGCTCATCCTCCCCAAGGCCACGGCCCTCCACCTGGACGTCACCACCTTGACCTTTGACCTGACCAGCCTGGACGGGGCGCAGTGGCCCAACTCCACGCCGGACTTCGGCAACCAGATGGTGTGCGTCTACGGCCTCACCGACCAGGACGTCAAGACCCAGCTGGGGGACAACTTCTACAACCAGGTCCAGACCCTCCCCCTGGGCACCAGCTACTCTGCGGCCCAGTGGCCCTACATCGCCATCAACGGCGGCGGTCCGGTCACGGCCTACCCCCCCATCAAGCTGGACAAGGACGGACAGCTGGTCCCGGGAAGCAAGAACCACTTCGTCTGCTACCGCACCTTCATCCTGCAGAAGTTCTCCAACGGCAAGAGGTGGGAACTCCAGGTGAGCCGCAACGACCCCCAGGGCGCGCAAGGGATCCAGCACCTCTACATCCAGGACAACCCCTGCGACACCTTCGGCGCGGCCACGGGGCTTTACGAGCTCCCCAACGGGGCGAGCCTCCAGCTGGTGCCCAAGAACCTGCAGGCGGGCCCCACGGGCTCAAGGAGCGGCAACAACCCCCAGCGGTGCGGCTACAAGAGCTGGCTGGATGACCTGGTCGTGGTGGCGGTCAAGGTCAACAGCGATCTCTGGGGCAAGAGCACCGCGAACTTGACCTACACCCTGGCCACCACCGCCTGGTAGGCCGAGGGGGGCCTGGCCCTAAAGGGCCAGGCCCCACCCCTAAGCGCCATGAAGCGAATCCTCTTTACCCTCCTCCTCCTCCCCTGGCCCGTCCTGGGCCAGAGCACCTTAGGGGTGGAACCCCCCGTCTCCCTGAGGGAGGCGGCCCCCGGCCAGACCCTGACCCTGGACCTCAAGGTGCACAACGTGGGGGTGCGGCCGGTGCGGGTGCGGGTGAGCCTGGGGGACTGGACCTACGACCCCTTGGGGAACATCCAGTTCCTTCCCCCGGGCACCCTCAAGGAAAGCGCCAGCCGCTTCGCCGCCTTCAGCCCCGGGGAGCTCAGCCTGGCGGCCAAGGCCTCGGGGACCCTCACCTACACCCTCACCCTCCCCAGGGAGATGGCCCCCGGCTCCTACTGGGGCGTGCTCTTCCTGGAAGGGGAGGACCCCAACCCCCCGCCCGGGGTGCCCCTGGCCGTCTTCAAGGTGCGCATGGCCCACGTCTTCTACGTGAACATCCCCCCCATTCGCCAGGGGGGGCGGATCCTGGGCCTCCTGCCCACCCCCCCCAAGGCCCCGGAGGACCCCTACCGCTTCGCCGTCCAGTACCAGAACACGGGGAACGCGGCCCAGAAGCTCTCCGGCCGCTTTGAGGTCCGGGACCAGGGGGGGCGCACCGTGGCCCAGGTGGAGATAGAGGAGGTGGTGGTCCTCCCCGGGGCGGTGCGGGTCCTTCCCGTGACCCTAGTGGGCCCTCTGCCTCCCGGGAGCTACACCGCCCTCGTGGTCTTGAACTACGGCGACCCCGCCAAGGACGTGGCCGCGGACCAGCCCTTTACCCTGAAGACCCCCCTGGCCGCCCCCAAGGCGCCCCAGGAGGGGCAAGGAGGTGCCCCATGAGGCTACCAGCCCTTCTCCTTCTCCTTTCTTCCGCCTGGGCCCAGGCCACCTGGATCGTCCAGACCCTGATCCCAGAGACCATCGCCATCCGCACCCCCACGGTGGAGATCGCCTTTGACCTGAAGGACTACCCCCCCAAAAGCTTCCCCGCCCAGTACCCGGCGAGCTTCCCTGAAGGGGTGTTCCCCGTCCAGGTCTACGCCAACGCCCCCGGGGTCTGGAGCCTGCTCCTGCAGATCCCCGACCTCAAGGACCCCACCGGGGAGGTGGTCCTGCCCGCGCGCCAGATCCTCTACCGGGTGAACGGGGGGCTTTGGCTGCGGGCGGATGGCACGCCCCAGATCCTCTACACCCAAGCGGGGCCCACCCCGGGCTGGCTGGAACTCAGGCTGGAGTTCGCCCTGGAGCTTTTGGGAACCGAGCGGGCCGGGCGCTACGCCGTCCAGGCCCTGATCACCGCCCTAAGGCAGCCTTAAGATGCGAAGCCTCGTCCTCCTCCTCCTCCTCCTCGGTCTGGCCCTGGCCCAGGTGCGCCTGGGCCCCCTGCCCCCCCTCCAAGGCCCCCCGGGGGCCTACCTCAGCCTGAGCGTGGAGGCCGAGGGCCAGGGGGAGGTCCGCTTCCGGCTCCTCCTCCCCGAGGGCTGGCAGGCCCTTTCCGACACCCGGGAGGCCCTCCTGGAGGGGAAGGGGGTGGTGGCCTTCACCCTGAGGGTGCCCGAGGCCCCCGCGGGCATCCGGGCCCCGGTGGCGGTGGTGGCCCACCAGGGCGGGGTGGAGGTGGCCAGGAGCCAGGGGGTGGTGGAGGTTCTGGCCCGCACCGAGCTCCGCCTTTCCGTTCCGGAGCGCCTCGAGGCCCCCCTGGGGGCCCCCTTTGAGTTTCCCCTTTACCTGGTGAACGCCTCCAACCACAAGGAGACCGTATTCCTGCGGGCGGAAGGGGCGGTTTTTCAGATCTACCTGAACCCCCAGAGCCTGGACCTGGACCCGGGGGAGGCCCGGAGCGTCCGGGTCACGGTGGTCCCCCAGGGGGAGGTGAGCTCGGGCTACCCCTTTTACCTCAAGCTGCGGGCCGAGCCCCGCTCCGCCCCCCAGGCCGCCCGGGAGGTGGGGGCCCTCATCCTCTTCATGGATCCCCTGATGGCCTCGGGCCGGGGCAAGGACCCCGAGCTCACCCTGGCCCTGCGCATGGGGGTGGGCCTGGGCCTGGCCCTAACCCCGGGGGCCGCCCCCGCCTTCTCCCTGGGCTACACCCTGGCCCCCACCCTGAGCGGCGCCCTTTCCGACTACTACACGGCCACCCTGGAGACCGCCCCCCTTTCCGGCACCTGGCAGGACCCCTGGAACCCCCCCCAGAGCGCGGGGTTCAGCCTCAAGGGGGAGGGCCTGGAGGTGCGGGGCACCTACGGGGGAGGAAGCTACCGCCTCCAAAGCGCCCTCCGGGCCGGGGCGGTGCGGAGCAGCCTGGACCTGGGCCACCAGCCGGGGGGGGTCTGGAGCCTGGCCCTGGGGGCGGTGAGCCAGGACCCGGGGCTGGACCTCCAGGGGAGCCTTTCCACCCAGATCAAGCCCGATGGCCGCCAGGACGCCCTGGGGGTGCGCTACCGCCTGCCCCTGGGGGGCGGGTTCCTCCTGGGGGCGGGGCTGGACCTGGCGGGGCGGATGGCGGAAGGGTACGCCCTTGCCCTGGCCCTGCAGGAGAGCCTTTCCTGGCAGACCCAGGACCTGGACCTCACCCAGACCTACGCCGGGGTGCCCGCCGCGGGGCTCCACGCCTTTGGCCTTTCCGGGGGAACCCGCTCCCTCTACCCCCTGGGCCTCCGGGGCCAGACCAGCCTCCAGCTTTCCGGCCAGGGGGGGCTTTGGCAGTCGGGCCTGACCCTTTACCTGCAGCCCGTCCCCGGGGCCTTTCTGAGCCTGGGGGGCACCTACCGCCAGGCCCCCGAAGGCCGCTCCTTCGGCCTCGCCCCCGGGCTTTCCGCCGCCTTCGCCGAGCCTGGGGTCTACGCGGGCAGCCTCTACCTGGCCTACGGCCTGACCCGCCTCCTGGAGGGCCAGGGGCTGGAGGGCGAGACCTTCCAGGCGGGCCTTTCCCTAACCGCGGGGGAGCTCTCCCTCTCCGGGGGGGTTCTCCTGAAGGACCTGGGGGCGAGGAGCCTCGAGGCCTCCTTGGGCCTCCGCTACAGCCTTGGGGCCCTGGGCTACCTGCAGGCCCTCTACCAGCAAAAGGAAAGCCCCGAAGGGCAGAGCCTCCTCTACGGGGGGAGCTGGAGCCAGCTCTGGGAAGGGGGGCTTGTGAGCGAACTCCTCTACCGCCGAGAGGTGAAGGAGGGCCAGGGGGGGCACCGCTTCGGCTTAACCTTAAGCCAGCGGGACTTCCTCCTTCCGGGCCTGAGCCTGGGCGGGGGGTACGCCCTCCTCCTCCTGCCCGAGGGCCCCCGCCACGCCTTCAGCCTGAGCCTGGGCTACACCCAAGCCCTCACCTTCCCCACCCCCAGGCCGGTGGTGGACCTCTTCGGGGGCCGGAAGGGCGGGGAGGTGGCGGGGCGGCTTTTCCGGGATGGGAACCTGAACGGCCAGCCGGACCCGGGGGAGGAGGGGCTTCCGGGGGTTCGGGTCTGCCTGGGCTCCGTTTGCGAGGCCACGGACGGGGAGGGGCGGTTCCGCCTCCTGGTGCCCGTGGGCCGCTACGCCTGGACCTTCCAGGGCCTTCCCGCCACCTTGGCCCTCCTCTCCGAGGCCCCGGTCCAGGTGGAGCTGAACGCCCGCCTGGCCCAAGACCTCCCCGTGGCCCCGGCGGTGGCCCTGGAGGTGTGGGTTCTGGACGACAAGAACGGCAACGGACAGGAAGACCCGGGGGAACACGGCATCGCCTACGCGGGGGTGTGCGCCGAGGGGCCTGTGACCCGGTGCGCCCGGGCGGACGAAAGCGGCCGCGCTCTGATCCCTGGCCTTTTCCAGGGCACCTACCGCCTGAAGGCCGACGCCCGCTACCTGCCCCCGGGGTACGGGCCGGGCCTCGAGGCCACCCTCCAGGTCACCCCCCCCGCGGCCCCCATCCCCCTGCGGGTCACCGCCTTGCCCCCTAAGCGGGAAGTGGAGATCACCTACCGGGCGGGGGACCTGGCCCTGGTGGGGAGCGTGGCCCCCTTGACCCCCGTGGCCGGGGAGGAGGTGGAGGTGCGGGCCCTGGCCCAGGGGGCCCCCGAGGCGGTCTACCTCCTCCTCCCCGAAGGCCCCGTGGCCCTGGAGCCCCAGGGGGAGGGGTACTTCGCCCGCCGCCTCCGCCTCCGGCTCCCCCCCGGCTACCACACCCTTACCCTCCGGGCGGTGAAGGGCGAGGAACGGGTGGAAAGCCCCTTGGGCCTCCTCCTGGCCCAGGGGCCTCTTTACAGCCCCCAGACCGCGGAAAGCCAACCCCTCCGCTTGGTCCTCCGTTTCCGGGCCCGGGCTTTGCGCCTTCTGGGGGAGGGAGGGGTTTACGAGCTTAAGAGCAAGGACGGGTACACCTGGGAGGGGACCTTGCCCCTCACCGGGGAGCACACCCTCAAGGTGGTGGCGGACGGGGAGGAGCTCGGGCCCCTCCTCCTGCGCCTGCCCAAGGAAAGCGCCCAGGAGGGCGCCCCTTAAAAAAGAAGGAGACGATCATGAGGAAGATTTGGCCTATAGCGTTTGCGGCGGCGCTCCTTGCCGCCTGCTCCCAGCCCTCTGGGGACCTGAAGCCCCAGGTGGCCGTGGGGCCGGCCCTCACGGTGGAGAAGACCGCGGTCCCCCACTTCCGGCGCACCTACCGCTGGACCCTGGAGAAGCGGGTGCTGGACCCCGCAAGCGGCGAACTCACCCTGAGCCCGGGCCAGCCCTACACCCTCCGCTACCGGGTGGTGGCCAGGGCCCAGGCGGAAGACAGCGGGTACCGGGTGACGGGCCAGGTGGTCTTCCGGAACACCGGCACCAGCACCGTGTACCTGCAAACCCCCACGGACACCCTTTCCACCGGGGAATCCGTGGCCCTGGACTGCGGCGTGAGCTTCCCCTACGCCCTGGCGACAGGGGCTAGCCTCACCTGCACCTACGCCCAGGACCTGCCGGACGGGCAAGACCGCACCAACACCGTCCAGGTGGCCTGGGGTACGGACGGGACGAGCTTCCCCAATACCGCCCAGACCCAGGCCAGCTTCGCCTTTACCAACCCCACGGAGGTGGTGGACGAGACCGCCCAGCTGAACGACACCCTGGGCGGGGCTTTGGGGACGGTCACCGCCAGCGGCATCGCCTTCCAGCAGGCCTTTGAGTACACCCACCAGGTCCGCTACGACCAGTGCGGGAACTACCGGGTGGACAACCGGGCCCACCTCCAGACCACGGACACCGGCGCCGAGGCCCACGCCGAGGCCAGCGTGACGGTGCGGGTCCCCTGCCAGGGCTGCACCCTGACCCAGGGCTACTGGAAGACCCACTCCCGGGAGGGCCCGGCGCCCTACGACGCCGCGTGGCAGAACCTGGGCTCCCAGGAGGAGGACACCCCCTTCTTCACCCTGGGCCAGACCTGGTACGCCGTCTTCTGGACCGCGCCCCGGGGGAACGCCTACTACATCCTGGCCCACCAGTACATGGCCGCCAAGCTGAACGTTCTGGACGGGGCTTCTGCGCCAGCTGAGGTCATGAACGCCCTGAGCGGGGCCGAGATCCTCTTCGGTGGCCTCCCCGCGGGGAGCACCGCCTTGACCTCCACCCAAAGGAGCCAGGCCCTGGCCTGGGCCAGCCTCCTGGACAGCTACAACAACGGCCTCGTCGGCCCCGGGCACTGCTCGGAATAGGGGGTGGGAGGTGAGGCACCTTCTCCTCTTGGTCTTGGCGGGCGTGCTTTCGGCCTGCGGCGCGGCCATCCGCACCAGCGGGGCTCTCCGCATCCTCTCCGTGGCCCCGGACGTGGTGGCGGGCTGCACCGTGCGGGCGGGGGACTGGATGGCCCTTAAGGGGAACGCCTTCGGGACCCAGGCGGAGTGGGACGCGGGGGTGAACTACGTCCTCTTTCCCCCTGGGGTGAAGGCCGAGCCCGTGGAGCTCACCCAAAGCGAAAACCCGGCCACCCTCTTCTTCCGGGTGCCCCTCGAGGCGGAAAGCGGCGAGATCCGGGTCCACGTGGAAGGGGTGGGGGAGGCCTGGATCCCCGTGCGGGTGGAGCCTGCCCTCTCGGTGCAGATGGCCGTGCCCGGGTGCGAGGCCCCCACGCCGCCTTCCGAGCCCCAATAGGCCTTTGGGAAGACCCCCGCCGGGCTTTCCCGGCGGGGGTTTACTTGAGGTGGTCCAGGAACTCCTCCCGGGTTTTGGCGCTTTCCCGGAACACCCCCAGCATGGCGCTGGTGACGGTGCGGGAGTGCTGCTTCTCCACCCCCCGCATCATCATGCAGAGGTGCACCCCCTCCACCACCACCCCCACCCCCTGGGGCTCCAGGACCTCCTGGATGGCCTCCGCGATCTGCACCGCCAGGCGCTCTTGCACCTGGAGGCGGCGGGCGAACATGTCCACGATGCGGGCGAACTTGGAAAGCCCCAGGATCTTCCGGTTGGGGATGTAGCCGATGTGCACCTGGCCGAAGAAGGGGAGCATGTGGTGCTCGCAGAGGGAGTAGAACTCAATCCCCTTGACCACCACCATCTCGCTCCCCTCCGCCTGGAAAATGGCGCCGTTGACGATCTCCTCCAGGCTCTGCCGGTAGCCCCGGGTGAGGAAGGCCCAGGCCTTGGCCACCCGCTCCGGGGTTTTCTTAAGGCCTTCCCGCTCCGGGTCCTCGCCGATGAGCCTGAGCCACTCCTCGGAAAGGGCCTGCAGGCGCTCCAGGTCCACTTCCGTGACGAAGCTCAGGCCGGTTTCTTCAATCTCCACCATTCTGCGTTCCATACTGCCCTATCCCGTCCCTTCCCTGTGTAGCGGGGGGCTCACTCGGGGGTGAGGAGGCCCTCTTCCAGAAGGCCCTTGGCCTCCTCCTCGGCCAAGGGGAAGCCCTGGGCCGCCCGCTTTAGGGTCTCCAGGAGCCCCTTTTGCCGCTTCAGGCGGAGGTGGAGCTCGCTGAAGGGGTTCAGGGCGTCCTGCCCCCTTAGGGTGAGGCGGTAGCGCCGGGGGGCCTCCACGGGGAAAAGCCCCCGGGCGTAGCGCTCCGCCAGGGCCCGGTAGCGGGGGGCGTTTTCCGGGGGCGGGACGGCCTTTACCACCCGGGCCGGGACCCCCAAGGCCAGCTGCCCCTCGGGGACCTCCATCCCCGGGGGCACCACCGCCCCCGCCCCCACCACCGCGTTCCGCCCGATGCGGGCCCCGTTCAGGACGACGGCCCCCATGCCGATGAGGGCCCCTTCCTCCACCACCGCCCCGTGGACCACCGCCCGGTGCCCCACGGTGACCTCTGGCCCGAGGAGGCAGGGGAAGCCGGGGTCCGCGTGCAGCACCGCCCCGTCCTGGACGTTGGTGCCGGGGCCGATCACCACCTTTTCCAGATCCCCCCGCACCACGGCCCCAAACCAAACCGAGGCCCCTTCCCCCACCTCCACCTGGCCCACCACGTAGGCCCCGGGGGCGATGAAGGCCGTGGGGTGGATCCGGGGGGCCTTGTCCTCAAAGCGGAAGGCGCTCAAGGGCCACCTCCAAGAGCCTCAGGTCCTCGGGGAAGGCGAGGAGGGCCCGCGCCTCCTCGGGGCTGAACCAACCCGCCCCCGCCATGCCGGCCTCGAGGCGGGGCTCCCCCTCCCCCCGCATCAGGAACCAGTGCACCTCCCGCTCCACCCCCTTGGGGTTCACGTAGCGGGTGGGGAAGAGGGGGAGGAGGACCGTGGCCCGGATGCCCGTTTCCTCCAGAACCTCCCGCACGGCGGCCTCCTCCAGGCCCTCCCCCGGTTCCGGGTGCCCCTTGGGGAAGACCCAGAAGCCCATGCGGTCCCGGAGGAGGAGGACCTCGCCTTTGGGGTTGAAGACCACGCCGCCCGCCCCCCGAACCGCTCCTTCCATGCCCTTATCCTACCCGTTCGTGGTAGAGTGGGGGGATTGGGTGTGCCCATGGAGATTAGAAACATTGCCATCATTGCCCACGTGGACCACGGCAAGACCACGCTGGTGGACGCCATGCTTCGCCAGGCCAAGGCCCTGGGGAAGGAGGAGGGGGAGCGCATCCTGGACTCCTTTGACCTGGAAAGGGAGCGGGGCATCACCATCCTGGCCAAGAACACCGCGGTGGTCTGGAAGGGCGTGAAGATCAACATCGTGGACACCCCGGGCCACGCGGACTTCGGCGGGGAGGTGGAGCGGGCCCTTTCCCTGGTGGAGGGGGTCCTCCTCCTGGTGGACGCCGCGGAGGGCCCCATGCCCCAGACCCGCTTCGTCCTGCGGAAGGCCCTGGAGGCGGGGCTCAAGCCCATCGTGGTCCTGAACAAGGTGGACAAAAAGGACGCCCGCCCCGACGAGGTCCTCTCCCTCACCTTTGACCTCATGGTGGAGCTTGGGGCCACGGACGAGCAGCTGGACTTCCCCTACCTCTACGCGGTGGGCCGGGAGGGGCGGGCCTGGCGGGAGGCCCCCCGGGAGGACCTGTCCGAGCTCTTCCAGGCCATCCTGGAGCACATCCCCCCGCCCCAGGCGGCGGAGGGCCCTTTCCAGCTCCGGGTGGCCAACCTGGACCACTCCCCCTACCTGGGCCGGGTGGTGGTGGGCCGGGTGGCCCGGGGCCGGGTGCGCAAGGGGGAGACGGTGGCCATCCTGAAGGCAGAGGGCCAGCTCCAGGCCAAGGTGGCCGCGGTCTACACCCACCAGGGCCTGGAGCGCCTGGAGGTGGAGGAGGCCACCCCCGGGGACATCGTGGCCCTGGCGGGGCTGGAGGGGGCGGAGATCGGGGACACGGTGGCGGACCTCGAGGCCCCCGAGGCCCTGCCCCCCCTGCGGGTGGACGAGCCCACCGTGGCCCTCACCCTCACCCCCAACACCTCCCCCTTCGCCGGCCGCGAGGGGCGGTACGTGACCGGGCAGAAGCTAAAGGAGCGCCTGGAGAAGGAGCTCCGCACCAACGTGGCCCTGCAGGTGCTGGAGCTTTCCCCGGAGACCTTTGAGCTTCGGGGCCGGGGGGAGCTCCACCTGGCGGTGCTCCTGGAGACCATGCGCCGGGAGGGGTACGAGTTCAGCGTGGGCCAGCCCCGGGTCCTCTTCAAAGACGGCCTCGAGCCCTACGAGCGCCTCACGGTGGAGGTCCCCGAGGAGCGCCTGGGGCCGGTGATGGAGGCCCTGGGCCGCCGGCGGGCGGAGATGGTGCACATGGAGGTGGGGAGCCGGGTGCGGGCGGAGTTCCTCCTGCCCGCCCGGGCCCTTTTTGGCTTCCGGAGCCTCTTCCTCTCCCTCACCGGGGGGGAGGGCCTCCTGGGCCACACCTTCCACGGCTACGGCCCCCCCGCGGGGCCCATAGAGACCCGCACCACGGGGAGCGCGGTGGCCATGGAGGCCGGGGTGGCCACCGCCTACAGCCTCCACCGCCTCCAGGAGCGGGTGCGGTTTTTCATCCAGCCGGGGACGGAGGTCTACGTGGGCATGATCGTGGGGGAGCACGTGCGGGAGAACGACCTGGAGGTGAACGTCACCACCGCCAAGAAGCTCACCAACATCCGGGCCGCGGGCTCGGACGAGAACATCCGCCTCATCCCCCCGAAGCCCCTCTCCCTGGAGGAGGCCCTGGAGTTCCTAGCCGAGGACGAGCTTTTGGAGGTGACCCCGAAAAGCCTCCGCCTGCGCAAGAAGATCCTGGACCCCAGCGCCCGCAAGCGGGCCGTGGCCCGGTAAAAAAAGCGTGGGGGGCATTCCGCCCCCCACCCGCCTTTTTAGGCCTTACTCCTCTTCCCGCTCCCCGTAGGTTTCCAGGGCTTCCTGCCACGCCTGGCTTACTTCCTTGGCCTGCTCCATGGTGCCCTCCTTAAGCCTAAGGGTAGGGGTGGGGCACGCTGGAGGGAGCGGGTTAGGCCGGGAAGCCGTACACCAAAAGGCGGTGTAGGCCAGAAGAGGCTACACTACCCCGTGAGGATGGCCTCCGCCTTGAGCCGGGCCAGGACCGCCTCCAAACTGCCCCCTTGCCACCGCTCCACCGCGTAGGCCCCTAAGGGGAAGCGCTCCTTGAGGCGCTTGAGGAGGCCCGCCGCGTCCTCGGGCCGGCTGCCCTGGAGGACCAGAAGAAAGCCCTCCCCAAGCCGGAAGGCCAGATCCCCCCGCCTCAGCTCGGAAAGGAGGCGCTCGGGGTTCAGGGGGGCCTCGAGGTAGACCAGGACCAAAGGACGCCTGAGGGCGAGCCCCTCCAAGGCCCCCGCCATCCGCTTAAGCTCCTCGGGCCCTCCCATCCCCTGGGGGGGCGGGAGGAGGGGGGCCTCCTGCCCGGTGCCCAGGAGGAAGGCGGCGAAAAGGGCCAGGCTCCCCAGGATGGGCACCAGGTAGGCCGGGAAGGCCACCCCGCCCACAAAGGCGAAGGCGGCTCTCAGGGCCAGGTCCAGGGTCCAGAGGGCCAGGGCCAGGACCAGGGCGAACTGGACCCGGGGGGCCAGGGGAAAGCGGGAAAAGAGGCTCGCCGTCCCCGCCAGGAGGAGGGCCGCCGTCAGGAACCCCAGGCCCTCCCCCACCTCCCCCTCGGGGGCGAAGAGGGTAAGGGGCAAAAGCCCCAGGAGGAAGAAGAGCCAGGGGAGGAGGAAAAGCCCCCGCATGCCCTTCCAGGCTACCACGTAGGATGAGGGGGATGGGTCCTTTGGCCGAGCGCCTCCGCCCGAAAAGCCTGGACGAGGTCCTGGGCCAGGACCACCTGGTGGGGCCGAAGGGCCCCCTAAGGCGCTTTTTGGAACGGGGGTATCTCCCCTCCCTGGTCCTCTTCGGGCCCCCCGGAAGCGGCAAGACCACCCTGGCCCGGCTCCTCGCCCAAGGCCTCGGCCGTCCCTTCCGCCACCTCTCCGCGGTGGAGGCGGGGCTTAAGGAGGTGCGGGAGGCGGTGGCGGAGGCCAGGCGGGCGGGGGGGCTGGTGCTATTCCTGGACGAGATCCACCGCTTCAACAAGGCCCAGCAGGACGCCCTCCTCCCCCACCTGGAATCGGGCCTCCTCACCCTGGTGGGCGCCACCACGGAAAACCCCTCCTTCGCCCTCACCCCCCCCTTGCGCTCCCGCCTGCGCTTCTTCCCGGTGAAGCCCCTTTTGGAGGAGGACCTCCTTGCCCTCCTCCAAAGGGCCCTGGCCCACCTGCCCGGGGTGGAGGCGGAGGAAGGGGCCCTCCGCCTCCTGGCCCAGGCCGCCCAGGGGGACGCCCGCCGGGCCCTGAACGCCTTGGAGCTTGCCGCCCTCGCGGGGCAGGTCACGGAGGAAAGCGCCAGGGAGGCCCTGGGGGCCCTCCTCCCCGCCTTGGACCGGGGCGGGGACCTCTTCTACGACCTGGTCTCGGCCCTGCACAAGAGCATCCGGGCCAGCCACGTGGACGCCGCGCTCTACTACCTGGCCCGGCTCCTTTTGGGCGGGGCCGACCCTCTCTATGTGGCCCGGCGGCTCATCCGCATCGCCGCGGAGGACGTGGGCCTGGCCGACCCCCAGGCCCTCCGGCTTGCGGTGGCGGCCAAGGCGGCCTACGAGGCCCTGGGGAGCCCGGAAGGGGAGCTGGCCCTGGTGGAGGCCGCGGTGTACCTGGCCCTAGCCCCCAAGGCCAACAGCCTCTACGCCGCCTGGAAGCGGGCGGAGGAGGCCCTGAAGGCCCACCCCAGCGCCTCCGTGCCCCTCCACCTTAGGAACGCGCCCACCGCCCTCCAGAAGGCCTTGGGCCACGGGGCGGGGTACGCCTACTACCACGAGGACCGGGAGGGGAGCTTCGCCCAGGCCTACCTGCCGGAGGGCCTCGAGGGCCTCACCCTCTTTGAGGCCACGGGGGAGGGCTTTGAGGAGCGGGTGCGGGAAAGGCTGAAGGCCCTCAGGGCGCGTTTCCGAAGCGCCAGGCCCCGGAAAGATTCAGGATAACCCCTTCCCCTATAGCCAGGGCCCCTAGCTCCAGGATCCACGCCTTTTCGTAGACCCCTGCGGATAGGCCGAAAAGCCAGCCTGCCCTGCTCCCCCATCCCGGAATCGCTATAAAGTGGATCCGGGGGGAGAGGTAAACCCCGCCTCCTCCCAGCAGAAGCCCCAGGTCCGCCGCCACCGGTACCCCCTGGCTCCAGTCCGCGTCCGGGCTTGGGGGCGGCAGGGTGAGGCCGAAGTCCAGGGCCGCCCCCGGGGCCAGGGCCCACTTGGCCCCGCCCCTCAGGCCCCACTGGAGGTTCAGGTTCCACTCCAAGGTTCCGTCCCCTTCCGCGTAGGCCAGGTAGGGGAGGGGCGCCACGGGGTACTGGTCCTGGTTGGCGAAGGGGTTGGTCACCAAGGAGGCCCCCACGGTGAAGCTTGGGCCCCTGGCCGCCTCCGGGGTCCTCAGGGTGGCCACGGGCACGCACCCCGAAAGGAGAAGGACCAGGACGATCCACCTCCTCATCCTTTCACCCCCTTTAGCCCTAGTTTACCCCTTAAGCCCCTCCTCAAAGGTGGCCACCACCCGTCGCTCGAAGAGGAGGTAGAGGAGGGCCAGGGGGAGGACGGAGAGGAGGGCCGCCGCGGAGAGGAGGCCCCAGTCCGTGGGGTACTTGCGCTGGAGGTCCGTGAGCCAGGTCTGCACCGTCCAGAGCCTCGGGTCCGAGACCACCACCCGGGGGTAGAGGACCAGGTTCCAGTGGGCGGCGAAGGCCAGGACCCCCGCGGCCACCAGGGTGGGCCGCACCAGGGGGAAGAGGATTCGGAAGAGGAGGACCCTATGCCCCGCCCCGTCCAGCCGGGCCGCCTCCAAGAGCTCCTCCGGCACCCCGCGCATGGCCTGGTAGACCAGGTAGACGATGAAGGGGCTTGCGGCGAAGGGGAGGACCAGGGCCCAGACGGTCTCCAGAAGCCCCAGGCCCTTCAGAATCCCGTAAAGGGGCACCAGGAGGAGCTCCGCGGGGACGGCCATGAGGACCAGGTAAAAGGGCAGAAGGCCAAGCCCAGCCCTAAGGGCGTAGGCGGCGAGGAGGGCGGTGAGGAGCTGGAGGGCCACCACCCCCCCGGAAAGCCCCAAGGAGAAGAGGAGCCTTTCCCAAAACCCCTCCCCCCTTAGGGCCGTGAGGTTTTCCAGGCTGAAACCGAGATGGCGGAAGAGCTCTCCGCTATAGACCGCCTCCTTGGGGAGGAAGGCGGCGTAGGCCATCCAGAGGAAGGGGAGGAGGATAAAGAAGAGGATGAAGGCCACGAAGAGGTGCCGCAGGAACCCCATCCCCCCTACTCTACACCCACGGGCACCCTGGGCCGCTCCAGGCCCGCCTGGGCCGCGGCCAGCCGGGCGGTGAGGACCCGGTAGGGGCTGGCGGAGACGTAGTCCAGGAGGGGTTCCACGAAGCGCACGCTCCCCGCCTCCCCCCCGTGCTCCCCGCAGAGGCCGAGCTTGAGCCTGGGGTTCGCCCGCCGCCCCTCCTCCACCGCAAGCTGGAGGAGCCGCCCCACCCCCTTCTCGTCCAGGCGCTCCGTGGGGTCAAAGGGGAAGAGCCCCTCCTCCAGGTAGCGGGGCAGGAAGCGGCCCGCGTCGTCCCGGGAGAGGCCGAAGGTCATCTGGGTGAGGTCGTTGGTGCCGAAGCTGAAGAAGTCCACCAAAGGGGCGATCTCCCCCGCGAGGAGGCAGGCCCTGGGGGTTTCCAGCATGGTGCCGAAGGGGATGGGGCCGTATTCCTGGAAGAGCTCCTCCGCCAGAGCCCTCGCCCTTTCCACCTCCTTGGGGTCGGCCACCAGGGGGACCATGACCTCAGGCCTGGGGTCCAGGCCCTCTTCCCGGAGCTCCCGGGCGGCCTCCAGGAGGGCCCTAAGCTGCATGCGGAAGATCTTGGGCCTGAGGAGGAGGAGCCTGACCCCCCGGAAGCCCAGCATGGGGTTCACCTCCTTTAGGGCCTCCACCCGCTCCAAGAGGGCCTTGGCCTCCTCGTCCCCCCGCTTCCTAAGCTCCTCCTCCGAGGGCAGGAACTCGTGCAGGGGCGGGTCCAGGAGGCGCACGGTGACGGGGAGGCCGTCCATGGCCTTTAGGATCCCCTTGAAGTCCTCCTTCTGGAAGGCGAAGAGGTGCTTTAAAGCCTCTTCCTCCTCCGCTTCATCCTTCGCCAGGATAAGCCTCTGCACGTAGGGCAGGCGCTCTTGGGCGAAGAACATGTGCTCCGTGCGGCAAAGCCCGATCCCCTCCGCCCCCAGGGCCCGGGCCCTCTTGGCGTCCTCGGGGGTGTCCGCGTTGGCCCGCACCCCCAGGCGCCGGTGGGGCTCGGCCCAGGCGAGGAGCTTTTCCAAAAGCGCCGTGTCTCCCTCCTCCAGAAGCGGCACCGCCCCGAGAAAGACCTCCCCCGTGCCCCCGTCCAGGGTGAGGAGGTCCCCTTCCCGGATCTCCACCCCGTCCACCAGGGCCCGCCCCGCCTCGGGGAAGACCCTTAGGGCCTCCGCCCCCACCACCGCGGGCACCCCCAGGCCCCGGGCCACCACCGCCGCGTGGGAGGTGAGGCCGCCCCGGGCGGTGAGGATGCCCCGGGAGAGGTACATCCCGGTGATGTCCTCCGGGGTGGTCTCGGGCCGCACCAGGATGGTGGGAAGGCCCTGGGCGCTCAAGCGCTCCGCGGCCTCGTTGCTGAAGACCGCGTGGCCTATGGCCGCCCCGGGGCTTGCGGGAAGGCCTTTCAGGAGAGGTTTGGGGGCCTTTTCCCGGTCCACCTCGGGGCGGAGGAGGCCGGGGAGGGCGTTGGCCTCCACCCTTAGGAGGGCCTCCTCCCGGGAGATGAGGCCCTCTTCCGCCATCTCCACCGCGATGCGCACCGCGGCTTTGGCCGTGCGCTTGCCGCTTCGGGTCTGGAGGAGAAAGAGCCTTCCCCGCTCCACGGTGAACTCAAAGTCCTGCATGTCCCGGAAGTGGCGCTCCAGGCGCTCGGCCACCCCCCTTAGCTCCTCGTAGACCCCGGGGGCGTAGGCCTTCAGGGCCTCGAGGGGCTCGGGGGTGCGCACCCCCGCCACCACGTCCTCCCCTTGGGCGTTCCGAAGGTACTCCCCGTAAAGGCCCTTCTCCCCCGTGGCCGGGTTGCGGGTGAAGCCCACCCCGGTGCCCGAATCCTCCCCCAGGTTGCCGAAGACCATGGCCTGGACCACCACCGCGGTGCCCATCTCCTCGGGGATGCCGTAGATGCGGCGGTAGGCCCTGGCCCGGGGGTTCTGCCAGCTCTTGAAGACCGCCTCTATGGCCCCCTGGAGCTGGGCCCAGGGGTCCATGGGGAAGGGGGTGCCCCGCTCTTCCAAAAGGCGGAGGAAGCGGAAGGAAAGCTCCTCCAGGTCTTCTGCTCCCAGGGCGCTGTCCGCCCCCACGCCCCTTCTCCGCTTGGCCTCCTCCAAAAGGGCCTCAAAGGCCTGGGCCTCCACCCCCAGGACCACCTCCCCGTACATCTGCACCAGGCGGCGGAAGGTGTCCCAGGCGAAGCGGGGGTTCCCCGTGGCCCGGGCCAAGGCCCCTACCCCCTCCAGGGTGAGGCCGAGGTTGAGGATGGTGTCCATCATCCCGGGCATGGAGACCGGGGCCCCGCTGCGCACGGAAACGAGGAGGGGAGGGGTGGCCCCCTCCCCCCGGCCGAAGCGCTTCCCTACTAGGCCCTCGAGGGCCGCCATCTTGGCCGCCACCGCCTCCTCCAGGCCGGGCACGGCCCCCTCCTTGAGGTAGGCCCGGCAGGCCTCCGTGGGGACGATGAAGGCGGGGGGTACGGGGAAGCCTGCCTGGGCCATCTCCACCAGGCCAAACCCCTTCCCCCCTAGGACCTCCTTGCCGAGCCCCCGGGCCTCCGAAAGCAGGTACACCTGGACCATGCCCCGAGGATAGGGGTTTCCGTGGAAGCGTGGAAAAGTGTACCCGTGTAACCCTTACACCGCTTGGGGACAAAAAGGCTTACACCCAAGCCCCCTCGAGGGGGCTTGGGTGTGGGGAGGTTACCGCTTGGCCAAGGCGCGCTCTGCCGCCAGCTGGGCCTGCCGGGCTAGATCGGTGGCGTGGAGGAGGATGCGGGCAGCTTCCTGAGGGCTGTGGAACCCCATGCTGTTTTCCGCGTCAACGAAGTCCCAGCGGAGCTGGGCTGCCCGATGGAGCTTCCGCGCCTCCTCTAGCGCCTCGTCCGGTACCCCCGCCTCCATGGCCTTTTGGATGGCTAGGATAGCGTCCTCCAAGGCTTTTTCGGTGGTGGTGGCGAGCTCCTTGGTCCGGTCCTGGATGGTCTTGACCCGGTTTAAGAGCTCCGCTTCGGGTACCCGGTGGCAGGTCTGGCAGCTTTGGGCCACTTGGGTCAGGGGGCTCCGGATCCAGTGATCGCTGATCTTCATCCCCCCCACCCGGATGTAGGGCATGTGGCAGTCCGCGCAGGCCACGCCCGCCTGGTGGTGCACGCTGGTGGTGTAGAGCTCGTACTCCGGGTGTTGCATCTTGATCATGGGGGCTTGGGTGATGGCGTGGGTCCAGTCCTTAAACCCGTAAGCGTCGTAGTGGGCTTCTATGGCCTCCACGCTGGTGCCGCGCGACCAAGGGAAGGTGAGGGTTTTCCCTTCACCTAGGAAGTAGTACTCCACGTGGCACTGGGCGCAGACCAGGGAGCGCATCTCCTGCCTCGAGGCCTGCCTCCAGTCCTTACCCTGGGCTTTGAGCGCGTTTTCCAAAGCGGGCCGGGTGATGCGTAGGGCCATGGTTTTGGGATCGTGACAATCCGCGCAGGTAACCCCGAGGTGCCCGCCCGCCGCCAACCGCTCCCGGAACTCGTTGTAAGGGGTGCGGTTGAGGGTGTCCCACCCTATTTCCGCCACCAGCTTCACAAACTCGCCGGTGTGGCAGTTTAAGCAAGCGCCCGGCTGCTTGAATTCCGTGGTCCGCTTGGTTTGGTATTGGTCCAGCTGGGCGTAGTGGTGGCCCCGGTCCTCCTTGTAATCTACGGAGAAGGGGTGGCCGGCCCAGGCCAGCTTTAGGAAAGGCTTTTCTGCTAGCTTGTCGTAGCGGACCCCACCCCCATAGGCCGTCCGCCCATACTCCTCCCTGGTCCGCAGGAAGCGGTCATAGTGGAGGGGAAAGTTTTGGCCCCAAACGGCAGGGTCCACCTCCAGCTCCCCGATCTCCACCAGCCGCAAGGGGTACTGCTTCGCTTCGGCCTGCCGTTTGACGATAACGCTGAGAACGTACCCTACACCTATCCCTAGTACCCCGAAAAGCACCAGGATGCCTAACCCCTTCCATCCCCTTTTCGGCATGCTTTCACCTCACTTCAGGGCCCTGTGCCCTACGTTGCCGTGGCAGGCGGTGCAGTTGAGATCTTCCGGTCCATGAACCCCCGGCCGGAGGAGCATCTGTTCCACCACCGGGCGGTGGCAGGCCACGCAGTTGTCCAGGGCTATGGCCTTGTTCCAGGGGGTAATGACGATGGGTTCAGGAAAACGCCCCGTGGTGAAGGCCACGCTGTGACGGAGACCGCTGACGGCTTTGGTGGTCCATTTGCCCAAGAAGGTGTGGGGCATGTGGCAATCGTTACACGTGGCCCAGTTGCGATGGCTGGAGTGTTGCCAGGATTCGTACTGATCCCGCATGATGTGGCAGTTGACGCACGCCCGGGGATCGTTGCTGAGATACGACCACCCCTTTCCTTGATAGAACGCGTACCCGGCTAGGCCGAGGATAAACCCCAGACCGGCCAGCCAAGGGGCGCTGCGCAGAAAGCTCATACCCCCTATCCTCCTACGTCAAGGGTACCGGCGCTTAAGGGGCCTGTCCAGGGACACGAGTCCTTAGCCGACTTTTAGAATGGGCTCGTGGCTTCCCTTTCGGGCGTTAAGGTTTTAGACCTCTCCCGCGTCCTGGCGGGCCCCCTTTGCACCATGATCCTGGCCGACCTCGGGGCGGAGGTGGTGAAGGTGGAACCCCCCTGGGGGGACGAGACCCGGGGCTGGGGCCCCCCTTTCGTGGAGGGCGAAAGCGCCTACTTCCTCTCGGTGAACCGCGGGAAAAAGAGCCTCGCCCTGGACCTCAAGCACCCCGAGGGCCAGAAGGCGGTGCGCCGCCTGGCGGAGCGGGCGGACGTCCTGGTGGAGAACTTCAAGACCGGGGACCTGGCCCGCTACGGGCTGGACTACGAAAGCCTCCAGGCCCTTAACCCCAGGCTCGTGTACCTCTCCATCACCGGCTTCGGCCAGACCGGCCCCCGGGCCAAGGAGCCAGGCTACGACGCTGCCCTCCAGGGCTACACCGGCATCATGTCCGTGACCGGGGACCCCCATGGCCCCCCCATGAAGGTGGGTGTGGCCTGGATTGACGTGATGACGGGGATGATGGGGGCCTTAGCGGTCCTCGCCGCCCTGTGGGAACGGGAAAGGAGCGGCCTCGGCCAGCACATCGACCTCTCCCTCTTTGACGTGGGCCTCTTCGCCCTGGCCAACCTTGGGGAAAGCTACCTCCTCACGGGCAAGCCCCCAAGAAGGCTTGGGAACGCCCACGCCCAGATCGTGCCCTACGGGGCCTTCCCCGCGGCGGACGGCTTTCTCGTGCTCGCGGTGGGGAACGACGAGCAGTTTAGGAGGCTCTGCGGCCTCCTGGGGCTTCCTGGGCTCTATGCGCGCTTCCCCCAAAACGCGGGGAGGGTGGAGGCCCGGGAGGAGGTGGAAAGGACGCTTTCCGAGGTCCTCAAGACCCGCCCCAGGGCTTACTGGTTGGAACTTTTTCAGAAAGAAGGGATCCCCGCCGCCCCCGTGAACGACCTCGCCGAGGCCTTCGCTGACCCCCAGGCCCAGGCCCGGGGGGCGGTCTGGACCCTGGAGCACCCCCTCCTTGGGGCCCTCCCTACCCTGGCCAACCCCTTGCGCTTCCTCTCCCGCACCCCTGCGAGGCCCACCCTCCCCCCGCCCCTCCTGGGCCAGCACAGCCGGGAGGTGCTCCTCGAGGCGGGCTTTTCCCAAGAGGAGGTGGAGGGGCTCCTTCGGGAAGGGGTGGTCAAGGGGCCGTAATGGGTTGGGGAAGAGCCCTTTTAGGGGCCCCCGTCGCGGCGCAAGCCGCGACGGGAAAAAAACACCCCCGGCTTCCCAGCGGCGCCCGACCCGAGGCGCTTAGGGCTGCTTCCTTCCGGACCTGACCCGGTTCACGCCCGGACCGCCGCGCTGGACCGGGGGCTTTTGTAGTATAGCACCCATGGAGGCCTTAAAGGTGGAGGGCCTGAGCAAGCGCTACGGGCGGAAGCCCATCCTGGAGGGCGTGTCCCTTTCCGTGCGTCCGGGGGAGGTCTACGCCCTGGCGGGCCCCAACGGTTCCGGCAAGACCACCCTCATCCGCCTCCTCACCGGGCTCGCCTTCCCCACCGCGGGGAAGGCCTTCCTCCTGGGGGAGGACGTCCACCAGAACCCGAGGGCCCGGCGCCACCTGGGGGCGGTGGTGGAGGCCCCCGCAGCCTTCTACCCCCACCTCACGGGGCGGGAGAACCTGCGGATGCAGGCCTACCTCTCCGGGCTTAAGGACGAGGCCCGCATAGGGGAGGTCCTGGCCCGGCTTAAGCTCCTCTCGGTGGCGGACCAGAAGGTGGCCCTTTACTCCCTGGGCCAGCGCCAAAGGCTCGGCCTGGCCGCGGCCATCCTCCACCGCCCCAAGGTCCTGGTGCTGGACGAGCCCACCAGCGGCCTGGACCCCGAGGGGGTGGAGCTGGTCCACACCCTTCTCCGGGAACTCGCCAAGGAGGGGGTGGCGGTTTTCCTCTCCACCCACCACCTGCAGGAGGTGGCCGCCTACGCCCACCGGGTGGGGATCCTGGGGGGCGGGCGCCTTCTGGACGAGGTGGGGCTTGGGGAAAGGCGCCTGTTCCGCCTGGAGGCGGAGCCCCTGGAAGGGGCCTTGGCCCTCCTCAAGACCCTGCCCCAGGTGAAGGAGGCCAGGCTCCAAGGGAGGGCCATCCTCCTGGAGGGCGAGCCGGAGGCCGCCCTTAGGGCCCTCCTCCAGGACGGGTACCGGGTCCTGGCCTTCCACCCCCACCGCTTTGACCTCCTGGCCTACTACCAGGAAAGGGTGCACCATGCTTAGGGTTTTCTTCTGGGAGCTGTCCAAGCTATTCCACCTTCGCTCGGTGCGGATCGGCCTTGTGGTGGCCTTCCTGCTCCCTTTTCTCTGGGCTTTGGCCCCCGGGCTGAAGGAGGTCTACGGCCTGGTCCTGGCCTCGGGCTGGCAGGTGGTGGCCTTAAGCCTCCTTGCGGGGATGGAGTTCCTCTTCCCCTTCCTGGTGGTCATGGCCGCCAGCGAGGCCCTGGGGGGGGAGGTGGCCCAGGGGACCCTGAAAACCCTCCTCCTCAGGCCTTTTCCCCGTTATAGCCTCCTCCTCGCCAAGCTCCTCGCGGTGCTCCTCTACCCCTTCCTCCTCCTTTCGGCAAGCTTCCTAGGGGGGCTCCTCGCGGGCCTGCCCCATGGCCTTGGGGGCTTTTTCGGGGGCACGGGGCTTGGGCCTGGGGGGTTTGCCGGGGTGGGGTACCTTTCCCCTGGGGCGGCCTTGGGGGAGCTCCTCGAGGCCCACCTCCTGGCGGGGATGGTGCTCCTTCCTTTGGCGGCGCTCGCCCTCCTCTACGCCACGGTCTTCCTCTCCACCACGGCCAGCGCCCTGGCCGCGGTGGCCACCCTCCTCCTCATGCGCCTCCTTGTCGCCTTCCCCGCCCTCACGCCCTTCCTCCTCACCACCTACCTGGACCTGCACCTGCGCCCAGAGGCGGCCGCCATCGGGCTTCCCCTCCTCCTCCTCTACACCCTGGGGTTTGGGGGGCTCGCCCTCCTTACCTTTGAGCGAAAGGACCTTTGAACCGTCCCCCCTCCAGGATGGGCTCGCCGTCCACCAGGAGCCTTCCTTCCTTGAGGGAGAGCACCAGGTCCAGGTGGAGGGCGCTTTCGTTTTTCCCTCCGGTTTCCGGGTAGCTCCGGCCCAGGGCCAGGTGCACCGTGCCCCCCATCTTCTCGTCCAGGAGGATGAGGCCCGTGGGCCGGTCCAGGGCGAAGTTGGTGCCGATGCCGATTTCCCCCAGCCTTCTGGCCCCCGCGTCCGTGGCCAGGGCGGAAAGGAGGTAGTCTTCTCCGGCTTCCGCCCTTGCCTCCACCACCGCCCCGCCCTGGAAGCGGAGGTAAGTCCCCTCCACCCGCCTCCCCCCCACGAAGGCCGGGAGGTTGAAGCGCACCTCCCCTTCCGCGGAGTCCTCGAGGGGCCCGGTGAAGACCTCCCCCGAGGGCATGTTCCGCTTCCCGTCGGAGTTGATCCAGGTGCGCCCCGCCACGCTGAGGGTGAGGTCCGTGCCCGGGGCCTGGATCCTCAGGGTTTTGGCCTGGCTAAGCTTGGCGATGAGGCCTTCCTGGAAGCGGGAGAGGGCCCGCCAGGCCGCCACCGGGTCCTCTTGGTCCAGGAAGAGGGCCCGTTCCAGGTAGCGCCGGAAGGCCTCCGTGCCCATCCCCGCCCCCACCGCGTAGCCCACCGTGGGGTAGAGGGTGAGGGTCCAGCGCTTCCTGAGCCGGGCTTCGGCCAGGGGCCGCCAGGCCCGGGCGTGCTCCACGGCGAGGGCCGGGTCCACCTCCGCGCCCTCTAGGGGGTTTTCCTGGGAGAGGATGCGCAGGAACTTATCCGCCCTTTCGTAGAGGGCCCGTTCGGCCTCGGGGATCTCCGTCCGCCACCTGCCCCCGTGGAGGAGGAGGTCTTTGGCCTCCCCAGGATAGCCCAGGCGGATGAGGGGGTAGGCCCCCCGCTCCAGGAGGGCCCGCTTCAGGTGGGGGAGGAGGGGGAGGGCGGGGGTTTCCGCCTCTATGAGGACGGTTTCCCCTTCCTGGGCCTCGAGGCAGTAGTCCGCGAGGAGCCTGGCAAAGCGCGCTTCCACTCCTGCTATCATAAGACCAAGATGGAAGAACCCAAGATTACGCCCCTGGCCCGGCGCCTCGCGGAAGAGAACGGGATAGACTGGCGCCTCCTCAAGGGTACGGGCCCCGACGGCACCATCGTGGAGCGGGACGTCCTGGCCTTTTTGGCCAAGGTGATGGCGGGGGAGGTGGACCTGCCCCCGGCCCCCGAGCCTGCCCCGCCCCCTCCTGTGCCGGAGGCCGACCTGCGGCGGGCCCAGGAGGTCCTGGGCCGGGAGGGGGTGGACCTTTCCGAGGTCCTCCCCACCCGGCCCCTCACGGTGGAGATCCGGGAGGAGGAGCTGGACCTCGAGCCCATCCTCCTGGACGACCTGGAGGACCTGGCCCTGGAAGAGCCGGAGCCCGAGCCCGTTTTGGACGCCCAGCCGGAGCCCGTTTTGGAGGAGTGGGAGGAGGACCTCCTGGCCCAGGCCGCCCAGGAGGCGCGGGAAGAGGGGCTGGAGGAAGACCTAGCGCCTGTCCTGGCCTCCTTGGAGGAAGAGGCCCTGCCTGAACCCCTTCTGGAGGAGCTTGAGGACCTGGGGTCCTTGGAGGAGGACCTGCAACAGGAGGTGACCCCCGCCCTGGGGGCCGTGGCCCCAGTCCCCCTGCCCCCGGTGGAGGCGTTTAGGGCCCTAAGGGTCTTCCGCCGCTCTGTGGACCTGAAGGCGGTGGAGGAGGCGGAGGAGGCCTTCGCCCGGGCGTTCGGCGTGCCCAAAACCCCCCTGCCCTTCCTCCTCAAGGCGGCGGAGAGGGCCTTGGCGGAGCTGGGGCTTCCCCTAAGGCCCCTCCTGGGCCGCCTGCAGGGGGAAACCCCCCTGGGCCTCAAGCCCGAAGGCCCCTTCCTGGCCCTCTTCCGGGGGGAAGGGCGGGAGGAGGGGGAGGGCCTCCTCTGCTTCTTCGGGGAAGAGGAGGTCCACACCGGCCGGCCAAGCCTTTTCCTCCTCCCCGAGGGGCTCCTCGCCCTTTCCGGGATGGAAGGGGAGGTGGCCAAGAAGCTTCTGGAGCGGGTGGCCCTGTACCTGGAACACCCCGTCCTGCTCCTGGCCTAACGCCGCTTCCTCCTCCGCTTGCCCGGCACGGGCTCCGGGGGGGCAAGGCCCTCCAGGCGGGCCTCGAGGGCCCTAAGCTCGTCCCGGATCCGGGCCGCCCGCTCAAAGTCCAAGGCCTCCGCCGCCTGCCACATGGCGAGCTCCAGCTCGGCGATGCGCTCCTTCAGGTCCTCCCGGGCCACCTCCTCCAGGGCAGGCCCCTCGTACCCCTCGGGCCGGATGACAGCCCGCACCCCTTTGCGCACCGTTTCGGGCACGATGCCGTGCGCCCGGTTGTAGGCCTCCTGGATGGCCCTTCTCCGGTTGGTTTCCCGGATGGCCCTCTCCATGGCCTCCGACACCTGGTCCGCGTAGAGCCAGACCTCCCCCTTGGCGTTCCGGGCCGCCCGGCCGATGGTCTGGATGAGGCTCCGCTCGCTCCTCAAGAAGCCCGTCTTGTCCGCGTCCAGGATGGCCACCAGGGAGACCTCGGGAAGGTCCAGGCCCTCGCGAAGGAGGTTGATCCCCACCAGGCAGTCAAAGTGCCCAAGCCGCAGGTCCCGGATGAGGGCCTGGCGTTCAAAGGCGTCCAGCTCGTGGTGCAGGTAGCGGGCCCGGATGCCCTGCTCCACCAGGAAGTCCGTGAGCTCTTCCGCCATGCGCACGGTGAGCACGGTGACCAGAGTTCTTTCCCCCCTTTTGGCGCGCTCCCGGATCCCCTCCATGAGGTCCAGGATCTGGTTCTCCGTGGGCTTCACCCGCACCAGGGGGTCCAGAAGCCCCGTGGGGCGGATGATCTGCTCCACCACCCTACCCGAGTGGCCGAGTTCAAACTCCCCCGGGGTGGCGGAGACGAAGACCACCTGGGGGGCGTGCTCTAGGAACTCCTCAAAGCGCAAGGGGCGGTTGTCCAGGGCGGAGGGCAGGCGGAAGCCGTAGTCCACCAGGGTCTTCTTGCGCACGTAGTCCCCCCGGTACATCCCCTGGAGCTGGGGCACGGTCACGTGGGACTCGTCCAGGAAGACCAGGAGGTCCTCGGGGAAGTAGTCCAGGAGGGTGTAGGGGGGTTCTCCCGGGGCCTTCCCCGTGAAGTAGCGGGCGTAGTTCTCCACCCCCGGGCAGGTGCCCATGACCCGGAGCATCTCCAGGTCGTAAAGCGTGCGCTCCTTGAGCCTTTGCGCGTAGAGGAGTTCCCCCCTTTCCTCGAAGTAGCGCACCCGCTCCTCCAGCTCCTTCTTGATCTCCTCCAGGATCTCCTCCAGCCCCTCCGGGGAGAGGTAGTGGGTGGCGGGGAAAAGGACGAAGCCAGGAAGCTCCCTAAGCCGCTCCCCCGTGAGGGGGTGCACCTGGAGGATCCGCTCCACCTCGTCCCCGAAGAGCTCCACCCGGATGGGCTCCGTGTCGTAGGCGGGGAAGATCTCCAGGACCTCCCCCTTGGCCCGGAAGCGGCCCGGGGTGAGGTCCAGGTCGTTCCGCTGGTAGCCCAGGTCCAGAAGCCTTTCCAGGAGGGCCTCCCTTGGGTGGCGCTCCCCCCTTTGGACCACCAGGTTCCGCGCCCGGTACTCCCTTGGGTCCCCCAGGCCGTAGATGGCGGAGACCGAGGCCACCACGATCACGTCCCGGCGGGTGAGGAGGCTTCGGGTGGTGGAGTGGCGCAGGCGCTCTATTTCCGGGTTGATGCTGGCGTCCTTCTCAATGTAGAGGTCCCGGCCCGGCACGTAGGCCTCGGGCTGGTAGTAGTCGTAGTAGCTGATGAAGTACTCCACCGCGTTCTCGGGGAAAAGCTCCCGGAACTCCGCGGCGAGCTGGGCGGCCAGGATCTTGTTGGGGGCCAGGACCAGGGCGGGCCTTCCCAAGGCCTCAATGACCTTGGCCATGGTGACGGTCTTCCCCGTACCCGTGGCCCCGAGAAGGGTGACGAAGCGCTCCCCGTCCCGTAGGGCCTCCACCAGCTCGCGGATGGCCTTGGGCTGGTCCCCCTTGGGCTCGGGGCCGTGGTAGCGGAACATCTCCTTTAGTGTAGCCGGAAAAGGAAACCCCCGCCCACGGGGGGCGGGGGTTGAGCTACCAGCTTCTTAGAACTTCACGCTGTAGGAGATGCTGAAGCCGCGGCCGTAGTCCGTGAAGCTGGTGAGGGTGCCGATGGCGAACTCCCCGTAGGCCACGGTGAGGTCGTAGTACTTGATCTCACCGTAGAAGCCCGCCACCCGGCCCGACTGGGAGCTGGGCGTGGCCAGCCAGGGCGCGGCGATGGGGTCGGGGCTCCGGTAGATCCGGTCGCGGGCGAAGTTGAAGGCCTGGTTACCCGAGCCCACCGTGGGAAGACCCGACCCGGCAAGCAAGTCGCCTTCGTAGTTAGCGTAGGCCACGCTGAAGTTCAGCTTGGGCACCAGGAAGTCCTGGAGCTTGACCCCGGCCCGCCAGTAGAACTCGTAGGCGGTGGTGGCGGAGGTCACCCCAGAGCCGTTGCCCTGGTACTGGGTCTGCCGGTAGGAGGCGGCCCCATCCAGGCTCAGGCCGAAGGCGATGGGGTCGGTGGAGACCTCTACCCCTCCCTTGAGGGTGGTGTAGTCCCCGGTGGGGGCGGTAGTGCCCCCCTGGAGGAAGGTGTGGTAGCGGAAGCCGGGCTTGAGGTTGATGAAGGCCAGCTTGAAAGGCTGGGCCAGGGTGGCGTAGGCCTGGATGTCCGTGTAGCCGGAGACGTAGAAGTTGGCGTACTGGGCGGTGAGGTTGAGGCTAGGCACCAGGGCATCCTGAGCCTTGCCGTCGTGGCTGACCCGCACCCCGAAGCTGGAGGAGTACTTGAAGTTTTCGTTTACGTAGACAAAGAGCCCTCCAGGGGCAATGGCATCTACCTGGGTAGCAAGGTCAAAGTAGTTGCTCCCACCTGTGTAGGCAGCATTGTAGAAGCCGGTCAGGCTGAAGCCCCGGAAGTTGCCTAGGGTTACAGCGGCGCCCAGGGCATCGTAAACCGTACCGGCGCCTAAAGCGTAGTTGCCCTCGCTCTCCGCGTAGCCCTTCACGCTTACCGGGCCGAAGGCGGCGCTGGCTTCCACGCCGAGCCCGCGGGTGTCGGAACCGTAAGGGGCGGAGGATTTAAACCCACCGTACCAGTTGGTGTCCTCGTTTTCAGACATCCCCGCCTGCCCATCGGCGTAGTCTGGGTCCACGGCGTGGTAGTTAGCACTCAGCTTGACGGGACCCAGGTTGACTTCGCCTTGGACGTAGTAGGCCCAGTCGGAAAGCGTGTTGTCGAAGAAGCCGGACACAGGACTGGTGAGGGGCTGAGAGGAAACCCACAGGCCTTTCAGGCTAAGGGGGCCCAGGTTGAGGCCACCATCCGCACCTACAGCAGAGCGGTTTTGGCCTAAGCTGTCAGCGTAGTTCAGGGCCAGGTTCACGTCCTTCAGGGGCTTAAAGTTGCTACGGATGCCGAAGTATTGCCCACTGAGAGCAGGATTGGGATCCGAGGCGGTGGTGCCCGCAACGCCCGCCACCAAGGTCACCTCCGGAGCCAAGGGGAACTTGGTGCCGGAGAAGGTGGCCACCAGGCCCTGGCGAGGGTTAGCCCGGCCGATTTGAGCATCACCCTGGTCCTGGTCGTTAGCGAAGAGGTAGTCGTTGAACTTGAAGAGGCTGGTGTTCCGGTGGTAGGTTACGCTGAAGGCTTGGCCATCCACCGTCCCCTTTACGGTGGCGTTGTTGAAGCGGATGGTGGGCACAGCAAAAGAGCTGGTGAAGGCGTCTGCGGTAACGGTGGCGCTAGCCTCGCTCACCGCTACCCCTTGGGCCGAGGGGGCGGTGTTCTTGAGACCAAAGGTGAGGGAAGCCCCACCGTAGGAGATGTTCCCGCGGGTGGAGTCGGGGTTCTGGACGTTGGAGCCTGTGGCGCCGTACACCCCACTGGAGAAGACGTTCCCCGGGAAGAGGCGGTCGATGTCAAAGGCGGTCCCACCCTGGGTCACCACGGTGCCGTAGGTGGCGGAGAGGCTACCCGAGATGGAGTACTGCACCTTGGAGAGGTCGGCCAGCTTACCCTCCAGGGTAGCGGTCTTGCCCTCCAGAGCGGATACCTTCTCGGAGAGGCCCACCAGGTCGGAACGCAGGGCGGCGGCGAACTCCTGGACCGCGGCCACGTCCTCCTTGCTGGCGAACTGCTCGAAGTCCACGCCCTGCAGGTCGGCGAGGCCCTTCTCCAGGGCGGTCACCCGGTCCTGGAGGGCCAGCACGTCCTGGTTCAGGAGGACGGCCAGCTCGTTCAGGGCCTGGATGGCCTGGGCGTTGGCCTCCACCTGGGTCTGGAGGCCGGCCACGTCGCCCTTCACGCCTTCCAGGTCCTGGGCCAGGGCCTCCAGCTGCTCGGCCAGCTGCTGGGCTTGGGCCAGGGCAGTGTCCGCGGCGATGGAGGCGGCCTCCACCCGGTCGGCGAGGTCCTGGAGGGCGGCCTCGTCCATACCGGGCTCGGGGGCGGGCTGGGCCTTGAGCTCCTCAATGAGGGCCTCGAGGCGGGCGATGTCCTCCTTGGTGGCGGCGCTGTCCTCCAGGGCGGAGACCCGAACGCCAAGGGCGGCCAGCTCGGCGGCCAACTCCTGGACGGCGTTCTTCAGGGCCTCGAGGTCCTCAGCGGACATGGCCTCCATGGTGGGGGACTCGCCCTGCTGCTTCATCTCCGCCTCAATCTGCTGCAGGAGGCGGTAGATGATGAGGGCGGCCTGGTAGCGGGTGAGGGTCTCGTTGCCCCGGAAGGTGCCGTCCGGGAAGCCGACCACGAGCCCCTTGGCCGCCAGGGCCTCCACGGCCTCCTTGGCCCAGTGCCCAGCGGGCACGTCGGAGAACTGGGCTAGACCGAACCCCATGGAGAGGACGGTCAAAAGCCCGGCCAAAAGCATGACTAGCCTTTTCTTCATATTCCCCTACACCTCCTTTGGAGGTCTCCGGGGGTTTTGGCGGGTGAGTTTCCGCGTTTCCTCCCCGCTTAAACCCCGGGCGCAAGGTCAAGAGAGCTCGGAAGAACTTTGACCTTGCATCCGCAGGTATCATAAAAGGCTCATCCACGTCTTGTCAAGCCCAGAAGGCTCCTCTATACTCCCCCTGGGGCGCTTGCCCCTCTAGGCGGGAAGCGCAGGGGGCCATTGGCCTCACGAGGTGGCGGACCCCGAAAGGGGATAACCAAGGGGCCCAAAGGGCCTTTTGGGAAAGGTCGAGGAGATCCGCGGATGCCGCCCGGGGTGGACCCGCCCCGCCCGCCTGAAGACCTCCAAGGGAAAGCCAGCCCCGCGAGGGGGGGACAACCTTAGGAGGAGGGCCTTTGGGGAAGGCATGGGCCTTCCGGGAAAGGGGTGTTATGTGCGGGATCGTGGGCTACGTAGGGTTTAGGAACGCCACGGACGTGCTTTTGGATGGCCTGAAGCGGCTGGAGTACCGGGGGTACGACTCCGCGGGGGTGGCGGTGCGGACGCCTTGGGGCCTTAGGGTGGTGAAGCGCTCAGGGAAGCTTTCCGCCCTGGAGGAGGTCCTGGAGGGGGAGGGGCTTCAAGGGGCTTTGGGCATCGGCCACACCCGCTGGGCCACCCACGGGGCCCCCACGGACCCCAACGCCCACCCCCACACCACGGAGGACGGGCGGATCGCCGTGATCCACAACGGCATCATTGAGAACTACCTGGAGCTCAAGGAGGCCCTCCTCGCCCGGGGGCACCGCTTCAGTTCGGAGACGGACAGCGAGGTCCTGGCCCACCTGATAGAGGAGAAGTACCGGGGGGACCTCTTCCAGGCCCTTAGGGAGGCCCTGAGGGAGGTGCGGGGGGCCTACGCGGTGGTGGCGGTCCACCAGGACCACGAGGAGCTGGTGGCCGCCCGCACGGTGAGCCCCCTGGTGGTGGGGTTAGGGGAAGGGGAGAACTTCCTGGCCTCGGATGTGCCCGCCCTCCTCCCCTACACCCGGCGGGTGATCTTCCTGCAGGACGGGGACCTGGTGCGCCTCACCCGGGAGGGGGTGGAGGTGACGGACCTCGAGGGCCGCCCCCTGGACCGGCCCGTGGAGGAGGTGGACTGGAGCCTGGAGGCCGCGGAGAAGGGGGGCTTTCCCCACTACATGCTGAAGGAGATCTACGAGCAGCCCTGGGTCCTGGAGAACACCCTGGGGGGGCGGCTTTCGGAGGAGCGGGGGGAGGCGGAGCTGGGCCTAGGGCTGGACCCCCTTTCGGTGGACCGGGTGCACCTCATCGCCTGCGGCACCGCGGCCTACGCCGGCTGGTACGGGAAGTACCTCCTGGAGGGCCTGGCTAAGCTCCCCGCGGACTGGGAGGTGGCCAGCGAGTACCGCTACCGCGACCCCGTGGTGGATGGGCGCACCCTGGCGGTGGCCATCAGCCAGTCTGGGGAGACCATAGACACCCTCGAGGCCCTGCGGGAGGCCCGGCGCAAGGGGGCCCGCGCCCTTGGGGTGGTGAACGCCAAGGGCTCCTCCATCACCCGGGAGGTGGAGGAGGTGCTCTACATCCACGCCGGGCCGGAGATCGGGGTGGCCTCCACCAAGGCCTACACCGCCATGCTGGCGGCCATGGCCCTCCTGGCCCTGTGGTTCGCCCGGGCCCGGGGGGTCCTCCCCTTGGAGGAGGCCCGGACCCTCATCCGGGAGATGAAGAAGCTCCCCCGCCTGGTGGAGGAGGCCCTGGAGAAAAGGCCCATCGTGGCCCACATCGCCGAGAAGTACCACCAGGCCCAGGACTTCCTCTTCCTGGGCCGGCACGTCCAGGCCCCCACGGCCTACGAGGGGGCGCTTAAGCTCAAGGAGATCAGCTACATCCACGCGGAGGCCTACCCCGCGGGGGAGATGAAGCACGGGCCCATCGCCCTCATCGACGAGCACCTGCCCGTGGTGGTCCTGGCCACCAAGGGGCCCCTTTACGAGAAGACCCTTTCCAACATCCAGGAGGTGCGGGCCCGGGGGGGGAAGGTGATCGCCATCGCCACCGAGGGGGACGAGGAGATCCGAAAGCTCGCCCAGGACGTGGTCTACGTGCCGGAGGTCCACCCCCTTCTTTCCCCCATCGTGAGCGTGGTGCCCCTCCAGCTCCTGGCCTACGAGGTGGCCGTCCTCCTGGGGCGGGACGTGGACCAGCCCCGGAACCTGGCCAAGAGCGTGACCGTGGAATGACACTCCCCTGACAGGCCCCGCCCTAAACTGGGCTTGTGGCCACCGTGCTCCTGGTGGAGGACGAGCCTGCCGTGCGGCTTGGGGTGCGCCTGGCCCTGGAGCGGGCGGGGCACCGGGTGCTGGAGGCCGGGGACGCCGCCTCCGCCTGGCCCCTTCTTGGGGAGGCGGAGGCGGTGGTGCTGGACTGGATGCTCCCCGACGAGCCTGGGATAAGGCTTTTGGAGAGGATCCGGGAGGGGCCTCACGCGGGGCTTCCCGTCCTCCTCCTCACCGCCCGGGCAGAGGTGCGGGACCGGGTGGAGGGCCTGAGGCGGGGGGCGGACGACTACCTCCCCAAGCCCTTCGCCACGGAGGAGCTTTTGGCCCGCCTCGAGGCCCTCCTCCGCCGCTCCGGGCGCGCCAAGGTGCTCAAGCGGGGGCCCTTGGCCTTGGACCTGGAAAGGCGGGAGGCCCGGCTGGAGGGCAGGCCCCTGGACCTCAGCCGGCGGGAGTTTGACCTCCTCGCCTTCCTGGCCCAGCATCCGGGCCGGGTCTACACCCGGGAGGCGCTTTTGGAGGCGGTCTGGGGGGAGGACTTTTTGGGCACCCCCAGGACCGTGGACCAGCACATCCTGCAGCTTCGGGAGAAGCTGGGGGAAGACCCCAGGGCCCCCCGCTTTTTGGAAACCGTGCGGGGGGTGGGGTACCGCTTCAAGGAGGAAGGGTGAAGGAGGCCCTGGCGGAGGCCTGGGAGGAGGCGCGGGAAGGCCTTCTCCTCCACCAAGACCGGCGGGTGGTCTACCTAAACCCAAGGGCGGCGGAGCTCCTCGGGGTGGACCGGGGGAAGGTCCTGGGGGGGCCCCTCCTCCTGGCCCTTAGGGACCACCGCCTGGAGGCCTTGGCCCTCCACGGGGGGGAGCGGCGCTTTGAGGTACGGGGCCGCCACCTTTGGGCCAAGGCCCTGCCGGGAAGGCTTTACCTTCTGGACGAGACGGAGGTCCAGAAGAGGCTTTCCGAGCTGGAGGAGACCACCCTCCTCCTGGCCCACGAGCTCCGCACCCCCCTGGCGGGCATCGGGCCTCTCCTGGAGGCCCTCACCCCCAGGACCCGGCAGGAGGAGGAGGTCCTTTCCCTCCTGAAAGGGGAGGTGGCGCGCCTCTCCCGCCTGGTCCAGGACCTCTCCCTCACCGCCCCAGGGCCCAAGCGCACCTTCTTCCCTTCCGAGCTTTGGCCCAGGCTGGCCCGGCTCCTCCCCTTGGAGGGGCGGCGGGTGGAGGTGGACCTGGCCCATCCCGTGCGGGCCGACCCCGAAAGGACCTTCCAGATCCTCCTGAACCTTCTGGACAACGCCCTCAAGTACGGCCGGGACCCCATCCGCCTAAGGAGCCGGGAGGAGGGGGGAAGGGTCTTCCTGGAGGTGCGGGACGCGGGGCCACCCCTTTCCGACTACGAGGCCCTCTTCCGCCCACGGCACCGGGGCTTCCAGGGGGGGGCGGGGAGCGGGCTTGGGCTCTATTTGGTGCGCCGCCTGGCCCGGGCCCAGGGGGGGGAGGCCTACGCCAGGAGGGAGGGCGGGGAGAACGTGTTCGGGGTGGTCTTTCCCCTAGACTGAACGTGAGGAGGCGAGATGCGCGAGAGCTTGGATCGGGCGCTGGAGGGGTTGATTTCGGAAACCCTCAGGATGCTTTCCCTGGTGCGGGAGATGACCGAGAAGGCCACGGAGGCCCTGGTGGAAGGGGACGCGGCCAAGGCCCAGGCGGTCATCGCACAGGACAAGGAGGTGGACGCCCTGGAGCTCAAGGTGGAGGATGAGGCCATCAAGGTCATCGCCCGCCACCAGCCCGTGGCCCGGGACCTTAGGCTCATCTTCACCGTGATCAAAAGCCTCACGGACCTGGAGCGGGCGGGGGACTACGCCATGCACGTGGCGGAGGACGCCCTTCTCCTCTCCAAGGAGCCTCCCCTGAAGCGCTACGTGACCCTACCGGAGATGGGGCGCAGGCTCCAGGAGATGATGGACGTCCTCTCCAAGGCGGTGGCCGAGCGGGACGTGGCCCTGGCCCGGAAGGTTCTGGAGCTGGACGACGCGGTGGACGGGCTTTACGAGGAGGTCACCCGGGAGCTCATCACCTACATGATGGAAGACCCCCGCACCATCACCAAGGCCCTCACCCTCATGCGGGTGGCCCGGAGCTACGAGCGGCTTGGGGACCACCTGGAGAACGTGGCCGAGCGGGTGATCTACTGGCTTACCGGCGAGGTGTACAAGGCCCCGGAGGACGCGTACTAGAAGGAAACCTCCCGGAAATCCCTAAGCACCCCCTTGGCCCCGGCCTCGAGGAGGGCCTCCTTGGGGTGGCCCGTGAGGAGGGCGTAGGTGGGGATGCCGGCCCCCACCGCGCTCCTTACCCCTGCGGGGGAGTCCTCAAAGGCCAGGGCCTCCTCCGGCCCCACCCCGAGGCGCTTTAGGGCCACCCGGTAGGGGAGGGGGTCGGGCTTGCCCCGGCCCACCTCCTCCGCCAGCACGAGCAGGGGAGGCTCCAGCCCCAGGGCCTCCAGCACGTGGCGGGCGTTCTCCTTAGGGGCGTTGGTCACCACGGCCCAGAGGAGGCCCTTGGCCTTCGCCTTTTCCAGAAGTTCCGGGAGCCCGGGGGTGGGCCTTAGCCCCTGGGCCAGGGTGCGGAAAAGGGCCTCCTTCCGGGCGATGATCGCCTCCGCCCTTTCCCCTTCCCATCCCAGGAGGTCTTTCACGATTTCGGGGTTCAGGCGGCCGGAGATCCGCTTTCGGTAGAAGAGGGGGTCCACCTCGAGGCCAAAGGGCTTTAGGACCTCCCGCCAGGCCAGGAGGTGCAGGGGGTCGGTGTCCGCCAGGGTGCCGTCCAGGTCAAAGAGGAGGGCCTTAAGCACGCTGTTCCTCCGCCAGGGGGATGAGGGAGAGGAGGGCCAGGACCAGGGCCAGAAACCCCAAGGGGATCCCGGACGGGGGTAGGAAGGCGAAGAGGGCGGGGACCAGGGTGCTCCCCAGGGCCCCCGCGTAGAAGAGCCCTCCTAGGGCTTGATGGCCGAAGCGGGCCTGCACCACCGCGAAGAGGGTGGAGAAGAAGGGCCCCAGGAAGAAGCCCACCAGGGGGAAGAGGTAGGCCCCCGGGGGGAGGAGGTTTAGGCCGAGGAGGAGGGCCACCAAGAGGAGGAGGCGCCTTAGGGCCTTCAAGGGCGCCTCCGCCACCCGCCGGGCCAAAAGGAGCCGCCCCAGGGAGAGGCCCAGCCAGTAAAGCCCGAGGAGCACCCCCCCTAAGGCGGTGGGGCGGCCCAGGTGCTCCAGCCAGACCCGGTTCCAGGCGGCCAAGGCCCCTTCCAGCCCCGTGTAGAGCCCCACCAGGAGGAGAAAGGGGAGGACCCGCCCGCCCCCTTCCGCCCGCCGGCCCGCCACCTGGGGGGCGCCCCAGAGGAGGAGGCCCGCCCCCAAGGCCAAAAAGCCCGCTAAGGCCAGGGCCAGGGGGTAGGGGAGGTAGGTGAGGAGGAGGGGGGTGGCCACCGCCCCCAGACCGAAGCCCACGTTCACCCGGTTTAGGAGCTCCACCCGCCGCTTGGGGTCCAGCTCCCCCACCAGGCTGTTGCCGTGGACGTTCATCACCCCTTCCCCCAGGCCCAGGAAGAAGGCCAGGCCCACCACCCCGGGGAAGGAGGGGGCCAGGGCCAGGCCGAAGAAGGCCAGGGCCACCAGGAGGAGCGCTCCGGGAAGGAGGGGGTGCCGCCTTTCCCCCCTGGCCAGGCGCACGCCGAGGAGGAGGCCCGCAAGGAGGGCTAGGAAAAAGCCCGAAACCTCCTCCCCCACCCCGTAGGCCGCCCGCCAGTGGGGGAGGGCCGCCCCCGGGAGGGCCACGATGACCCCCACCAGGAAAAGGGCCAGGAAGGCGCCAGCGAAAAAGCGCACGCCCCCCATTCTTCCCCCCGCTGACCCTTTGGTCAATAATGGGAGGCATGGAGGGAGCCTTGGAGAGGGCGCTGAAGGGGGAAGGGGTGTTCGCCTTCCCCGGGGTCCTCTGGGTGCGGGGGCCCGACGCCCCCTCCTTTCTCCAGGGCCAGACCACCCGGGACGTGCGCCGCCTAAAGGGGCCCACGGGGACCCTTTTCCTGAACCACAAGGGCCAGATTGAGGAAGCGGCGACCCTTTTTCCCCACACGGAGGGCTTTCTCCTCGCCCCTTGGGGGAGGCTGGAGGACCTCAAGGCCCGGCTGAAGCGCTACATCGTGTTCGACCAGGTGGAGCTCGTGGAGCTTCCCCTTTACCGCCTGGTCTACGCGGACAGGCGGGAGGCCCTAGGGGAAAGCGGGGAAGGGGCCTGGCCTTCCGAGCTTTACCCCCCTTTCGCCCTCCTCAAGGGCCTGCCCCTTTTGGAGGCCATCCGGGGGGAGCTCCCCCAGGCGGTGGGCCTCGAGGGCCTGGTGGACCGGGGCAAGGGGTGCTACGTGGGCCAGGAGATCATGGCCCGCACGGAAGGGAAGGCGGTGCACCGCCGTCTGGTGGGGCTTCAGGCCCTAAGCCCTTCCGCCGCTTTGGGCCCCCTTTCCTTTGAGGGGCGGGCGGTGGGGGAGGCCAAGCTCCTCCTCCCCACGCCCTTCGGCCTTCTGGGCCTGGGGGTGGTGCGGCAGGAGGTGCCCTTCGGGGCGGAGGTGGAAGGGGACGAGGGGCGGTTTAGGCTCCTCCCCTGGCCCTTCGGGGGGGAAGCATGGAGCGAGCAGAGATCCTAGGCGTGGGCACGGAGCTCATCTACGGGGAGACCCTGGACACCAACACCGCGGAGATCGCCCGCGCCCTCAAGCCCTACGCCCTAAAGGTGGAAAGGACGCTGCGGATCGTGGACGAGGTGGGCCCCCTGGCGGAGGCGGTGCGGGAGGCCTGGGGGAGGGCTCGGCTTTTGGTCCTCTCCGGGGGCTTAGGCCCCACCCCGGACGACGTGACCCGGGAGGCGGTGGCCCTGGCCCTGGGGGAGCCTTTGGAGCTGGACGAGGAGGTGCTTTCGGAGATCCGGGCCCTTTTCCAGGCCCGGGGCCGCCCCATGCCCGAGGCCAACCGCAAGCAGGCCCTTAAGATCCCTTCCGCCCGCTGGCTGAAAAACCCCCGGGGCACCGCCCCCGGGTGGTGGGTGAGGAAGGAGGGGAAGGACCTCGTCCTCCTGCCCGGGCCCCCTTCCGAGTGGCGGCCCATGTGGGCGGAGGTCCTTCCCGCCCTCGGCATCCCCCGCCGCCCCTACGCGGAGCGGGTTTTCAAGACCTGGGGCATCGGGGAGTCGGAGATCGTGGAACGGCTGGGCGAGCTCTTTGTGAGGGAAGAGGGGCTGGAGGTGGGCACCTACCCCAAGGCCCACGGGGTGGAGGTGGTCCTAAGGGGGGAGGAGGCCCGGGTGGTGGAGCTTGCGGAAAAGGTGAAGAAAAAACTCCTAAAGGAGATCTGGGGCGAGGGGGAGCTCACCTTGGCCGAGGCGGTGAAGCGCCGCCTGGAGCTGGAGGGGGCCACTTTGGCCACCATGGAAAGCCTCACCGGGGGGCTTTTGGGCGCGGAGATCACCCGGGTGCCGGGGGCGAGCCGGGTGTACCTGGGGGGCGTGGTATCCTATTCCGTAGGGGCCAAGGCCCGCTTCGGTGTGCCCGAGGAGCTCCTTAAGAAGACGGTCTCCGCGGAAACCGCCAAGGCCATGGCGGAGGCGGCCCGGGGTCTTTTCGGGGCCACCTACGCCCTCTCCACCACGGGCGTGGCGGGGCCGGACCCCCTGGAGGACGAGCCCGTGGGCACGGTCTACGTGGCCCTGGCGGGGCCCAAGGGTACGGAGGCCCGCCGCTACCGCTTCCTGGGGGACCGGGAGACCGTAAGGCTCCGCGCGGTCTACGCCGCCTTGGCCCTCTTCCTGACATGAGGCTCTTCTACGCGGTCTTCCTACCCCAAGAGATCCAAGAGGCCCTCAAGGAGGCCCAGGCCAAGGTGGCCCCCTTCAAGGGCTGGAAGCCCACACCCCCCCACCAGCTCCACCTGACCCTCCTCTTTCTGGGGGAGAGGCCGGAAGGGGAGCTGGACGACCTCCTGGCCCTGGGGCACCGCCTCGGGCGCACCACTCCGCCCTTCACCGCCCACCTTAGGGGCACGGGCTACTTCCCCAACGAGGGCTCCCCCCGGGTCTGGTTCGCCAAGGCCGAGGGGGAGGGCTTCACCTGGCTGGCGGAGGCCCTAAGGGCGGAGCTTGGGGACCCTGACCCCAAGCCCTTCAAGCCCCACATCACCCTGGCGCGCAAGAAGGGCCCCGCCCCCCGGGTGCCCCCCGTGGTCTTCGCCCTTTCCTGGCCGGTGGAGGAGTTCGCCCTGGTGCGCTCGGAGCTCAGGCGCAAGGGGCCCGTCTACACCATTCTGGAAAGATTTCCCCTAAGAGGTGACCATGAACGAGGAGAAGAAGAAGGCCCTAGAGAACGCGCTTAGGACCATAGAAAAGACCTTTGGCAAGGGCGCCGTCATGCGCCTGGGGGAGGTGCCCAAGCTCCAGGTGGACGTGATCCCCACGGGCTCCTTGGGCCTGGACCTGGCCCTAGGGATCGGGGGGATTCCCCGGGGGCGGATCATCGAGATCTACGGCCCCGAGTCCGGGGGCAAGACCACCTTGGCCCTCACCATCATCGCCCAGGCCCAGAAGCAGGGAGGGGTGGCGGCCTTCGTGGACGCGGAGCACGCCCTGGATCCCCTTTACGCCGCCAAGCTCGGGGTGAACCTGGAAGACCTCCTGGTCTCCCAGCCGGACACCGGGGAGCAGGCCCTGGAGATCGTGGAGCTCCTGGCCCGTTCGGGGGCGGTGGACGTCATCGTGGTGGACTCCGTGGCCGCCCTGGTGCCCCGGGCGGAGATCGAGGGGGAGATGGGGGACCAGCACGTGGGCCTCCAGGCAAGGCTCATGAGCCAGGCCCTGAGGAAGCTCACCGCGGTGCTCTCCAAGAGCAACACCGCGGCCATCTTCATCAACCAGGTGCGGGAGAAGGTGGGGGTGATGTACGGCAACCCCGAGACCACCCCCGGGGGCCGGGCGCTCAAGTTTTACTCCAGCGTCCGCCTGGACGTGCGCAAAAGCGGCCAGCCCATCAAGGTGGGCAACGAGGCCGTGGGCATCCGGGTGAAGGTGAAGGTGGTGAAGAACAAGCTGGCCCCGCCCTTTAGGGAGACGGAGCTGGAGATCTACTTCGGCCGGGGCCTGGACCCGGTGATGGACCTGGTGAACGTGGCCGTGGCCGCGGGGGTCATAGAGAAGGCGGGCTCCTGGTTCTCCTACGGGGAAAGCCGCTTAGGCCAGGGCAAGGAGAAGGCCGCGGACTACCTCCGGGAGCGCCCCGAGCTTCTGGAGGAGATCCGGGCCAAGGTGCTGGAGCGGGCGAACGAGGTGGTCCTGGTGGCCTCGGAGGACGAGGGGGCGTAGATGAGCCTTCTGGACCTGGTCCTTTTGCTTTTGGTCCTGGTCCTCTCCGGGGCCCTTTTCCTCCGCCGCAAGGGGGAGGATGGGGAGGCCAGGCGCCTCCTCGAGGCCGCCCGGGAGGAGGCCCGCCTGGCCCTGGAGGCCGCCCGCAAGGAGGCCAGGGACCTTCTGGAAGCCGCCCGGGCCGAGGCCCGGGCCCTTAAGGAGGGGGCGGAGGCCAAGGCCCGGGAGCTGGAGGCGGACCTGAGGCGCCGCCTGGAGGAGGAGTCTAAGGAGGCAAGAAGGCGCCTGGAGGAGGCCGAGGCCCGGCTTAGGGCGGAACGGGAGGAGCTTAGGGGGGAGAGGGAGCGCCTCCTGGCCCTCCAGGCGGAGCTTAAGGGGGAGCGGGAGCGGCTTAAGGAGGAAAGGGAGGAGCTTCGCCGGGAAGCGGAGCGCCTTTCCAAACGGGGCGAGGCCCTAGATGCCCGGGCCCTCCGCCTGGACGCCTTGGAGGAGGCCCTGGCCAAGCGGGAGGAGGCCCTCAAGGAGAAGGAATCCCTCCTCCTGGAACGGGAGAAGGAGGTGGAGCGGCGCCTCTTTGAGGTGGCGGGCCTCACCCCCGAGGAGGCCCGGCGCGTGGTTTTGGAGAAGCTGGACCAGGAGCTGGAGGAGGAGAAGGCCCAGAGGGTGCGGGCTGCCCTGGAGCGGGCCCGCCTCGAGGCCAAGCGGGAGGCCCAGAAGATCCTGGCCCAGGCCATGCAGCGCCAGGCCTCGGAGACCGCGGCCCAGCTTGCCGTTTCCGTGGTGCCCCTCCCCTCGGACGCCATGAAGGGCCGGATCATCGGGCGCGAGGGGCGGAACATCCGCACCTTTGAGGCCCTCACGGGGGTGGACCTCATCATCGACGACACCCCGGAGGCGGTGCTCCTCTCCAGCTTCAACCCCATCCGCCGGGAGATCGCCCGCATGGCCCTGGAGGAGCTCTTGAAGGACGGCCGCATCCACCCAAGCCGCATCGAGGAGGTGGTGGAGAAGGCCAAGAACGAGATGAAGACCTTCATCTACGAACGGGGGGAGGAGGCCGCCCTGGAGGCCGGGGTGGTGGGGCTAAAGCCCGGCCTCATCCAGCTCCTAGGCCGCCTCCACTTCCGTTCCAGCTACGGCCAGAACGTCCTCAAGCACTCCGTCCAGGTGGCCCACCTCACGGGGATCATGGCCGCGGAGCTGGGCCTGGACGCGGGGCTGGCCAGAAGGGCTGGGCTTCTCCACGACATCGGCAAGAGCGTGGACCGGGAGGTGGAGGGGAGCCACGTGGAGATCGGCATCGCCCTGGCCCGGCGCTTCGGGGAGCCTCCGGAGGTCATCGACGCCATCGCCCACCACCACGACCCCGAGAACGCCGAGACCCTCTACGCCGTCTTGGTGGCCGCGGCGGACGCCCTTTCCGCCGCCCGCCCGGGGGCCAGGCGGGAGTCCTTGGAGGAGTACCTCCAGCGCCTCGAGGCCCTGGAGCGCATCGCCCTCTCCTTCCCCGGGGTGGAGACGGCCTTTGCGGTGCAGGCGGGGCGGGAGGTCCGGGTCATCGTCAAGCCGGACAAGATCACCGACGCCAAGGCCACCCTCCTGGCCCGGGAGATCGCGAGCCGGATTGAGCGGGAGATGAACTACCCCGGCCAGGTCCAGGTCACGGTGGTCCGGGAGACCCGGGCGGTGGACTTCGCCCGGTAGGCTAGAATGGGGCGATATGTTTAGGGGCGAGGACATCGGGATTGACCTGGGGACGGCCAGCGTCCTCATCTACGTGCGGGGGAAGGGCATCGTCCTAAAAGAGCCCTCCGTGATCGCCGTGGTCCAGGGGAAGAAGGAGGTGAAGGCCGTGGGGGCGGAGGCCTACCGCATGCTGGGCCGCACCCCGGGGAACATCGTGGCCGTGCGGCCCCTCAAAGACGGGGTCATCGCCGACTACGCCCTCACCGAGCGGATGCTCCTCCTCTTCCTGCAGAAGGTCCTCTCCCCCATGAGCCGCTTCTTCAAGCCCCGGGTCATGGTGGGGGTGCCCTCGGGGGTCACGGACGTGGAGCGGCGGGCGGTGGTCCAGGCGGTCTCCACCATGGCCCAGAAGGTCTACCTCATTGAAGAACCCCTGGCCGCGGCCATCGGGGCGGGGATCAACGTGGCCGAGCCCACGGGGAGCATGGTGGTGGACATCGGCGGGGGCTCCACGGACATCGCGGTGATCTCCTTAGGGGGCATCGTGCGCTCGGAAAGCCTGAGGATCGCGGGGAACGAGATGGACCAGGCCATCATCCGCCACATCCGCACCAAGTACAACCTCCTCATCGGCGAGCGCACCGCGGAGGAGCTCAAGATCCAGCTGGGCCGGGCCAAGGTCCTCCCGGGGGAGGAAAAAGAGGTGGCCGAGGTCCGGGGCCGCGACCTGGTCTCCGGCCTGCCCCGCACCGCGGAGATCCCCGCGGAGGACGTGGCCGAGGCCCTGAAGGAGCCCCTGGAGAAGATCTTTGAGGGGGTGAAGGCCGTCCTCGAGACCACGCCCCCGGAACTGGCCGCGGACATCTACGAGCGGGGCATCCTCCTCACGGGGGGCGGGGCCCTCCTCAAGAACCTGGACCTCGCCCTGCAGGAGGCCACGGGGGTGCCGGTGGTGGTGGCGGAGAACCCCATTGAGGCCGTGGCCCTGGGCACGGGGAAGGCCCTGGAGATGCTCCACGTCCTGGAAAACGCCGTCCTCTCCTCCGACGACGTCTTAAGGAGGTAAAGGATGGAGATCGGGGAGATCCTGGCCCTCCTGCCCCACCGCTACCCCTTTCTCCTCATCGACCGCGTCCTCCACGCGGACGAGAAGACCTTCCGCGTCCTGAAAAACGTCACCTTCAACGAGCCCCACTTCCAGGGGCACTTCCCGGGGAGGCCCATCATGCCCGGGGTGCTGATCCTGGAGGCCATGGCCCAGGCCGCGGTGGCCGTGGTGGCCCGCCAGCCGGGGTTCAAGCCGGGGGGCCTGGCCTTCCTGGCCGGGGTGGAGGAGGCGCGGTTTAGGAAGCCTGTGGTCCCCGGGGACACCCTCATCCTGGAGGGGGAGCTCCTCCTCTTCCGGAGGGGCATCGGCAAGGTGGCCGTGCGGGCCCTGGTGGAAGGGGAGGAGCGGGCGAAGGCGGTCCTCACCTTCGCCCTAGGGGAGGCCTGATGGCCGACCTCACCGCCTACCTGAAGCGGGCCCGGGGGGGGCGGGTGGTGCGCACGGGGTTCCTAGACCCCGAGGACCAGGCCCTTTTGGAGGAAAGGGCCCGGGGGGAGGGGCTCAGGGTGGCCTTCTTCGGGGGCTTCCCCCTGGCCGAGCGCAAGGTGGCCGTGCTGTACCCGGAGGAGATCCCCCAGGTTTCCGACCCCGTGGAGGTGGTCTTCCTCAAGGAGGAGCCCCCGGAGCTGGGGGAGGCCGTGGGGGACGTGGTGCCCTGGGAGGAGGGCTTTTTGGTGGCCCTCCTCCCTGAGGGGAAGAAGGCCCTGGGGGAACGGGTTCTCCCGGCGCCCGAAGGGGCCTTGGGCGCGGCCCAGGAAAGGGTGCGCACCCTGGTGGTCCCCTCCTTAAGGGTGGACGCGGTGGGGGCCAAGGGGTTTGGGGTTTCCCGCACCTACTTCGCCCAAGGGGTAAAGGCGGGGAAGGTGCGCCTAAAGGGGAAACCCGCCTCCCCCAAGGCGGAGATGGCCCCGGGGGACACCCTCGAGGCCGAAGGCCTCGGGACCCTGAAACTCCTGGAGGTGCTTGGCGAAACCCGCAAGGGGAACTATAAAATCAAGGTGGAGGTGGTGCGCCCATTGACGAAAGGGCCCGCCACCCCTTAGGCTAAGCTTTGTGCTCTTTGGTCGGGCCAAGGGAGCACGGTAAGAGCCAGCCGCCGCAAGGGGGAGGCCCCCTTGCGGAAGAACCCTGTTAGCTTACCTCGGGCGGCCCGCTTTCCCTTGAGGTGACGCATGGAGATTAAGCGGTTCGGTCGCATCCGAGAGGTTATTCCCCTACCCCCCCTCACCGAGATCCAGGTGGAATCCTACAGGAAGGCCCTGCAGATGGACGTTCCCCCGGACAAGCGGGAGAATGTGGGCATCCAGGCGGCCTTCAAGGAGACCTTCCCCATCGAGGAGGGGGACAAGGGCCGGGGCGGGATGGTCCTGGACTTCCTGGAGTACCGCATCGGGGAGCCCCCCTTTCCCCAGGACGAGTGCCGGGAGAAGGACCTCACCTACCAAGCCCCCCTCTACGCCCGCCTCCAGCTCATCCACAAGGACACCGGCCTCATCAAGGAAGATGAGGTGTTCCTGGGGCACATCCCCCTGATGACCGAGGACGGCTCCTTCATCATCAACGGGGCCGACCGGGTCATCGTCTCCCAGATCCACCGCTCCCCCGGGGTCTACTTCACCCCCGACCCCGCCCGCCCCGGGCGCTACGTGGCCAGCATCATCCCCCTGCCCAAGCGGGGGCCCTGGATTGACCTGGAGGTGGAGACGGGCGGGGTGGTCTCCGTCAAGATCAACAAGCGGAAGTTCCCCTTGGTCCTCCTCCTTCGGGTCCTGGGCTACGACGCCGAGACCTTGGGGCGGGAGCTTGGGGCCTACGGGGAGCTGGTCCAGGGCCTCATGGACGAGTCCATCCTGGCCATGCGCCCGGAGGAGGCCCTGGTGCGCCTCTTCACCCTCCTCCGCCCCGGCGACCCCCCCAAGAAGGACAAGGCCGTGGCCTACCTCTTCGGCCTCCTGGCCGACCCCAGGCGCTACGACCTGGGGGAGGCGGGCCGGTACAAGGCGGAGGAGAAGCTGGGGGTGCGGCTTTCCGGCCGGACCCTGGCCCGGTTTGAGGACGGGGAGTTCAAGGACGAGGTCTTCCTCCCCACCCTGCGCTACCTCTTCGCCCTCACCGCCGGGGTGCCGGGGCACGAGGTGGACGACATCGACCACCTGGGCAACCGGCGCATCCGCACCGTGGGCGAGCTCATGGCCGACCAGTTCCGGGTGGGGCTTTCCCGCCTGGCCCGGGGGGTGAAGGAGCGGATGGTCATGGGCTCCTCTGATACCCTGACCCCCGCCAAGCTGGTGAATAGCCGCCCCCTCGAGGCCGCCCTGCGGGAGTTCTTCAGCCGGAGCCAGCTTTCCCAGTTCAAGGACGAGACCAACCCCCTCTCCTCCCTGCGGCATAAGCGGAGGATCTCCGCCCTGGGCCCCGGGGGCCTCACCCGGGAGCGGGCGGGGTTTGACGTGCGCGACGTCCACCGCACCCACTACGGCCGCATCTGCCCGGTGGAGACCCCGGAAGGGGCCAACATCGGCCTCATCACCTCCCTGGCGGCCTACGCCCGGGTGGACGAGCTGGGCTTCATCCGCACCCCCTACCGCCGGGTGAAGGACGGGGTGGTCACGGACGAGGTGGTCTACATGACCGCCACGGAGGAGGACCGCTACACCATCGCCCAGGCCAACACCCCCCTGGAGGGGGACCGCATCGCCACCGAGCGGGTGGTGGCCCGGCGCCGGGGGGAGCCCGTCATCGTCTCCCCGGACGAGGTGGAGTTCATGGACGTCTCCCCCAAGCAGGTCTTCTCCGTGAACACCAACCTCATCCCCTTCCTGGAGCACGACGACGCCAACCGGGCCCTCATGGGGTCCAACATGCAGACCCAGGCCGTGCCCCTCATCCGGGCCCAGGCCCCGGTGGTGATGACCGGCCTCGAGGAGCGGGTGGTGCGGGACAGCCTGGCCGCCCTCTACGCGGAAGGGGACGGGGAGGTGGTGGCCGTGGACGGCACCCGCATCGCCGTGCGCTACGAGGATGGCCGCCTCCTGGAGTACCCCTTGCGCCGCTACGTCCGCTCCAACCAGGGCACCGCCCTGGACCAGCGCCCCCGGGTGGTGGTGGGGCAGCGGGTGCGGAAGGGGGACCTCCTGGCGGACGGCCCCGCCTCCGAGGAGGGCTTCCTGGCCCTGGGGCAGAACGTCCTGGTGGCCATCATGCCCTTTGACGGGTACAACTTTGAGGACGCCATCGTCATCAGCGAGGAGCTCCTAAAGCGCGATTTCTACACCTCCATCCACATCGAGCGCTACGAGATCGAGGCCCGGGACACCAAGCTGGGCCCCGAGCGCATTACCCGGGACATCCCCCACCTCTCCGAGGCCGCCCTGCGCGACCTGGACGAGGAGGGCGTGGTGCGCATCGGGGCGGAGGTGAAGCCCGGGGACATCCTGGTGGGCCGCACCAGCTTCAAGGGGGAGCAGGAGCCTAGCCCTGAGGAGCGCCTCCTCCGCTCCATCTTCGGCGAGAAGGCCCGGGACGTGAAGGACACCTCCCTGCGGGTGCCCCCGGGGGAGGGGGGGATCGTGGTGCGCACCGTGCGCCTGCGCCGGGGCGACCCCGGGGTGGAGCTGAAGCCCGGGGTGCGGGAGGTGGTGCGGGTCTATGTGGCCCAGAAGCGCAAGCTCCAGGTGGGGGACAAGCTGGCCAACCGCCACGGGAACAAGGGCGTGGTGGCCAAGATCCTCCCGGTGGAGGACATGCCCCACCTGCCCGACGGCACCCCCGTGGACATCATCCTGAACCCCCTGGGCGTGCCCAGCCGGATGAACCTGGGGCAGATCCTGGAAACCCACCTGGGCCTGGCGGGCTACTTCCTGGGCCAGCGCTACATCTCCCCGGTCTTTGACGGGGCCACGGAGCCGGAGATCAAGGCCCTCCTGGCCGAGGCCTTTGACCTCTACTTCCAGCGCCGCAAGGAGGCGGGCTTTGGGGTGGACAAGCGGGAGAAGGAGGTCCTGGCCCGGGCGGAGAAGCTCGGCCTGGTGACCGCGGGGGCCTCCCCGGAGGAGCAGCTTAAGGAGCTTTTCACCCAGGGCAAGGTGGTCCTCTACGACGGCCGCACCGGGGAGCCCATCGAGGGCCCCATCGTGGTGGGGCAGATGTTCATCATGAAGCTCTACCACATGGTGGAGGACAAGATGCACGCCCGCTCCACCGGCCCCTACTCCCTCATCACCCAGCAGCCCCTGGGGGGGAAGGCCCAGTTCGGCGGGCAGCGCTTCGGGGAGATGGAGGTCTGGGCCCTCGAGGCCTACGGGGCGGCCCACACCCTCCAGGAGATGCTCACCCTGAAGTCCGACGACATCGAGGGCCGCAATGCCGCCTACGAGGCCATCATCAAGGGCGAGGACGTGCCCGAGCCCTCGGTGCCCGAGTCCTTCCGCGTGCTGGTGAAGGAGCTCCAGGCCCTGGCCCTGGACGTGGAAACCCTGGACGAACGGGACAACCCCGTGGACATCTTTGAAGGCTTGGCCTCCAAGCGCTAACGGCGCGGGACTTAGGAGGAAGGATGAAAAAGGAAGTTCGCAAGGTCCGCATTGCCCTGGCCTCCCCCGAGAGGATCCGTTCCTGGAGCTACGGGGAGGTGGAGAAGCCCGAAACCATCAACTACCGCACCCTCAAGCCCGAGCGGGACGGGCTTTTTGACGAGCGCATCTTCGGGCCCACCAAGGACTACGAGTGCGCCTGCGGCAAGTACAAGCGCCAGCGCTTTGAGGGCAAGGTCTGCGAGCGCTGCGGGGTGGAGGTGACGAAGAGCATCGTCCGCCGCTACCGCATGGGCCACATTGAGCTCGCCACCCCTGCGGCCCACATCTGGTACGTGAAGGACGTGCCCTCCAAGATCGGCACCCTCCTGGACCTCTCGGCCACGGAGCTGGAGCAGGTCCTCTACTTCAGCAAGTACATCGTCTTAGACCCCAAGGGGGCCGTGCTGGGTGGGGTCCCCGTGGCCAAGAAGCAGCTCCTCACCGACGAGGAGTACCGGGAGCTCCGCTACGGCAAGCAGGAGACCTACCCCATCCCCGCCGGGGTGGACGCCCTGGTGAAGGACGGGGAGGAGGTGGTGAAGGGCCAGGAGCTGGCCCCCGGGGTGGTGAGCCGCATGGACGGGGTGGCCCTCTACCGCTTCCCCCGCCGGGTGCGCATCGAGTACCTGAAGAAGGAGCGGGCGGGCCTGCGCGTTCCCCTGGCCGCCTGGGTGGACAAGGAGGCCTACCGCCCCGGGGAGGTGCTGGCGGAGCTTGCCGAGCCCTACCTCTTCCGCGCGGAGGAGGAGGGGGTGGTGGAGGTCCTGCCTTTGGGCGAGGAGGGGCACCTCCTCCTCCTGCGCCAGGAGGATGCGGTGGTGGCCCGCTACTTCCTCCCCGTGGGGGCCGAGCCCCTGGTGGTCCAGGGGGAGGTGGTGGAGCGGGGCCAGCCCCTGGCGGAGGCCAAGGGCCTCCTGCGCATGCCCCGCCACGTGACCGCTAAGGAGGTGGAGGCGGAGGAGGAAGGGGAAACGGTCTACCTCACCTTCTTCCTGGAGTGGACGGAGCCCAAGGACTACCGCATAGAGCCCCACATGAACGTCATCGTCCCCGAGGGGGCGCGGGTGATGCCCGGCGAAAGGGTGGTGGCGGCCATTGACCCCGAGGAGGAGGTCATCGCCGAGGCGGAGGGCATCGTCCACCTCCACGAGCCCGCCAGCATCGTGGTGATGAAGGCCCGCCTCTACCCCTTCGAGGACGACGTGGAGGTCACCACCGGGGACCGGGTGGCCCCCGGGGACATCCTGGCCGACGGCGGGCGGGTGAAGAGCGAGATCCACGGCCGGGTGGAGGTGGACCTGGTGCGCAACGTGGTGCGGGTGGTGGAGTCCTACGACATCGACGCCCGCATGGGGGCTGAGGCCATCCAGGTCCTTCTGAAGGAGCTGGACCTGGAGAAGCTGGAGGCGGAGCTACTGGAGGAGATGAAGCACCCCTCCCGCGCCCGCCGGGCCAAGGCCAGGAAGCGCCTCGAGGTCGTCCGGGCCTTCCTGGACTCCGGCAACCGGCCGGAATGGATGGTCCTCGAGGCCGTCCCCGTCCTGCCCCCCGACCTCCGCCCCATGGTCCAGGTGGACGGGGGCCGGTTCGCCACCTCCGACCTCAACGACCTCTACCGCCGCCTCATCAACCGCAACAACCGCCTGAAGAAGCTCCTGGCCCAGGGGGCGCCGGAGATCATCATCCGCAACGAGAAGCGCATGCTCCAGGAGGCGGTGGACGCCCTCCTGGACAACGGCCGCCGGGGAAGCCCGGTGACGAACCCCGGCTCCGACCGGCCTCTCCGTAGCCTCACGGACATCCTCTCCGGCAAGCAGGGCCGCTTCCGCCAGAACCTCCTGGGCAAGCGGGTGGACTACTCGGGCCGCTCGGTGATCGTGGTGGGGCCCCAGCTCAAGCTCCACCAGTGCGGCCTGCCCAAGCGCATGGCCCTGGAGCTCTTCAAGCCCTTCCTCCTCAAGAAGATGGAGGAGAAGGGGATCGCCTCCAACGTCAAGGCGGCCCGCAGGATGCTAGAACGCCAGCGGGACATCAAGGACGAGGTCTGGGACGCCCTGGAGGAGGTCATCCACGGCAAGGTGGTCCTCTTAAACCGCGCCCCCACCCTCCACCGCCTGGGGATCCAGGCCTTCCAGCCCGTGCTGGTGGAGGGGCAGTCCATCCAGCTCCACCCCCTGGTGTGCGAGGCTTTCAACGCGGACTTTGACGGGGACCAGATGGCCGTGCACGTGCCCCTCTCCTCCTTCGCCCAGGCGGAGGCCCGCGTCCAGATGCTCTCCGCCCACAACCTCCTCTCCCCGGCCTCCGGCGAGCCCATCGCCAAGCCCAGCCGGGACATCATCCTGGGGCTTTACTACATCACCCAGGTGCGGCGGGAGAAGAAGGGGGCGGGCCGGGCCTTCGCCACCCCCGAGGAGGCCCTGGAGGCCTACGAGCGGGGGGAGGTGGCCCTGAACGCCCCCATCCAGGTGGCGGGCCGGGAGACCAGCGTGGGCCGGATCAAGTTCGTCTTCGCCAACCCCGACGAGGCCCTGTTGGCGGTGGCCCACGGCCTGTTGGACCTCCAGGACGTGGTCACCGTGCGCTTCATGGGCCAGAGGCTGGAGACGAGCCCGGGCCGGATCCTCTTCGCCCGCATCGTGGCCGAGGCGGTGGGGGACGAGAAGGTGGCCCAGGAGCTCATCCAGCTGGACGTGCCCCAGGAGAAGAACTCCCTCAAGGACCTGGTCTACCGCTCCTTCCTGCGGCTAGGGGTGGAGAAGACCGCCCGGCTTCTGGACGCCCTCAAGTACTACGGCTTCACCCTCTCCACCACCAGCGGCATCACCATCGGCATTGACGACGCGGTCATCCCGGAGGAGAAAAGGAAGTACCTGGAGGAGGCCGACCGCAAGCTCATGCAGATCGAGCAGGCCTACGAGATGGGCTTCCTCACCGACCGGGAGCGGTACGACCAGGTGATCCAGCTCTGGACGGAGACCACGGAGAAGGTCACCCAGGCGGTCTTCAAGAACTTTGAGGAGAACTACCCCTTCAACCCCCTCTACGTGATGGCCCAGTCCGGGGCCCGGGGTAACCCGCAGCAGATCCGCCAGCTTTGCGGCATGCGGGGCCTCATGCAAAAGCCCTCCGGGGAGACCTTTGAGGTGCCCGTGCGCTCCTCCTTCCGCGAGGGGCTCACCGTCCTCGAGTACTTCATCTCCAGCCACGGGGCCCGGAAGGGTGGGGCGGACACCGCCCTTCGCACCGCGGACTCCGGCTACCTCACCCGCAAGCTGGTGGACGTGGCCCACGAGATCGTGGTCCGGGAGGCGGACTGCGGCACCACCAACTACATCAGCGTGCCCCTCTTCCAGCTGGACGAGGTGACCCGCAGCCGCCGGCTGCGCAAGCGCTCGGACATCGAGTCCGGCCTCTACGGCCGGGTCCTGGCCCGGGAGGTGCAGGCCTTGGGCCGGGTGTTGGAGGAGGGGCGGTACCTCTCCTTGGAGGACGTGGACCTCCTCATCCGGGCCGCGGAGGCGGGGGAGGTGCAGGAGGTGCCCGTGCGGAGCCCCCTCACCTGCCAGACCCGCTACGGGGTCTGCCAGAAGTGCTACGGCTACGACCTCTCCATGGCCCGCCCCGTGTCCATCGGGGAGGCGGTGGGGGTGGTGGCCGCGGAGTCCATCGGCGAGCCCGGCACCCAGCTCACCATGCGCACCTTCCACACCGGGGGCGTGGCCACGGGCACGGACATCACCCAGGGTCTGCCCCGCGTGATCGAGCTCTTTGAGGCCCGCCGCCCCAAGGCCAAGGCGGTGATCTCCGAGATCGACGGGGTGGTGCGCATTGAGGAGACGGAGGAGAAGCTCTCCGTCTTCGTGGAGTCCGAGGGCTTCAGCAAGGAGTACAAGCTCCCCAAGGAGGCCCGCCTGGTGGTGAAGGACGGGGACTACGTGGAGGCCGGCCAGCCCCTCACCCGCGGGGCCGTTGACCCCCACCAGCTCTTGGAGGCCAAGGGCCCCGAGGCGGTGGAGCGCTACCTGGTGGACGAGATCCAGAAGGTCTACCGCGCCCAGGGGGTGAAGCTCCACGACAAGCACATTGAGATCGTGGTGCGGCAGATGCTCAAGTACGTGGAGGTCACGGACCCCGGGGATAGCCGCCTCCTGGAAGGCCAGGTCCTGGAGCGCTGGGACGTGGAGGCCTTGAACGAGCGGCTCATCGCCGAGGGCAAGACCCCCGTGGCCTGGAAGCCCCTCCTCATGGGGGTGACCAAGAGCGCCCTTTCCACCAAGAGCTGGCTCTCCGCCGCCAGCTTCCAGAACACCACCCACGTGCTCACCGAGGCGGCCATCGCCGGGAAGAAGGACGAGCTCATCGGCCTCAAGGAAAACGTCATCCTGGGCCGCCTGATCCCCGCGGGTACGGGCTCGGACTTCGTCCGCTTCACCCAGGTGGTGGACGAGAAGACCCTAAAGGCCCTGGAGGAGGCCCGCAAGGAGGCGGTGGAGGCCCGGGAGCGCCCAGCCCGCCGCCCCGCGCGCCGGGAGCAGCCGGGGAAGGGCCTCTAGGCCCAAGGCGGCCTTCGGGCCGCCCTTTTTCTTATGCTGGCCAAGCTCTTTTCCACCTTCCGCCAAGTGGGGGAGGACCTCTTCGCCCAGGGGCTCATCTCCGCCACCGCGGGGAACTTTTCCGCCCGCACCAAAGAGGGGTTCCTCATCACCAAAAGCGGGGTGCAGAAGGCCCACCTCACCCCAGAAGACCTCCTGGAGGTGCCCCTCGTGGGCCCCATCCCCCCGGGGGCCAGCGTGGAGAGCGTGATCCACCGGGCGGTCTACCGGGAAACGGGGGCCAGGGCCATCGTCCACGCCCATCCCCGGGTGGCGGTGGCCCTCTCCCTGCACCTGGACCGGCTCGTTCCCCTGGACCTCGAGGGCCAGCTCTACCTCAAGGAGGTCCCCGTCCTCTCCCCCAAGACCCTCTCCGCCACGGAGGAGGCCGCCCTTGCCGTGGCGGAGGCCTTGAAGCGTCATCCGGTCTGCCTCCTAAGGGGGCACGGGGCCTTCGCCCGCTCGGAGAAGGAAAAGCCCGAGGAGGCCCTCCTCCACGCCTATAGCCTCCTCACCACCTTGGAGGAGTCCGCGGCCATCCTCCTCTATAGCCGCCTCTGGGGGGGTGCATGAGGGTGCTCTTCGTGGAGGGGAAGGACCTGGAGGCCCTAAGGGCTCTGGCCCAGGCCCTGCCCCACCCCTGCTGGCTCCTCGAGGGGGAAGGGGTCTTCCTCCTCCAGGTCCTGGGGGCGGGGGAGGAGGCCTTGGCCCAGGCCCGAACCCTACCGGGGGTTAAGGTTTGGGCCTTCACCCTGAAGGAAGGGGTAGTCTATAGGGGATGCGGGAAGAGATCGGGTACATCCCCGTAGGGGAAGCGGAGCTTTACGTGGAGGACGTGGGGGACCTTAGGGCGCCCCCCCTTCTCGTCCTGCACGGGGGCCCGGGGGGGAACGCCTACGCCCTGCGGGAGGGCTTGGGGGAGTACCTCCAGGGCTTCCGGACCATCTACTTTGACCAGCGGGGCTCGGGCCGGAGCCTGGAGCTTCCCCAAGACCCCCGGCTTTTCACCGTAGATGCTCTGGTGGAGGACACCCTGGCCCTGGCCGAGGCCTTGGGCCTGGAGCGCTTCCACCTCCTGGCCCACGGCTTCGGGGCCCTCGTGGCCCTGGAGGTCCTCCGCCGCTACCCCGGGGTGGAGGGGGTTTTGCTCCTAGGCCCCTGGGTGAACTTCCCCTGGCTGGCGGCCCGGCTGGCGGAGGCCGCGGAGCTTAGCCCCCTTCCCGACCCCGAGGCCAACCTGAAGGCCGCCCTGGAGAGGGCGGAGCCCAAGGCCCTCTTTGACCGCCTCATGTTCCCCACCCCCCACGGCCGCCTGGAGTACGAGTGGGTGGTGGAGGGCTCGGGGATCCTGGGCCCGGACGCCCCCGCCCTGGCCTTTTACCAGAATGGCCTCTGGCGCCTGGACTACACCCCTTACCTCCGCCCCGCTAGGCGCCCGGTGGAGGTCATCGTGGGGGAGCAGGACGGCACCAGCTACCCCTACGCGGAGGAGGTGGCGGAGAGGCTTTCCGCGGGCCTTCAGGTCCTTCCGGGGGCAGGCCACTACCCCTGGATAGACGCCCCCGAGGCCTTTGAGGCCGCCCTTGCGCGGGCCCTCAGGGCCTTGGTGGGAAGCCCCACCGGCGCGGGGGAGTAGAATAGGCCTCGTCACCGGGGGTGCCCCTCCTTGGGGCTGAGAGAGACCCTTGGAACCTGATCCGGGTAATGCCGGCGTAGGGAAGGTGACGCCCTCCCGGTGACAGGAGGGTTGCCATGAAAAGGTTCCTTTCGGTCTTGGTCCTGTTGGCCCTGGCCCTGGCCCAGGAGGTTACGCTCCTCACCCACGAGAGCTTCTCCCTGGACAAGGCGCTCATCGCCCAGTTTGAACGGCAGACGGGCCTTAAGCTCCGCGTCCTCAAGGCGGGGGACGCGGGGGAGGTGCTGAACCGGGCCATCCTCACCAAGAGTGCCCCCATCGCCGACGTCCTTTACGGCCTGGACAACACCTTCCTCTCCCGGGCCCTGGAGGCGGACATCCTCCTGCCCTACCGGAGCCCGGAGATTAAAAACCTCAAGGCCACGCTCCTCCTGGACCCCACCTTCCGGGCCCTTCCCGTGGACTACGGCTGGGTGAGCCTGAACTACCACAAGGCCTACTTCCAGGACCGCCCCCTCCCCAAGACCCCTTCCGACCTCACCCGGCCGGAGTACGCGAGGCTTCTCGTGGTGCAGAACCCCGCCACCAGCTCCCCGGGCCTGGCCTTCCTCATGGCCACCGTGGGCCGCTTTGGGGAGGACGGGTACCTGGACTTCTGGGCGGCCCTCAGGGACGGGGGCGTGCGGGTGGCCAAGGGCTGGAGCGAGGCCTACTACACCCACTTCAGCCTCTACAAGGGGGACCGGCCCCTGGTGGTCTCCTACACCACGAGCCCCGCGGCGGAGGTCTACTACTCCGAGGGGCGGTACCGGGAGCCCCCCACGGGGAACCTCTTCCCCGAGCTCGCCTTCTTCCAGGTGGAGTTTGCGGGCATCCTGAAGGGGACGAAAAACCTCGAGGGGGCCCGGAAGCTCATAGACTGGCTCCTCTCCCGCCCCGTGCAGGAGAACCTGCCCACGGAGATGTGGATGTACCCCGCCCGGCGGGACGCCAGGCTCCCCGAGGTCTTCCGCTTCGCCCCCGAGCCCTTGGGCAGCGTGCGCCTGGACCCGGGGCGCATGGCGGAGGGCCGGGAGCGCTGGATTGAGGAGTGGACCAAGGTGGTCCTCCAGGGGCAAAGCCCGGAGGCGGTGCGGAGGGCCCGGCGCTGAGCGCCCCGCCGGAGCTTGCGCTTCGGCGGGGGCCCCAAAGGTGGGTTCCTTTCTCCCACCTTGTGGAGATGGTTAGGAGCATGTTCCTTTGAGGTTCCTCCCCCTTTACCTCTTCCTGGCCTTCGCCCTCTTCTACCCCCTTCTTTCCCTCCTCCGCCTGGGGGTGGGGGAGGGGGTTGTTAGGGTCCTCCAGAACCCCTACTACCTGGGGCGCTACCTCTTTAGCCTGGAGTACGGCCTCCTTTCCGCCGGGCTTTCCCTGGCCCTGGCCCTGCCCCTCGCCCTGCTTTTCCGCCACCGTTTTCCCGGGCGGGAGGTCCTCCTCGCCCTCACCCTCCTCCCCTTCGTCCTCCCCACCCCGGTGGTGGCCCTGGCCCTTTTGGCCCTGGCGGGGCCCAGGGGCCTCCTCCCCCTGGACCTCTACGGCACCCTCTTCCTCCTCCTTTGGGCCGCGGTCTTCTACAACCTGGGCCTGGCCTTAAGGGTCCTCCTCCCCACCCTCCTGGCCTTAGAAGGCCCCCTCCAGGCGGCCCGCACCCTGGGGGCCACCCCCTTTAGGGCCTTCCTCCGGGTGGGGCTTCCCCTCCTCCTCCCCGCCTTGGGCTCCGCGGGGAGCCTCATCTTCATCTACGCCTTCTCCGCCTTCGGGGTGCCCCTCCTCCTCGGCGGGGGGCGGTACGCCACCCTCGAGGTGGAGGTCTACACCCTCCTGGCCCACCGCCTGGCCCTGGGGGAGGCCGCGGGGCTCATGCTCCTCCAGCTCCTCACCCTGGCCCTGGTGGCCGCCCTTTACCTGCGCCTCCGCGCCCACCCCCTGCCCCCCGCCCAAGGCCCCCGGCCCCACGGGCGGCCCTGGGCCCTGGCCCTTTTCCTCTCCCTGGGGCTTCTCCTCTTCTACGCCCCCCTGCTCGCCCTTTTCCTGAGCCTACGCCCTGAGGCCTTCCTCTCCGCCTGGCGTTCGGAGGACTTCACCCCCTTGCCCCAGGCCCTCCTGAACTCCTTCCGCTTCACCGCCCTCGCCCTCCTCCTCGCCCTCCCCTTGGGCCTTCTCTACGCCCAGGCGGCCAGGAGGAGCCTGGGGGTGGACCTCCTCGGGCTTTTCCCCCTGATGGTGAGCCCCGTGGCCCTGGGGCTTGGCTACCTGGTGGCCTACCCAGGCCTCCGGGGCTCCCTTTTCCTCCTCCTTTCCGCCTACGCCCTTTTGGCCTACCCCCTTTTCGCCCGGGCCCTTCTCCCCTCCCTAAAGGCCTTGCCGGAAAGCCTCCTCCAGGCGGCCCGCACCCTGGGGGCCACCCCCCTTAGGGCCTTCCTCCGGGTGGAGCTTCCCCTCCTCCTCCCCGCCCTCTCCTCGGGGCTCGCCCTGGCCCTCTCCGCCCTCCTGGGGGAGTTCGGGGCGAGCCTGGTGCTCTGGCGGCCCGAGTGGACCACCCTGACCCTGGCCATTTACGAGCGCCTGGGCCGCCCGGGGCGGGCCCCTTTTGAGGAGGCCCTGGCCCTGGCGGCCCTCCTCGCCCTCCTCTCGGGCCTCCTCTTCTACCTCCTGGACCGGGGGAAAAGCCGGGTAAGCTAAGGGCATGCGCTTTCTGGTGCTCTCGGGGCTTTCGGGGGCGGGGAAGACCACGGCCAGAAACGCCCTCGAGGACCTGGGCTACTTCATGGTGGATAACCTCCCCCCCGCTTTCTGGCAGGGGCTCTACCAGGGCTTGGAGGCCCGGGGGGTGGCGCGGGCGGGGGTGGTGGTGGACCTAAGGGCCCGGGCCTTTCTGGACGGGCTGGAGGAGGCCCTTTCCGCCCTAAACCCCACGGTGGTCTTCCTGGAGGCCAGGCCCGAGGTCCTCCTGAGGCGCTTCAACCTCACCCGCCGCCTCCACCCCTTGGGGGCGGGGAACCTCCTGCGGGAGATCGGGGAGGAACGGAAGGCCTTAAGCCCCTTGAGGGCCCGGGCGGACCTCATCCTGGACACCTCCGACCTCTCCCCCAGGGAGCTCACGGAGGCCCTGGCCCGCTTCCTTGGGGAGGAGCGGGGCTTTCTCCTTCGCCTCCTCTCCTTCGGCTTCAAGTGGGGGGTGCCCCAGGAGGCGGACCTGGTCCTGGACGTGCGCCCTTTCCCCAACCCCCACTACGACCCCCACCTCCGCCCCAAGACCGGCCTGGACCCCGAGGTGAAGGCCTACGTCTTCCAGGAGGCCTTTGAGCCCTACTACCGGGCCCTCCTCACCACCTTGGGCCTGGCGGCGGAGGGGGCCAGGCGGGAGGGCCGCCGGGCCTACACCGCCGCGGTGGGGTGCACCGGGGGGAAGCACCGGAGCGTGGCCCTGGCGGAGCGCTTGGCGGAGGAGCTTTCCGGGCGGTTCGCCGTGGAGGTGGTGCACCGGGATGTGGAGAAGGAGTAGCCTCCGCTGGCTTTACCCGGGGATGCGGGTGAAGCGCTACGCCCTCCTCGCCGCCCTTGGGGTCCTCCTCTTCGGGTTTGGCCTGGGGGAGCTCCTCCCCCCCCTGGGGCTTAGAGGGTGGGCCTGGGCCCTCCTCCTCCTGGGCCTTGCCCTCCTCGTGGGGGGGGTGCGGGCCATGAACCGGAGCATGCTCTCCGCCCTCACCGAGCCCGAGGAGGTGCCCGAGCGGGTCTACGTGCGCCGGCGCCTCGAGGCCGGCCCCCGGGTGGTGGCCTTCGGGGGGGGCACCGGGCTTTCCCGGGTCCTGAGAGGGCTCAAGGAGCACACCGCCAACGCCACGGCCATCGTGGCGGTGACGGACGACGGGGGGTCCACGGGGAGGCTTCGGCTGGCCTTTGGCCTGCCCGCGGTGGGGGATCTGGTGGACTGCCTGGCCGCCCTCTCCGACCACCCCGCCCTCCCCGCCCTCCTGGCCCACCGCTTTGACCGGGGGGAGCTTAAGGGCCACACCTTCGGCAACCTCTTCCTGGTCACCCTGGACCAGGTGGCGGGGGACTTCGCCGAGGCGGTGCGGGAGGCGAACGCCATCCTGAACCTTCGCGGCCAGGTCCTCCCCGCCACCCCGGAGGCCGTGCGCCTCCTCGCCCGCTTCCAGGACGGGCGGGAGGTGGTGGGGGAGGTGGCCATCCGCGAGGCGGGGGGGCGGATCCGGGAGGTGGCCCTCCTCCCCGAGCCCAAGGAGGTCATGCTCGAGGCCCTTTCCGCCATCCGCCGGGCGAACCTCCTCCTGTTGGGGCCGGGAAGCCTCTACACCAGCGTCATCCCGAGCTTCCTCCCCGCCCCCCTCCGCAAGGCCCTCCAGGAGGCCAAAGCCCCCCTGGTCTACGCGGTGAACCTCATGACCGAGCCGGGGGAGACGGACGGGTACACCGCCTACGACCACTACAAGGCGGTGAGCTACCACCTCGGCCGCCGCCCGGAGGTGGTCCTGGTCCACACCGCCCCCATCCCCCAGGAGGTCCTGGAGCGCTACGCCCGGGAGGGGCGCCACCCCGTGGCCTTTGACCCCCGGCCCTTCCAGGCGGACGGGGTGCGGGTGGTGGCGGGGGATTTCCGCGAGGAAGGCCCCCTGGCCCAGCACGACCCCAGAAAGCTGGTGGAGGCCCTCCTCAACCTGGTATAACGGTGGGCGTGCTCTTCCTCTTCCAAGACCCCCTCGGCGACGACCATGGCCTTGGCTACCTCTACCCCCAGGCGGCCCTGTACCGGGAGGCGGGGGAGGGGTTTGCCGACCTCCTGGCCTTGGCGGGCGAGGCGCGGGACGGGAAGCTCGTCCTTAGGGTGCGCCTCGCCCGCTACCCCAACCCCCTAGGGGGGCCTCTGGGGTTCAGCCTGGCCGCGGTGGTCCTCCACCTGGACACCGCCTTTGGGGGCGAGGAGGAGCTCCTTCCGGGCCTCAGGACCCCTAAGGGGGAGGGGTGGGAGGTGGCCTACCTCCTCACGGGCTTTGGGGCGGAGGAAAGGACCCCTGGGGGAGAGAAGAGGGCGGTGCCTGCCCGAAAGGCAGGGGAGTGGGTGGAGGTGGAAACCCCCCTCCCCCCGGGCCCCTACGGCTACTACGGGGCCGTGGGCCTCTTTGACCCCTTCGCCCCCTGGTACCTGAGGCCCGTAAGCCCCCAAGGGGGCCCTTGGACCCTCATGGCCCCTCCCGGAAGCCCCCCGGCGGTGGACCTCCTGGCCCAGGACCCCAAGGCCCAGGCGGAGGCCTACCAAAGCGGGGTCCTGCGCCCTATGCGCAAAGGGGGCTTTCCCCTGCGCCGGGAAAGCCTCGTGGCCTTCGCCTTGGGCTTACTTTCCCTGGGGCTAGCCTTTCTCCTGCGACGCTAGGGTTTCTTCCAAATACGCCAGGTCGGCCCTAAGCTCGGCCTCCGTGACGGAGAGCACGGGCAGAAACTCCGGAGGGAAGCTCTTCTTGAGCTGGCCCATGCAGAGGAGGAGGCCCTCCACCATGGCCTTCTCCTGGGCCCGGCGCTTCTGCCCCCCCCTAAGGGCGCTCCTTCCCAGGTGCTCCAGCCGGCGCACCAGGCAGACCCCGGGCTCCCCCCCTACCCCCGCGCAGGGGAGGCCCTCCGCCCCCGGGCAGGACCCGTAGGCCTCGAGGTAGCGGGGGGCAAGCTCTGGGTGGCCCAGGAGGGCCAGGCCCAGGGGCCCCGCGTGGGCCGCCGCCAGGCGGAGGTAACGGGCATGGCGCCTCCTGCGGATCTCCACCTCCATGCTTCTAAGGTAGCGCCTACCTTACGGGACAAATGACCTTAAGGAAAAAGCATGCATGGCCGGGTATACTTTAGCCATGCGCGGCCTTTCCCAGCGCGTCCAGGCCATGAAGCCCTCGGCCACGGTGGCGGTGAACGCCAGGGCCCTCGAGCTTAGGCGAAGGGGGGTGGACCTGGTGGCCCTCACCGCGGGCGAGCCCGACTTTGACACCCCCGAGCACGTGAAGGAGGCCGCCCGGCGGGCCCTCCTCCAGGGGAAGACCAAGTACGCCCCCCCGGCGGGCATCCCTGAGCTAAGGGAGGCCCTCGCCGAGAAGTTCCGCCGGGAAAACGGCCTGGAGGTTTCTCCAGAGGAAACCATCGTCACCGTGGGGGGGAAGCAGGCCCTTTTCAACCTCTTCCAGGCCATCCTGGACCCGGGGGACGAGGTCATCGTCCTGGCCCCCTACTGGGTGAGCTACCCGGAGATGGTGCGCTTCGCCGGGGGGGTGCCGGTGGAGGTCAGGACGCGCCCCGAGGCGGGCTTCGTCCCCGACCCCGAGGAGGTGAAAAGGGCCATCACCCCCCGCACCAAGGCCCTGGTGGTGAACTCCCCCAACAACCCCACGGGGGCCGTCTACCCGGAGGAGGTCTTGAGGGCGCTGGCGGAGCTCGCCCTGGAGCACGACTTCTACCTGGTTTCCGACGAGATCTACGAGCACCTCATCTACGAGGGCGCGCACTTCTCCCCGGGGCGGGTGGCGCCGGAGCACACCATTACCGTGAACGGGGCGGCCAAGGCCTTCGCCATGACCGGCTGGCGCATCGGCTACGCCGCTGGGCCCAAGGGGGTGATCAAGGCCATGGCGGACGTGTCCAGCCAGTCCACCACCAGCCCGGACACCATCGCCCAGTGGGCCACCCTCGAGGCCCTCACCAACCTCGAGGCCTCCCGCGCCTTCATCGCCGCCGCCCGCGAGGCCTATAGGAGGCGGCGGGACCTCCTCTTAGAGGGCCTATCTGCCCTGGGCCTTAAGGCGGTCCGCCCTCAGGGGGCCTTCTACATCCTCCTGGACACCTCGCCTTTTGCGGAAGACGAGGTGAAGGCGGCAGAACGGCTTCTGGAGGCCGGGGTGGCCGTGGTCCCGGGGACGGACTTCGCGGCCTTCGGCCACGTGCGCCTTTCCTACGCCACCAGCGAGGAGAACCTGAAGAAGGCCTTGGAGCGCTTCCGCAGGCTCCTTTAGAAGAACCTCTTTTTGGCTTTGGGGGCGAAGAGCAGGAAAAGGGCCCCCAGGGTCACGCACACGTCCGCCAGGTTGAACACGGGGAACTGGGCGATGAGGGGGATGGGGGTGCCCAGGTCCAGATAGTCCACCACCCAGCCCCGGCCCAGCCGGTCTATCCCGTTCCCCAAGGCCCCCGCGGCCACCAGGCTGAGGCCCAGGGTGAAGCCAAAGGGGTAGCGCCGAAAGCCTAGGAGGTAAAGGAGGAAGGCGCCCACCCCAAGGCTCACCCAGCCCAGGAGGAAGGCCCTTCCCTCAAAGAGGCCGAACCCGGCCCCCGTGTTCCGCACCAGGGTGAGGTAGAGGAGGTCCCCGAGGAGGGATCTGGGGACGGGGGAGAGGTTCTCCAGGGCCCAGAGCTTTAGGATCTGGTCAAAGGCGAGGAGGAGGGGGACCAGGACCGTGGGCATGGGGAGAGTCTACCGGAAAGGGCTTCTTCCGTGGTATACTCGGGGGGCTTGCCTTCGGGCGGGGAGGTTTTCGTATGTCCAAGGTCTGTGAGATCAGCGGAAAGCGGCCCATCGTGGCCAACTCCATTGAGCGGCGGGGTAAGGCCAAGCGGGAGGGGGGGGTGGGGCGGAAGACCACCGGCATCTCCAAGCGCCGCCAGTACCCCAACCTCCAGAAGGTCCGCGTCCAGGTGGCGGGCCAGGAGATCACCTTCCGCGTGGCGGCGAGCCACATCCCCAAGGTCTACGAGCTTCTGGAACGGGCCAAGGGGCTTAAGCTGGAGGGCCTTTCCGCCAAGGAAATCAAGCAAAGGCTCCTCAAGCTCCTCTAGCCCTTCGCGGCGACCCCCCTGGGTTTAGTCCCAGGGGGGTTCCCCTTTTGGGGTTTAATGGGGGCATGGAGCGGGCCCGCGGATGGAAGCCGGGGCACTACCTCCTCCTGGCCCTGGCCCTCTACGCCCTGGTGGTCACCCTGGCCTTTTCCGCCCGCGGCCGCCAGGTGGCCCACCTTAAGGAGGAGGCGGGGGCCCTGCGGGCCCAGCTGGAGCGGGCCCCCGAGGGGTACCGCCTGCCCCTCCCCGGGGCCTGCCTCCCTGAGCGGGCGGAGAACCTCCCCGGCGCCCCCAGGCCCTACCGCAAGGGGGTGAGCGCGGGGTTCGTCTTCCTCCCGGGGGACGCCTGCGTGCCCGTGGCGGCGGGCATGGGGGTGGTGGCCGCGGCCACGGGGGAGGTGGTGCGGGTGGAATCGGACTACCAAGAGCCCGCCCCAGAGGCCTTCCGGGCCCTTCTGGAGCGGGTGAAGGGGGGTGCGGGCCCCGAGGAGATGGACCTCTTAAAGGGCCTCGAGGTCTGGGTCCGCCACCCGGACGGCCGCACCACGGTCTACGCCCACCTCAAGGCCCCCTACCCCGGGCTCAGGGTGGGGCAGAAGGTGCGCCGGGGGGATCCTTTGGGCTACCTGGGGAACACCGGCCTAGGGGGCGGGGTCCCCCGGCTCCTCTTTGAGGTCTGGGAAGGGGAGCCCGAGCGGTCCCCCTTCCTCTTCCAGGGCCTGGGGCCGGAGGAGGTGCGGGCCAAGGCCCAAGCCTTTTTCGGTTTAGAATAGCCCCCGTGCGCGAGGCCTTCCGGCAGGTCTGGGCCAACCCCTACGTGCGGGTTCTGGTCTACCTGCTCCTTTTCTACCTGGCCCTCCGCTTCCTCTCCCGGGCCTGGCCGGCCCTCCAGGTCCTCCTCTTCGCCTTCGCCTTCGCCTACCTGGCCCACCCCGTAGTGCGCTTCTTTGAAAAGCGGCGCCTCCCCCGGTGGTTAGGGGTGGTCTTGGTCTACCTGGGCCTGGGCCTCTTCCTGGGCCTGGCCTCCTTCCTCACCGCCCAGACGGTGCTGGAGCTTTCCCGCCTGAGCCTGGAGCTCCCCCAGCGCCTGGCCCCCCTGGTGTCCTGGCTTGCGGACCTTCCGGACCGGGTCCGGGCCGTCCCCATCCCCTCCTTCCTGGACCCCATCCTGGAAGAGGCGGGGAGGAACCTGGAAGGGCTTCTCCAGGGCTTTTTCCAGACCCTTCTTGGCTGGCTTAAGGCCCTTTTGGACCAGGGGGGGAACCTCCTGGGTTTCTTTTCGGGCCTGGTGGGGGGGGTGTTCCAGTTCTTTACCGCCCTGGTGCTTTCGGTGTACTTCCTCTACGACCTCCCCCGCATCGGCGCCTCCTTCCTCCGGGCCTTTCCCGAGCCCTACCAGCCCCTGGTGGCCGAGCTCGCCCATAAGCTGAACCGGAGCGTGGGGGGGTACATCCGGGGCCAGCTCCTGGTGGCCTTCCTGGTGGGGCTGGTGGTGGGGGTGGGGCTTGGGCTGGTGGGGGTGCCCCTGGCCGCCAGCCTGGGCTTTCTGGCGGGGGTCTTCAACCTCATCCCCTTCGTGGGGGTTATCGTCTCCGGGGTGCCGGCCCTCCTCCTCGCGGCCACCTTGGGCTGGCAGGGGGTCCTCCTGGCCCTCCTCGTGCTGTGGCTGGCCAACCAGCTGGAGGGCCACCTTTTCGGCCCCCTCATCGTGGGCCGGGCCACCCGGCTCCACCCCGTCACCGCCATCTTCGCCATCCTGGTGGGGGCTAGCCTCTTTGGGCTGATGGGGGCCCTTCTGGGGGTGCCCCTGGCCGCCTTTTTGAAGGTGCTCCTGGAGGACTACTACCAGAAGAGCCGCTTCTACCGGGAGGGGTGAGGGTGCCGGATCGGGGGCCTTAGGGCAGGCGCTCTTCCTCCGTGGCAAGCTCGGGGGGCTCGAGGCTTTGGGGCAGGAGGAGGTTCAGGACCACCCCCACCAGGGCCGCCAGGGCCATGCCGCTCACCTTGAGGGGCACCGCCGCCCCCGCCACCTGGACCGTGCCCAGGTTGGCCACCGCCCCGCCCAGGCCCAGGACCAGGACCGCGGAGACCACGATGAGGTTCCGGCTGTGGGTGAAGTCGATCTCCGCCTCCGCCAGGGTGCGGATGCCGATGGAGGCGATCATCCCGAAAAGGAGCATGGAGATCCCCCCGAGGACCCCTTGGGGCAGGGTCTGGAGGAGGGCGGCGAGCTTGGGGGAGAAGGAGAGGAGGATGGCGAAGAGGGCGGCGATGCGCAGGACCCGGGGATCGTAGACCCGGGTCACCGCCAGCACCCCCGTGTTCTCGGAGTAGGTGGTGTTGGCGGGGCCGCCCAAAAGCCCGGCCAAGGAGGTGGCCAGGCCGTCCCCCAAAAGGGTGCGGTGGAGCCCGGGGCGGGCGAAGAAGTCCTTCCCCACCACCCGGCCGTTCGTCAGGATGTCCCCGATGTGCTCCATGGCCGTCACCAGGGCCACCGGGGCGATGAGGAGGATGGCCCCCCACTCCAGCGTGGCGGGGGTGAAGGCGGGCAGGCCCACCCAAGGGGCCTCCCTAAGGGGGGTGAGGTCCACCCGGCCCAGGAGGAGGGCCGCCAGGTACCCCACCCCCACCCCCACCAGCACGGGGATCATCTGGAAAAGGCCCCGGAAGTACACCGCGCTCACCAGGGCCCCCGCAAAGGTGAAGACGGCGAGGAGCCAGTCCTTGGAGGCCATCTCCACGGCCACCGGGGCCAGGGTCAGGCCGATGACCACGATGACCGGGCCGGTGACGATGGGGGGAAAGACCCTCCGCACCCGCTCGGAGCCGATGAGGAGCACCAATAGGGCCAAAAGGGCGTACACGAGCCCCGCCGCGGCGATGCCCCCTCCAATGGCGCCCAAGGAGAAGCCCGCCTCCTTGGCGGCCAGGATGGGGGCGATGAAGGCGAAGCTGGAGCCCAGGAAGACGGGCACCATGCCCCCCGTCACCCAGTGGAAGACCAGGGTGCCCACCCCCGCGGTGAAGAGGGCCACCGAGGGGTTGAGCCCCGTGAGGAGGGGGACCAAAACCGTGGCGCCGAACATGGCCACCGTGTGCTGGAGGCCCAATAGGAGGAGCCTGGCTTTCATACCAGGGGCATTCTACCAGTGCCCCCCCGCCACCAGGGCCTCGCGGAACCAGGGGGGGATCTCCTTCCCGAAGCGCCTCTCCGCAAAGGCCCGGGCGAAGTCCCCGTACTGGCCTTGGCGGATGGCCTCCCGGGCCCCTTCCGTGAGGCGGTGGAGGAAGCGCAGGTTGTGGAGGGAAAGAAGCACCGCCCCCAGCATCTCCCCGGAGCGCACCAGGTGGGAAAGGTAGGCCCGGCTGAAGGTGCGGCAGGCGTAGCAGTCGCACCCCTCCTCCAGGGGACGGGGGTCTTCCAGGTGGCGGCCCGACTTCAGGTTGAGCCGCCCTTCCGGCACCAGGGCGTAGCCGAAGCGGCCGGTGCGGGTGGGGTAGACGCAGTCAAAGAGGTCCACCCCAAGCCCCATGGCCGCCACCAGGTCCTCCGGGTGGCCCACGCCCATGAGGTAGCGGGGCTTGTCCTCGGGGAGGAGGGCGGTGGAGAGCTCCACCATCCGGAACATGGCCTCCTTGGGCTCGCCCACGGCCAGGCCCCCGATGGCGTAGCCGGGGAGATCAAAGCGGATGGTTTCCAGGGTGGAGCGCCGCCGGAGATCGGCCTCCGTCCCCCCCTGGGCGATGCCGAAAAGGGCCTGGTCGGGGCGGGTCTTGGCCTTGAGGCTCCGCTCCAGCCACCTTAGCGTGCGCTCCAGGGAGGCCTCGAGGTAGGCCCGGCTCGAGGGGTAGGGGGGGCACTCGTCCAGGGCCATGGCGATGTCCGAGCCCAGGGCCTCCTGCACGGCCACGCTCCTTTCGGGGGTGAGCTCCACCAGGTCCCCATTGAGGTGGCTCTGGAAGACCACCCCCTTCTCGTCGATCCGGCGCAGGTGGCCCAGGCTCATCACCTGGAACCCCCCGGAGTCCGTGAGCCAAGGCCCCCGCCAGCCCGCAAACCCGTGGAGCCCCCCCAGGGCCCCGACCCTCTCCGGCCCTGGGCGGAGGAGGAGGTGGTAGGTGTTGGCCAGGAGGATCTGGCTTCCGATTTCCTTGAGGTCCCGGGGCATGAGGCCCTTCACCGAGCCCTGGGTGCCCACGGGCATGAAGAGGGGGGTTTCCACGGGGCCGTGGGGGGTGTGGAGAAGGCCCACCCGGGCCCGGCCCGCCCGGGCGAGGACGCGGAAGGCGAAGGGGTTCATGCGAAGCGCTTTTCTACGTAGTCCTCCACCAGGGCGATGAACTCCTCCGCGATGCGCTCGCCCTTGAGGATGGTGAGGAGCTTGCCGTCGGCGTAGACCGGGGCCTTGGGCTCCTCGCCAGCCCCGGGAAGGGAGATGCCGATGTGGGCGTGTTTGCTCTCTCCAGGGCCATTGACCACGCAGCCCATCACCGCCACCTTGAGCCCCTCCACCCCGGGGTACTTCCGCCGCCACTCCGGGAGCTTGGCCCGGAGGTGGCGGTTCACCTCTAAGGCCAGCTCCTGGAAGAAGGTGCTGGTGGTGCGGCCGCACCCCGGGCAGCTCGTGACCTCGGGGGCGAAGGTGCGGAGGCCCAGGGCCTGGAGGATCTCCTGAGCCACCTCCACCTCCTTGGTCCTGGGCTCCCCAGGGGCGGGGGTGAGGGAGACGCGGATGGTGTCCCCGATGCCCTCCAGGAGGAGGGGAGCCAAGGCGGCGGCGCTGGCCACGATGCCCTTCACCCCCATGCCCGCCTCCGTGAGGCCCAGGTGGAGGGGGGCTCGGGTTCTTTTGGCCAGCTCCCGGTAGGTCCAGAGGAGGTCTTTGGGCTTGGAGACCTTGGCGGAGAGGACGATCTTGTCCTCGGGGAGGCCGAGGGCTAGGGCGGCTTCATAGGAGCGCACCGCGCTCTCCACCAGGGCCTCGAGGACCACCTCCTCCGCGCTCTTGGGCTCGGGGCGCCGGGCGTTTTGGTCCATGAGCTCGGTGAGGAGGGCGGGGTCCAGGCTTCCCCAGTTGGCCCCGATGCGGATGGGTTTCCCCAGGTCCTTGGCGATCCGGACCATCTCCCGGAAGTTCTCGTCCTTGTGGCTCCCCCGGCCCATGGTGCCCGGGTTGATGCGGAGCTTGTCCAGGGCCTGGGCCATCTCTGGGTATTTCCGCAGGAGGAGGTGGCCGTTGAAGTGGAAGTCCCCCACCAGGGGCACCTCCGCGCCCGCCTCCAGAAGGCGCCTTCGGATCTCGGGCACCGCCTTGGCCGCCTCCTCGTCGTTCACCGTGAGGCGGACGATCTCGCTGCCCGCCCGGTGGAGCTCCAGGATCTGGGCCACCGTGGCGGGGATGTCCGCGGTGGGGGTGTTGGTCATGGACTGCACGGCGATGGGATGGCCGCCCCCGATGGGGACCCGGCCCACCCAGACCGTGGGGGTCTTGCGCCTCATCCTTTCCATCCTACCCCGGGAAGCGGGGAAGACTGAAGTTTGGGCAGGCTTCCCCATGGGGTTGGGAAGAAACGGCCCGCCGGACCTTTCCTTAGGGGCTTAGAGCTCCATGCCCATGATGTGGTAGCCCGCGTCCACGTAGACCACCTCCCCGGTGATCCCGCTCCCCAAGGGGGAGAGGAGGAAAAGCCCCAGGTTCCCCACCTCCTCCTGGGTCACGTTCCGCTTCAAGGGAGCTACTTGTTCCACCCGCTCGTACATCTTGGTGAAGCCGGGGATGCTCCTTGCGGCCACGGTGCGCACCGGCCCTGCGGAGATGGCGTTCACCCGCACCCCCTTGGGCCCAAGCTCGTAGGCCAGGTAGCGGACGCTGGCCTCGAGGGCCGCCTTGGCGATGGCCATGACGTTGTACTTGGGCACCACCTTCTCGCTGGCGTAGTAGGTGAGGGTGACGAGGCCCCCCCCTTCCCGGAAAAGCGCCTCCGCCCGCTTGGCCACCGCCACCAGGGAGTAGGCGGAGACCTCGAGGGCGAGAAGCCAGTCCTCCCGCCTGGTGTCCAGGTACCGCCCCTCCATGGCCTCCCTGGGGGCGAAGGCGATGGCGTGGACCAGGTAGTCCAGGTGCCCCCAGGCCTCCTTAAGCCCCCCGAAGAGGGCGTCCAGCTCCGCGTCCTGGGTCACGTCCGCCTGGAAGAGGAGGGCCCCCCCGAGCTCCTCCGCAAGCTTTTCCGCCTCGGGGCGGATCCTCTCCCCCTGATAGCTTAGGGCCAGCTCGGCCCCCGCCTCCTTGAGCTTCTTGGCGATGGCAAAGCCCAGGCTCCGCTGGTTGGTGACCCCCATGACGAGGGCTTTCTTGCCCGAAAGGTCCACGGTGAGCATGGGGGGATTATACCCGGGCGTAGAATGGGGGCATCATGGTGAACCTGGAAGCCTACGGCTCCTGGGAGGAAGCCTTGGGCCGGCTTGGGGAAAGCCGGAGGGCACTCCTCGCCCTTTTAGAAGAGGCCCCTTCTTCCTGGCTTGCCCGCCCCTTGCGGGAAGGGGCCTGGACCCCTTTGATGGTGACGGAGCACATCGCCCTGGTGGAGGACTCCACCGCCCGCGTCCTCCGCCGGCTTCGGCGGGTGCGCCTGGGGGAGGCCCTGCCCCCGCCCCCAGCGGTGCGGGGGGAGTTCAAGGACGGCAAGCCCCAGGCCCCAGAAGGGGTTAGGCCCAAGGGGGGCTTGGGGCTAGGGGAGGTCCTGGCCCTTCTGGAAAGGGCTAGGGCCTTCCTCCTGGAGGAGGCGGCCCAGGCCGACCCCCACCACCCCGCCGCCTTCCCCCACCCCTTCTTTGGAGAGCTCACCGCCTTGGGCTGGCTCCGGGCCGCGGCCTACCACGAGGCCCACCACCTGGGCCAGCTCCAGGAGGGTCTAAAGGGGCTACGGTCTAGCACGCCATAAACCGCCTAATAAAGGTATGCAGGCTTTTGGGTAAACCAAGGCTTGCATCAAAAAAGGAGGGTAGAGTATAGTATTTCCAACCCCTAGAATGGGGTACCTAAATGTACGGAGGTCAGCCTATGAAGAACAAGGCGCTGATGGTGGGTCTTCTTGTAGGCTTGGGGGGGCCTTCTGGCCTCCTGTGGGGGTGGTGGGGGGCCTGTGAACGACGCCTCCGTGGGCACCTACAACTACGGGGGTAGCACCCCGGGTCTAGCGGTGATCTTCTCCGGTGTCTTCAACGCCGTTTCTTCCCCGGACGGGCAGGAACTTAGGGTGAAGGATGCCCAGGGGAATGTTGTCCTTCGGTGCCGATATTTTGATCAAGCAGGGCCGTTGACCCGAGTCCATTTCGATTCGAGAATCTCCCCTCAAGCCGGAACCTATACGGTGGAGGTGGACCTACCCGGAGGTGGGACCTTCACCAAGGTGGTGCAGGTCAATCCTTCGCAAATCCTTCCTCAACCCGGCTCTGTGAACCTCACCGCTACCCAGAACACGGCCACCATCACCTGGAATCCTGTCCAGGGGGCTCAGAGTTATTTCGCAGAAATTTGGCAGGTAGACAACAACGGTAACCTTTTGACGTTTGTGGCTGGTCAGTACACTACTGGTACAAGCATGCAGTTTTCCACCCTTGACCTAGCTCCAGAACAGGCCTATCGGGCTCGGGTTTTTGCATTCAATGCTGACGCTACCCGCCGGCCCACCACGGTTCCCGCGCAGTTTAGCATTTCCCAGCGCCTAAGCTCCGCCTTTACCGTGACCTCCCTCGGCACCCTCCAGCTCCTAGACCTACCTCAGGGGGACGGGGTGGACGGGGGCGGCCAGCACTAAGGGCAGCTGAACCCTGGGGCGGGCCTTAAGGCCCGCCCTTTTCCTTTCGGTACTCCTCTAGAAAGGCGTTCAGCGCCGCCGGGGAAACCCCCCGGATGGCCCGCCTTTTCCCTTCCCACTCCACCACCACCCCGGCGGTGGGGCTTCCCACCAGGGCCTCCACCACCTTGGCCGCTTCCAGGTCTTCCCGCACGTTCACGAAGGTGTAGGGCACCCCCTTCTGCGCCAGGAACATCTTGACGATCTCGCAGGGACCGCAGCCGGGCACGCCGTAGACCCGCACCATACCCCCATAGGGTAGCATGGGCGCCTTCCTGCGTCCAGGAAGGAACGGGTAAAGTAGCCCCATGCGCCTGGTGGACCGCCACCCTGAGGTGGACCTGGACCTTCTCCTCAAGGGCTTCGTCCCCCCGCCCCGCTTTGGGGGGGCCACCTTTGACCGCTACCGTCCGGACCCCCGCTACCCTTCCCAGGCCCTGGCCAAGGAGCGCCTGCGACGCTGGGTCCACGACCGCCCCAAGGGGCTTTTCCGGCCCCGCCTCCCCGGGCCCCAGGGGGTCTATCTGGACGGGGGCTTCGGGGTGGGGAAGACCCACCTCCTGGTGGCGGCCTACCTCGAGGCCCCCGGCCCCAAGGCCTTCCTCACCTTTGAGGAGCTCACCTACGCCCTGGGCCTCATGGGCCTGAGGGAAGGCGCCCGGCGCTTCGCCGCCCTCCGCTACCTCTTCATCGACGAGTTTGAGCTGGACGACCCCGGCAACGCCCAGATGGCCACCCACTTCCTGGCCCTGGTCATGGACCGGGGGGTGCGGGTGGCCACCACCTCCAACACCCCCCCAGGGGCCTTAGGGGAAGGGCGATTCAACGCCGAGCAGTTCCGCCACCAGATCCAAAGCCTCGCCCGCCGCTTCGCCGTGGAGCGGATAGAGGGGGAGGACTTCCGCCACCGCGACCCCGGCCGCCTCCCCCGCCCCTTGGAGGAGGGAACCCTACTTGGGCTTTTTCAGAAAGACCCCAGGCGAAAGAGCCTGGACGCCTTTCCCGAGCTCCTCGCCCACCTCCGGGCCCTCCACCCCATCCGCTACCGCTACCTCTTCCAGGGCTTGGAGGTGGTCTACCTCACGGGCCTCGCCCCCATAGGGGACCAGAACGACGCCCTGCGCTTCGTGCACTTCCTGGACCAGCTCTATAACCTGGGCCTGGAGCTCCGGCTTTCCGGGGTACCCTTAGAGGCCCTTTTCCCCGAAACCTACCGCCACGGCCCCTTCGCCAAGAAGTACGGGCGGGCGCTCTCGCGGCTGGCCGAGCTTTTGGGGTAGCATGGGGCCATGGACCTAGCAGAGAGGCTCGGCGAGCTGGCCCAGGCCCTCTCCCAGGCCAGCGCCGCGGTGGGGGTGCTGGAGGCCATAGAGGAGGTCTTGGACGAGTACGAGGACGGGGAGCTTTCCCTGGAGGAGGCTATGGAGGAGATCCAGGGGCTGGTGGAGGAGTTCCAGGCCATCCGGGCCCTCTCGGAGATGACCCCGGAGGAGATCATGGCCATGGCCCAGGAGGAGGAGGACGAGGGGCTTAGGTCCTGATGAAGGTCATTGCCCTGGTTCTGGACTCCGTGGGGCTCGGCTACCTCCCGGACGCCCCCCTTTTCGGGGACGAGGGGGCGGACACCCTGGACCACACCCTCCTGAAGACCGGGGTGGAGCTTCCCCACTTGGCCTCTTTGGGCCTCGGCTGGGTGCCCGGGGTGCACACCCTGCCCCGCCCAAAGCCCCAGGGGGCCTTTGGCCGCATGCGGGAGGTGAACCCGGGCAAGGACACCACCACCGGCCACTTTGAGTTCGTGGGGGTCCACCTGGAAAGGCCCTTCCGCACCTACCCCGAGGGCTTCCCGGAAGAGCTCCTTAGGGCCTGGGCCGAGGCCGCAGGGGTAGGGGGGTGGCTCCTGAACCGCCCCTACTCCGGCACCGAGGCCATCAAGGACTACGGGGAGGCCCACCTGAAGACCGGCTTCCCCATCGTCTACACCTCCGCGGACAGCGTCTTCCAGGTGGCGGCGCACGTGGAGGTGATCCCGCCGGAGGAGCTTTACCGCATCTCGGAGGTGGCCCGGGCGCTCCTTAGGGGGGAGCACCAGGTGGCCCGGGTCATCGCCCGGCCCTTTGCCGGGAGCCCAGGGGCCTTTTACCGCCGGGAGGACCTCCGGCGGGACTTCGCCCTGGAGCCCCCCAGGAACGTCCTGGACCTCCTCGTGGAGGGGGGCCTCGAGGTCATCGGGGTGGGGAAGATCCCCGACATCTACGCCCACCGGGGCTTCACCCGCGAGGTGAAGACGGCGGACAACAAGGACGGCCTGGAGAAGACCCTGGCCCTCATGAAAGAGCCCTTCCGGGGCCTCCTCTTCACCAACCTGGTGGACTTTGACGCCAAGTACGGCCACCGGCGCGACCCCCAGGGCTACGCCCGGGCCCTAAAGGAGCTTGACGCCTTCCTGCCCAGGCTCCTCGAGGCCCTGGGCCCAGAGGACCACCTCTTTCTGGTCTCCGACCACGGCAACGACCCCACCTTCTTCGGCACGGACCACACCCGGGAGTACGGGATGCTCCTCTGGGTGGGGCCGGGGGTGGAGGGGGACCTGGGCACCCGGGAGACCTTCGCCGACCTGGGGGCCACCTGGGCCCGGCTTTTTGGCCTTTCCTGGGACGGCCCTGGGAAAAGCCTGGTCTAGCCATGCCCGTGACCTGGCGCGACCTCCTGGACATCTTCCTGGTGGCCCTCCTCCTCTACACCCTCTACCGGCTCATGGTGGGCACCCGGGCCCTCAACCTGGTCCGGGGGGTTTTGGTCTACCTCCTGGTCTGGTTTATCGCAAGCCTCCTTGGGCTTTCCACCCTCTCCTGGCTTCTGGGGAACGCGGCCACCCTGGGGGCCTTCGCCCTCATCGTGGTCTTCCAGCCCGAGCTAAGGGCCTTCTTGGAGCGGCTTGGGCGGGGGCAGCGCTTTTCCTCAGGCCCCTTGGCCCTGGAAGAGCTCCTCCTCGGCCTCTCCCGGCTTTCGGAAAAGCGCCGGGGGGCCCTCATCGCCCTAGAGAGACGCACCCCCTTGGGGGAGTACGCGGTGAGCGGGGAGATCCTGGACGCCCGGCTTTCCGCCCGGCTTCTGGAAACGCTTTTTTACCCCGGCACCCCCCTCCACGACGGGGGGGCCATCCTCCGGGGGGAGCGGCTTTTCGCTGCGGGGTGCGTCTTCCCCATCTCCGAAAGCCAGATCGGCCTGGGCACCCGGCACCGGGCCGCCCTGGGCCTGTCCGAGGTTTCGGACGCTCTGGTCATCGTGGTAAGCGAGGAGACGGGGGCCATCCGGGTGGCCGAGGGGGGGCGGCTTTCCCCGCCTTTGAGCCTCGAGGCCCTGCGGGAGCGGCTCAAGGGGGTGGCCCGTGCGTGAGCTCCTCGGCTTCCTCCTCGCCCTGCTGGCTGCGGTGTTGATCTGGAACTCCATCAGGGAGAGGGCCCCGGTGGTGGAGCGGGCCCTTTCCGTGCCCCTCACCGTGGTGGGGCTTTCCCCGGAGCAGGTGGCCGAGGGGGTGCCCAAGGAGGTCCTCCTCCGCCTGCGGGGCCCCGCCCCCCTGGTGGAGGGGGCCTCCCCGCCGGTTTCCGCTTACCTGGACCTCTCCGGGACGGAGGGGGGCTTCGCCCGGGAGGTGCGGGTGGCCGTGCCCCAGGGGGTGGAGGTGCTGGAGGTGCGCCCGGCCCGGGTGGAGGGCCGGGTGGAGGCCATCCTGGAACGCCAGCTTCCCGTGGAGGTCCTGGCCCAGGGGGCCTGGGTGGTGGTGGAGCCCCTCCTGGTCCAGGCCCGGGGGCCCAGGAGCCAGGTGGAGGCCGCGGTGGCCGCGGTGGGCCTGGACCTGGGGGGGGAGACGGTCCCCCTCACCGCCTTCGGTCCCGAAGGCCCCCTCCCTGGGGTGACCCTGATCCCGGGGTCGGTGCGGGTCCTGGAAAGGCGGGAGGCCCTTTTCCTGAAGGAGGTGCCGGTGGTCTTCCGGCCCCCTTCGGGCCTCAAGGTGCAGGACTTCACCCCTAGAAGGGTGCGGGTGGTGGGGCCCAAGGAGGCCCTAGAGGGCCTGGAGGAGGTGGAGGCCCTGCCCCCAGGGGGCTTCCGGCCGGGGGAGGTGGAGGGCCCCTGGACCCTCCGCCTGCCCGCTGGGGTCTACCCGGTGGGGGGTGTGGTGGGAAGGGTGCGGCTTGCGCTAGAATGAACCGGATGATCTACCCCATCCGCCTCTACGGGGACCCGGTCCTGCGCAAAAAGGCCCGGCCGGTGGAGGATTTCACCCGGGTGAAGCGCCTGGCGGAGGACATGCTGGAAACCATGTTTGAGGCCCGGGGCGTGGGCCTTGCCGCCCCCCAGATCGGGCTTTCGGAGCGCCTTTTCGTGGCGGTGGAGTACGCGGACGAGCCCGAGGAGGAGGAAAGGCCCCTACGGGACCTGGTGCGCCGGGTCTACGTGGTGGCGAACCCGGTGATCACCCACCGGGAGGGCCTGGTGGAGGGCACGGAGGGGTGCCTTTCCCTGCCCGGCCTTTACTCCGAAGAGGTGCCCCGGGCGGAGCGCATCCGGGTGGAGTACCAGGACGAGGAGGGGGAAAAGCGCGCGCTGGAGCTGGAGGGGTACATGGCCCGGGTCTTCCAGCACGAGATAGACCACCTGGAGGGGGTCCTCTTCTTTGAGCGCCTCCCTAAGCCCAAGCGGGAGGCCTTCCTGGAGGAGAACCGCGCGGAGCTTGCCCGCTTCCAGAGGGAGGCCAGGGCCTTCCTAAAGGAGCTTGCCGGGCGATGAGGGTGGCCTTTTTCGGCACGCCCCAGTGGGCGGTGCCCGTCCTGGAAGCCCTCCACGCCCACCACCCCGTGGTCCTGGTGGTGACCCAGCCCGACAAGCCCAAGGGCCGGGGCCTAAAGCCCACCCCGAGCCCCGTGGCGGAGCGGGCGGAGGCCCTGGGGCTTCCCGTCCTCAAGCCCGAGCGCCTAAAAGGGAACCAGGCCTTCCTCCAGGCCTTCAAAGAGGCCGCCCCCGAGGTGGCCGTCACCGCCGCCTACGGCAAGATCCTCCCCAAGGAGGTCCTGGAGGTCCCCCCCTACGGCTTCCTCAACCTCCACCCCTCCCTCCTCCCCAAGTACCGGGGCCCGGCCCCCGTGCAGTGGGCCCTCATCCGGGGGGAGAAGGAGACGGGGGTGTCCATCATGAAGACGGAGGAGGGCCTGGACACCGGGCCCCTCTACGCGGTCTATCGCACGGAGATCGGCCCCGAGGAGGACGCGGTGGCCCTTTCCGAGCGGCTTCGGGATAAGGGGATAGAGCTCCTTCTGGAGGTCCTGGAGAAGCTGCCCCACCTCACCCCCACCCCCCAGGAGGGGGAGCCCTCCTACGCCCCCCTCCTCACCAAGGAGGAGGGGCGGATCCGCTTTTCCGAAAGCGCGGAGGCCATCTACAACCGCCACCGGGGGGTGCAACCCTGGCCGGGGAGTTACTTCTTCCACGGGGGAAAGCGGGTCCAGGTCTTGGCCCTGCGCCCGGAGCCCGGAGAGGGGGTTCCCGGGGTGGTCCTGGGGGTGGACCGGGAAGGGGTGCTGGTGGGGACGGGGAAGGGGCTCGTCCGCCTCCTCACCGTGAAGCCCGAGGGGCGGAGGCCCATGCCCGCGGCGGACTGGGCCCGGGGGTATGGGGTGGGCCCGGGCACGCGGCTAGAATAGGGGCGGGTGGCGTCCCCGAGGCGTTTAGGCGCCCTCCCCGTAGCTTGGGGGCCAAGCTTCGGTGGGGTATTTAAAACTCCTCGTCCCACTCCACGATGGTCTCGCTGGTGAGGGTGGTGGAGGGAAGCCTCTCCGCGGTGGGGGCCACCTCCGCCCCCCGCTCCTTCAGGAGGCCGAACTGGGCGGCGATGCCCCTAAGCCCCGCGGTGGCCAGGACCACCACCAAAAAGACGCTGAACCCCCAGGCCAGGTAGGGCACCAACCCCTCGCCGATGGAGAGGTAGGTGAGGAGGCCCATCCAGGGCAGGCCCCCGTAGCTGGCCATGAGAGAGCCGAAGTAGGAGAGCCCTTCCGCGAGGATGGGGAGGAAGAGGAAGAGGAAGGCCAGGGCCAGGAGGTTCCAGTAGACGTTCCGCCCCCCGAAGGTGAGCCGGATGAGGTAGAGGGGGAAGAAGGCCAGCACCCCCACCAGCAGGAAGAACACGGCCCGGGGGATACCGGTCAAGAGGAGGACCAGGTTGCTTTGGAGGACGTGCCAGAGGCCCAGCGTGTCCCCGAAGAGCCGCTCCTCCGCCTCTTGGACCTCCGCCAGGAGCACCGCCAGGTCCACGGTGCGCAGGGCGGGGGCCGCGCTCAGGTGCTGGAAGAGCCGGTCCAGCCTCGAGGCCACGTCCGGGGCGTAGCTCTCCACCAGGGGCATCACCTTAAGCCGGTAGCGGCTGTAGGCGTAGTTGACGTAAAGCCGGGCCCGCTCGCTCTGCCCGGCCTGGGTGTAGAGCTGGGCCTGGGCCACGGCGCTCCGCACCTCGTCCAGGGTGGGCAGCCATTCCACCAAGGAGGGGTAGCCCAGGGTGGCCAGGACCTTGCCCACCTTGGCCTGCACCTCGGGGTCCACGCGGAGGAAGGAGACCTCTTCCCTGAGCCCCTCCGGGAGGTCCTCGGCGGGCAGGGGTAGGGCGGGAGAGGGGGTGGATGGGGCGGGACTAGGGGATGCGGAGGGGGGTTGGCTTGGGGGGGTGGCGGCCTGGGGTTGCGGGCTTGAAGGCGCGGAGGTCTGGGGCTGGGGCTTGGGGCTTGGCTGGAGGCCCTTCCGCCAGGCCAGGGTTTTCTCCCTCAAGGCGGCCACCTCCGCCCGGAAGGGTTCCCCCCCGGAGACCTTGGCCAGGGCCTGGACGAAGTCTTGGGCCTTGAGGGTGCTCTGGGGGCTGTCCTGGATCACCAGGTAGCGGGCGTAGGCCCGGGCCAGGGCCAGGTAGGCCTCGGGCCTCGAGGCAGCGCTCAGGGAGCGGCCCAGATCCTCGGCCATGGCCTGGAGGTAGTGGGCCTCCAGGAGGCGGCGCGCCCCTTCGGGGGGGAGGGAGCGGACCCCCTGCACCAGGGGTTGGGGCAGGCCCGTGGCCCGGGCCAGGCGCCCGAGGAGGGCCGCCCTTTCCTCCCCCGTACCGCTTAAGAATCCGTCCAGGAGGGCCTTGCCCAAGAGGTGGCGCACCAGGAGGAGACGGGCCTCGAGGTCCGCCCGGCTCTTCCGGAGAAGGGCCTGCCGGGCCTCCTGCAGGTTCAAAAGGGCCGCGTCCCGCAGGACAGGGGGCAAGACCTCCCCCTCCTGCCTTAGAAGGCTTTGGGCCTGCTCCAAAGCGGGAAGGGCTTGGTTTTGGGCCTCGATCCGCACCTGGCCCAGGGCGCTTTCCAGGCGATCGTAAAGCTCAGGCAGGGGTGCGGCCAGGGCCAGGGCCAGCCAAAGGAAGAGCGCTACGCCTCGTTTCATCCGCCAACCTCCGTGGGCGTGGTGATCCGCCTCAGGGCGTGGAGCAAACGGCCGATGTTGGCCTCCTTGCGGGCCATGACCCCCACATACCCCCCTTCCAGGGGCCTGAGGGCCACGAGCCCCTGGGGCAGAAGGGCGTAGAAGGCGCGGTAGCCTTGCCTTCCCAAAAGGAAGTGCACGGCCTCAAAAGGCGGGGCCTCTCCGGCGAGGAGCTCCTCCCGCCCCCTCTGGCCCACCACCACCACCCCCAAAACCCCCTCCAGCCGGGCCAGGCGGCGGGCCAGGGCGTGGCGCGCCTCGGGGTTTTCCAGGTCCACCACCTCCGGGGGGAGGTTTGCCTCCTCTTCCTCTTCCGCTTCCTCTTCGGCCACCTGGGGGGCCAGGGCCTTCAGCTCCCCGATGAGGCGCTTGAGCTCCCGGGGCATCTCCCTGAAAGGCAGAAGAGCTTTAAGCTCCTGCCATAGCGGGCCTTCCAGAAACCGGGCCCATTCCCAAGGCGAGGAGGGAAGGGGCCCCTTAGCGGCTTTCAGGAGCAGGTTTCTCGCCGCTTGGGGGGAAAGATACCGGGTCAGGATTTCCAAAACGGCCTCTTCCATAGGCTTGGGGCTTGCCAATTCACCCTCTAGAGTGTACCATAACCGTTGGCCCGAGGGTTCGGGCCCCTTCCGCTGGGGTGTCGTCTAACGGCAGGACAGCGGACTCTGGATCCGCCGGTCGTGGTTCGAGTCCACGCACCCCAGCCAAAACCCGGCCCCATCGACTAGCGGTTAGGTCACCGCCCTTTCAAGGCGGCGGCGGGGGTTCGAATCCCCCTGGGGTCACCAAACGGTCCGAGCCGCACCGCGGCCCCATCGTCTAGAGGCCTAGGACACGGCCCTCTCAAGGCCGAGACGGGGGTTCGAATCCCCCTGGGGTCACCAGCGCGGCTCGGATCGGCTTTTCCCTTGACGCTTCCTCCCTTTTCCGGCAAACTGGACCTGCTGATACCCCCTCCTGGTATATGGGGGTGTAGGGTGATGGATAGGAGGGAACCATGGAGTTTACCCTGACCGGTCTGGCGGGCGGCGCCCAAAGCGAGGAGCGGTACGACGTGGTCATCATCGGTGGGGGGCCTGCGGGTCTCACCGCGGGGATTTACACGGGCCGGGGCGGGCTCAAGACCGTCATCGTGGAAAAGGGCCTGCCCGGGGGGCAGATCGCCCAGACGGACGAGGTGGAGAACTACCCTGGCTTCCCCGAGGGCATCTCCGGCCCCGAGCTGGCGAGCCGCATGGTGCAGCAGGCGGAGAAGTTCGGGGCCAAGATCGTCATGGATGAGGTCCTGGGGGTGGAGAAGTCGGAGGAGGGCTTTCTGGTGCGGGGGTTTGAGCGGAACTACCCCGCCCGGGCGGTGATCATCGCCACCGGGGCCACCCCCAGGAAGCTCGGGGTTCCCGGGGAGGAGCGGTTTTACGGCCGGGGGGTTTCCACCTGCGCCACCTGCGACGGGTTCTTCTACCGGGACAAAGAGGTGGTGGTGGTGGGCGGGGGGGACGCGGCGGTGGAGGAGGGGCTGTTCCTCACCAAGTTCGCCCGCAAGGTGACCCTGGTCCACCGCCGGGACGAGCTTAGGGCCAACAAGGTGGCCCAGGCCCGGGCCTTCCAGAACCCCAAGATGCACTTCCTCTTTTCCCACATCGTCACCGAGGTGCTGGGGGAGGAGAACGTCACCGGGGTGCGCCTCAAGAACCTGAAGACGGGGGAGGAGTACGTCTACCCCACGGACGGGGTCTTCGTCTTCATCGGCCACGAGCCCAACACCGCCTTCCTCAAGGGGGTGGTGGAGCTCAGGCCCGACGGCTACATCGCGGTGCGGGACGAGGTCTTCACCTCCGTGCCCGGGATCTTCGCCGCGGGGGACGTGGCGGACCCCATTTACCGCCAGCTCACCACCAGCGTGGGGGCGGGCACCCGGGCGGCCATGATGGCCGAGCGCTACCTCTCGGGGCACGGGGAGGCGGTGCACGCGGGTTAAGTACCCCACCGCAGCGAACGCTTTGGTGGGGGCGTGAACCCCTTTTCCCATCCCAGGTGGGGCGCTGTCCTGGAAGGGTTAAGCTGGCCCTACCCCTTCTCCGGCGCTGGGCGGGGGTGGCCCTTGCCCTCCTCCTGGGCTCCGGTTCGGCCCAGGTCCTCTACCTCCCCCTGGACGACCGCCCACCCAACTGGGGCCCCTGCCGCTACGGCCTGGTCCTTTGCCCGCCCAGGGCCTCCTACCGGGGTCCTCAAGGGGCGGACCTCCCTCTCCTTCGGGCTTGGCTCCTCTCCACCCCCGGGGAGGCCCTGGTGGGGAGCCTGGACGCCCTGGCCTACGGGGGGCTTCTCCAAAGCCGCCACCTTCCCCTCCCCCCGGAGGACGCCTTGGCCCGGCTGGGGCCCCTCCTCTCCTGGAAGGCGCGGTATGGGGGACGGCTTTACCTCTATGGGGTCATCCCCCGCTGGGACGCCACCCAGAGGGGCAGGAACCTGGAGGTCCTCCGGGGGGTGGCCTCCTTTGGGGGCCTCGGGGGGGTCTACCTCGAGGCCTCCTGGGACGACGCGGTGCAGCGTTCCCCGGCCCTGGCGGAGGCCCGCCGCCTCCCGTACCCCACCCGTCCCGGGGCGGACGAGGCGGGGCAGGTCCTCCTCCTCCGGGCCTTAAGGCCGGGGCTTAAGGTGGCCGTGGCCTACGAGGACCCCGCCCTGGCCGGGCGGACCACCCCGTATGAGGGCCTCCCCCTCGCGGAGACGGTGGCCCGGCTTTTGGCAAGCGCCGGGGCGGAGGCCGTGCCCCTTTCTGAGGGCCCGGATCTGGTCCTTTACCTCTACGGGGGGCTTAACCCCAGGAAGGCCCTTCTGGACCTCCTCCGCCTCATGGGGGGGCACCGGGTGGCCCTGGCGGACCTATCCCGGGTGAACCGGGGCGACCCTCGGCTGGCGGAAGGCCTGCTCGCCCTGGGGCTTTTCCCCCGCCTGGCCGCCTACGCCGCCTGGGGCACCCCGGCCAACAACCTGGGAAGCGCCCTGGCCCAGGGGGGGCTTTTCCTGGGAGACGAGGAGGGGCGAAAGGCGCGGCTCTTTGAGGCCTACTTCGCCTACTGGTGGGGGGAAGTGGGGCGGCCTTGGGTCAGGGCCCGCTTTCCCGAGCCCCTTCCCGAGGAAGCCAGGGAGGCCGCCCGGCTCTTCCAGCCCGTGCCCTGGGAAGGGGGGGTCTTGGAGCTTTCCGCCCTGGCCTTCCCCTGGGGCCGGAGCTTTGAGGCGGAAGGGGCGCTCTCCTGGCGTCCCCTGCCCGGGGAAAGGCCAAGCCCTTAGGTGGGCTCCTCCTCCAAGGGGGCCTGGCGGAGCCCCGCCTTCCACTCCAACCCCGCCCAGATGAAGGGCTCCAGGTCCCCATCCAGGACGTTTTGGGGATCGTGGCGCATGAGGCCCGTGCGGTGGTCCTTCACGTACTGCTTGTCCAGGACGTAGCTCCGGATCTGGCTTCCCCACTCAATGGGCCGCACCTCGCCCCGAAGCTTCCTCAGTTCCTCCTGCTTCTTCCGCCACTCCAGCTCAAAAAGCCGGGAGCGGAGGACCTTCAGGGCCAGCTCCTTGTTCTTGATCTGGCTCCTCGTGGTCTGGCAGGTGACGGTGATCCCCGTGGGCAGGTGGACGATGCGCACCGCGCTGTCCGTGGTGTTCACCCCCTGGCCCCCGTGGCCCTGGGAGCGGAAGACGTCGATCCTGAGGTCCTCCGGGCGGATGACCACCTCCACGCTGCTGTCCACCTCGGGCATGACCTCCACCCCGGCGAAGGAGGTGTGGCGGCGGCCCGAGGCGTCAAAGGGGGAGGGGCGGACCAGGCGGTGGACCCCGGCCTCGGGGGCCAGGAGGCCGTAGGCGTTCTCCCCCCGGACGATGATCTGGGCGTAGTCAATCCCCGCCTCCGCGCCCGGGGTGATGTCCACCACCTCCACCTGGAACCCCTTCCGCTCGGCGAAGCGGGTGTACATCCTTAAGAGCATCTCCGCCCAGTCGCAGGCCTCCGTGCCCCCGGCCCCCGGCTGGATGGTGAGGATGGCGTTCTTCTCCGCGTGGGGGAAGGCGAGGAGGGTTTCGTGGTAAAGCTCCTCCACCTTCCGCCCCACTTCCTCTAGCTCCGGGGCCAGGGCCTCCCGCTCCTCCGGGGGAAGCTCCTCGTAGAGCTCCAAAAGCCCCTGGAGGTCGTCCTTAAGGCCCCGGTAGGTCTCCACCACCCGCCTTAGGCGGGCGGCCTCCTGGCTCACCCTTCTCGCCTCCTCGGGGTTCTGCCAGAGGCTCGGGTCTTCCAGGCGGGGTTCCAGTTCCTTTAGGCGGGCTTCCTTGCCGGGGATGTCAAAGATACCCCCGGAGGTTTTCCAGGCGTTCGCTGAGGAGCTTCAGGTCCATACCCTTCCCAGTATAGGGGTGGGGAGGTCTGGGCACAAGCACCCTTGAAGGAACTGCGCTCAGGTTATATGATAAAGAAGCTATGGAGCTGGAGAAGCTGGCCGCTGGCCTCAAGGACACCTACCCGGAGGGGGTGGTGGGCGAGCGGGAAAGCCTGGTCGCCCTCCTGGTGGCGAGGGGGTACCCCCACCCCCAGGCCCAGGAGCTGGCCCGGGCCCTCGAGGCCCAGGGGTACGCCCACTTCCTGCCCGGGGAACGGCCCCGCTGGGCCTTCACCCGCCGTCCGGTGGACCTTAAGGCCCTCATGCGGGCCCTGGACCGGGAGTACGCGGAGTTCGTGGGGGAAGGGGACGAGGAGGAGGAGGCCCTGGCCTTCCTCGCGGCCCGCCTGGAAGGGGATCGGGAGGTGGCCAAGGAGGTGCTGGAGGCCTTGAGGAGCGCGGGCTACGTGGAAAGGGCCTACAGCCCCGAGCTCCTCAGGGACCGCTTCTTCTTCCGCTTCCCGGAGGCCCTTCGCCTTTGGGCCTAGTTCAGTCTGCGGCCAGGCTAGGGGCCTGCGCTTCCAGGTGGACCCGGGCCCCCAGGGCCCGGAGCTTGCCCTCCAGGTCCTCGTACCCCCGTTCCAGGAAGTACACCCCTTCCATCTCCGTGGTGCCCTCCGCGCTTAAGGCGGCCACCAGGAGGCCACCCCCGGCGCGGATGTCCAGGGCCTTCACCTGGGCCCCGTGGAGCTTTTTGCCGTTCACCATGAGGAGCCGGTCCCGGAGGTAGAGCTCCGCCCCCATGCGGGCCAGCTCCCCCACGTGGGTGAAGCGGTCGGGGTAGACCCGGTCCATAACGGTGCTCTGCCCGGGCACCGTGGCCAGGTAGGCGGTGACGATGGGCTGGAGGTCGGTGGGGAAGCCCGGGTACTCCCGGGCCTCCACATGCAGGGGCTCGGGGGTGGGGGTGGCGGTGAGGCGCACCCAGTCCTTTCCGGTGGCGATGCGGTGCCCGGACTGGGCCAGCTTGTCCAGAAGGGCGTCCAGGTGGTCGGGGCGGACCTCGGTGAGGGTCACCTCCCCGCGGGTGGCCGCGGCGGCCAGGAGGTAGGTGCCGGCCTCGATGCGGTCGGGGATGATGCGGTAGGTCCCGCCCCCAAGCCGCTTGGCCCCCTTCACGTGGAGGATGGGGCTCCCGAGGCCCCGGATCTCCACCCCGAGAAGGGTGAGGAAACGGCCCAGGTCCTCCACCTCCGGCTCCACCGCCGCCTGGACCAGGGTGCCCTCCCCCTCCAGGGCCAGGGCCAGGAGGGCCTGCTCCGTCCCCCCCACCGTGGGCAGGTCAAAGACCACCCGCCCCCCCAAGGGCCCCTTTCGGCGGGCGTAGAAGGTGTGCCCTTCCTCCACCACCTCCGCCCCCAGGGCCCTCAGGGCCTTCACGTGCTGGTCCACGGGCCGGGCCCCGAAGGCGCACCCCCCGGGCCAGGAGACCCGCCCCTCCCCGGCCCGGGCCAGGAGGGCCCCCCAGACGATGAAGCTGGCCCGCATCTGGCCCACCAGCTCGTAGGGGGCCTCGAGGCGCTTGAGTTCGGGGGTGTGGAGGTGGAGGGCCCGCCCTTCCCACTCGTACCGGGTGCCCAGGTGGGCCAGAAGTTCCAGCATCACCTCCACGTCCCTTAGCCTCGGCACCTCCAGGAGGGTGACGGGCTCCTCCGTGAGCAGGGAGGCCGCCAGGATGGGCAGGGCGGCGTTCTTGGCGGGGTAGATCCGCACCTCGCCCTTAAGCGGGGCCCCTCCTTCCACCCGCAGCACCTTACTCTCCATGCCCCCCTCCCCGGTGCATCCTCCACACCTTAATCAAGGTGAGCATAAGGAGCAAGATGCGCATTGTCAACCGGTGGGGGCTCTGCTACACTAACCCCCAAGAGGAGGTATGCCCAAGAAGGAAAAAAAGCGGCTTCAGGTGGTCATCTCCGAGGAGCAGGACGCCCTTTTGACCCGGGCGGCCTATGAGCTCTCCAGCCCGGAGCGGCTGGTGTCCAAGTCGGAGGTGGTGCGCCTGGCCATAGAGAAGATCGCCCGGGAGCTGGAGGAGGGTAAGGCCGACCTGGCCGAGCTCTTAAAGAAACTGGAGCCCGAAGAGTAGAATGCCCCCCGTGCGGCTGGCCGGGCGGTACCGCCTCGAGGCCCCCCTGGGTTCAGGGGGCATGGCGGAGGTCTACCGGGCGGTGGACGAGCGCCTGGGGCGCAAGGTGGCGGTGAAGCTCCTCCACCCCCAGGCCCTCCCCCCCGACCGGGAGCGTTTCTTCCTGGAGGTCAGGGCCCTTTCCCGCCTCTTCCACCCGGGGATCGTCCAGGTGCTGGACCTGGGGGAGGAGGAGGGGCGGCCCTTCTTCGTCATGGAGCTGGTGGAGGGGGGGCCTTTTGACCGGCTCGGGCCCTTTGAGGAGGGGCCGGAGGGGGAAAGGATCCTGGAGGCCGCCGCCAAGGTCATGGAGGCCCTGGCCCACCTCCACGCCCAGGGGATCCTCCACCGGGACCTCACCCCCAAGAACATCCTCCTCACCCCCGAGGGCCACCCCAAGGTCATGGACTTCGGCCTGGCCTACCTCCTCCGGGAAAGCCGCCACCTCACCCGCACCGGCTACACCCTGGGCACCCCCCACTACATGGCCCCCGAGCAGGCCAAGGGCCTCCCCCTTTCCCCCAAGGCGGACCTCTACAGCCTGGGGGCGGTCCTCTACCGCACCCTCACCGGCCGCCCCCCTTTTGAGGGGGAGAACGACCAGGCGGTGCTCTTCCAGCACGTCTACGAGGAGCCGAGGCGCCCCGAGGCCCTGAACCCCGCCGTTCCCAAGCCCGTGGCCGAGGCGGTTTTGGCCCTTCTCGCCAAGCACCCCGAAGAGCGGCCCGACCACCCGGGGCTTTTCCGCTCGGCCCTCCAGGCCTTCCAGGCCCTGCGCCTGGCCACCCCAAGGGGCGGGGCCGGCCGCTCCGGCCACTACCCCTTCGCCCCCGACCCCAGGCGCCTGGCCCTCAAGGCCACCCTGGACCTAGGGGGGGAGGTGGCCTGGCCGGGGGAGATGGTCTACGCGGAGGGGCGGGTCTACGTGGGGGCGGGCCGGGGCCTGGCCGAGGTGGACCTCCTGCGCCACGAGGCGCGGCGCTACCCCCTTAAGGAGGAGGTCACCGCCCCCCCCGTGGTGCGGGACGGGGTGTACGTGGGGGCCTGGGACGGGCGGTTTTACCGCTTCCGGGGCGCGGCCTCCGACTGGAGCCTGGCCACGGGGGCGGAGATCACCGCCGGGGGGCTCCTTCTGGGGGAGCGGGTCTACGTGGCCAGCCGGGACGGCACCCTTTCCGCCTACCAGAGGGGGGAGCTCCTCTTCCGCTTCCGCGCCGGGGGGCACCTCTCCGCCACCCCCACCTTCTACCGGGGCCTCCTCTTCGTGGGGAGCGAGGACGGCTGGCTCTACGCCCTGGACCCGGACACGGGGGCCCTGCGCTACCGGGTGAGGACCGGGCCCATCCACGCCCCGGTGGCCGCCCATGGGGGCCTGCTCTTCATCCCCACCTGGACCGGGGAGGTCTACGCCTTTGACCCCCTGTCCCGGGAGACCCTTTGGAACGCGGAGGGGGTGGGGGAGATCTGGGGGGGGCTGGCGGTGGACGGGGGGCGGGTGTACGTGGCGGGCTGGGACGGGGTCCTAAGGGCCCTGGAGGCCAGGACCGGGGAGGAGGTCTTTAGCCTCGAGGTGGGGAAGGTGACCGCGGGGCTTTCCGCCGCGGGGGGGCACGTCTACGTAGCCACGGAGGAGGGGCGCTTCCTGGCGGTGGACGCCCGGGGCCAGGTGGTCTTCGAGGCCACGGGCCTGGGGCCGGTCCAGGTGCCCCCCCTGCCCCTTCCCCAAGAGGTCCTGGTGGTGAACCTTTCCGGGCGGCTTTACCGCTTCGGCATGTAGCATGGGGGTATGGAGGCCATCCGCACGGACCGGGCCCCCGAGGCCATCGGCCCCTACAGCCAGGCGGTGCGGGCCGGGGGGCTCCTCTTCGTCTCCGGCCAGATCCCCCTGACCCCGGAAGGCGTCCTGGTGGAGGGGGATATCCGCCAGCAGACGGAGCGGGTCATGGAGAACCTGAAGGCCATCCTCGAGGCCGCGGGTTCGGGGCTAGACCGGGTGGTCCAGACCGCCTGCTTCCTGGCGGACATGGAGGACTTCCCCGCCTTCAACGAGGTCTACGCCCGCTACTTCGCCCCGCCCTACCCCGCCCGGGCCACGGTGGCCGTGAAGGCCCTCCCCCGGGGGGTTAGGGTGGAGGTGGCCTGCATCGCCCTGGCGGAGTAGGCGCGTAGAATGGGGGCATGGCGGAGCTGGCCCCCGTGGCGCTGGAAGACCTTTTAGAGCGTTTTCAAAAGGGAGACGTGCGCGCCCTGGCCCGGGCCCTCACCCTGGTGGAGGCGGGCCACCCCCTGGGGCAGGCCCTCCTCAAGGCCCTAAGGGGCCGGGGCCGGGCCAAGGTGGTGGGGGTCACGGGAAGCCCCGGGGCGGGGAAGAGCACCCTCACGGACCGGCTCATCCTGGAGGCCCGAAAGCGGGGGGAGCGGGTGGGGGTCCTGGCCGTGGACCCCTCCAGCCCCTTCACCGGAGGGGCCATCCTGGGGGACCGGATCCGCATGATGCGCCACCACCAGGACCCCGGGGTCTACATCCGCTCCCTGGCCTCCCGCGGGGCCCTAGGGGGCCTGGCGGGGGCCACGGTGGCCGCCTTAAGCCTCCTGGAGGCCTTTGGCTTTGAGCGCATCTTCGTGGAGACCGTGGGGGTGGGGCAGAGCGAGGTGGACATCGCCCGGGTGGCGGACACCACCCTTCTCGTCCTCACCCCGGCGGCGGGGGATGCGGTCCAGGCCTTCAAGGCGGGGGTGATGGAGATCGCCGACCTCTTCGCGGTGAACAAGTTTGACCTGCCCGGCGGGGAGAGGATCATCCAGGAGCTGAAAAGCGCCCTGGAGCTGGCCCCGCCCCGCCCTGGGGGGTGGCGCCCCCCCATCTACCCCACGGTGGCCGCCACGGGGGAGGGGGTGGAGGCGCTCTTTGAGGGCCTTGAGGCCCACCACCAGCACCTCCTGGCCCATGGCCTTCTGGAGGGCCACCGGCTGGAGCGGGCCCGGTTTGAGGTGGAAAGCGTCATCCAGGAGTGGGGTCGGAGGAGGACCCAAGACGCCAAGGAGCTGGTGGCCCAGGTGGCCCAGGGGCTCCTTTCCCCGGAGGAGGCGGCTTTGCGCCTACTTAAAGCGGAGGAGCGCCCGCTTTAGCATCTCCCGCTCGTTGGCGTAGGAGAGGCGGCGGAGGGCCTCCTCCACCGGCAGGAAGAAGGCGGCCTCCACCTCGGAAAGCTGGGGCCTGGGCTCCCCGCCCCGGTAGGCCATGAGGAAGTAGTGCACCTCCTTGGCCACCGTGACCGGGGTCCCCTCGTCCCGGATGGTGAAGTAGTAGCGCACCTTCCCCAAGGGGGCCAGGACCGCGGCCTCCACCCCGGTTTCCTCCCGCACCTCCCGCACCGCGGTCTCCGGGTAGCGTTCCCCGGGCTCCACCTGGCCCTTGGGCAGGGTGACCACCCGGCCCCCCCTAAGGGTCACCACCAGGACCTCCGGGGGGCTCCCCCGGAGCACCACCCCCCCGGCGGAGACCACCCGCTTGGTGGCCGGCCGTTTTCCCTTGGGGGCCAGGTTCTTGCGCAAGGTTGCCTCCAACAAAAAAGGGCGCCCGCAGGCGCCCCCAAGGACCCGAAAAGGGGAGAGGCAGCGTCTTGACTCCTTAGAAAGGAGGTGATCCAGCCGCACCTTCCGGTACAGCTACCTTGTTACGACTTCGCCCCAGTCACGAGCCCTACCCTGGGCGCCTCCCT